>NZ_JAAIVI010000017.1:1279749-1579749 GCF_011008905.1 Wenzhouxiangella sp. XN201
GATTTCGTATGAACTCGAACGATGCCCGTCGCCCCTCCCGCAACTTGACACAATCCTCAGGCTGCCTTGGCCATATCCCGCAGCACGTAGTGCAGGATGCCGCCGTGCTTGTAGTACTCGATTTCCTTCGGCGTATCCAGGCGCACACGGGCCTTGAAGGTGGTTTCCTTGCCTTCGGGGTGTGTGGCCTTCACCTCGACTTCCTTTTCGGAGCCGTCCTCGAGCCCGGTGATATCGAAAGTCTCGGTGCCGTCGAGGCCCAGGCTGTCGGCATCCTCGCCTTCGGCAAAGGTCAACGGCAACACGCCCATGCCGATCAGGTTGGAACGGTGAATCCGTTCGAAACTTGCGGCGATCACGGCCTTGACGCCGAGCAGGCGCGTGCCCTTGGCTGCCCAGTCACGCGACGAGCCCGAACCGTATTCCTTCCCGGCGATGACGACCAGCGGGGTGCCATCTTCCTGGTACTTCACGGCCGCATCGTAAATCGGCATCACTTCGCTGTCGGGGAAGTAGGTGGTGAAACCGCCCTCGGTGCCTTCGGCAATCTGGTTTTTGATGCGCACATTGGCAAACGTGCCCCGCATCATGACTTCGTGGTTGCCGCGGCGTGAGCCGTAGGAGTTGAAATCGACGGGCTTGATGCCCTGCTCCTGCAGATAGCGGCCCGCCGGGGAGTCCGGCTTGATGGCGCCGGCCGGGGAAATGTGGTCGGTAGTAACCGAGTCGCCCAGCTTGGCCAGGACCCGAGCGCCCTTGATGTCGCCGATGGCGTCGGGGTCCATGGTCATGCCCTCGAAGTAGGGCGGGTTGCGCACATAGGTGGAGTCGTCGTCCCACTCGAACATCTCGCCGGTGGGCGTGTCCATGCTGTTCCAGAGCTCGTCGCCTTCGAACACGCTCTTGTAGTTGCTCGAGAACATTTCTGAAGTGACGTTGGACTGGATGAAGTCCTGGATCTCGCGCGCGTCCGGCCAGACGTCCTTGAGGTAGACCGGGTTGCCGTCGGGATCCTCGCCCAGCGGTTCCTCGACCAGGTCGAGATCCATCCGGCCGGCGATGGCATAGGCCACGACCAGGGGCGGGGAAGCCAGGTAGTTCATCTTGACTTCCGGATGAATGCGGCCCTCGAAATTGCGGTTGCCGGAGAGCACCGAACAGACCACCATCTCGTGTTCACGCACGGCCTGGTCGATCGGTTCGGGCAACGGTCCGGAGTTGCCGATGCAGGTCGTGCAGCCATAGCCGACGGTATAGAAACCGAGCGCTTCCAGGTCGTCGTCCAGGCCTGATTTTTCCAGGTAATCGGTGACCACTTTCGAGCCCGGCGCCAGCGAGGTCTTGACCCAGGGCTTGACTGTCAGCCCCTTCTCGCGGGCATTGCGCGCCAGGATCCCTGCGCCGAGCATGACCGCCGGATTGGACGTGTTGGTACAGGAGGTGATGGCGGCGATTACCACCGCGCCGTCCTTGAGAATGAAGGTCTGATCCTTGTAATCGACTTCGGCAGCGCCCGGGATCTCGGTCGCACCCACCGCGGTACGACCGCCTTCATCATTGAAGCGTCCTACTTCGGAACCGTTGTTGGAATCGCGGCTTTTGGTCATTTCGGAGAGTTGGGCCAGGAAGGCGTTCTTGGCCTTGCTCAGCAAGACCCGATCCTGCGGCCGCTTGGGGCCGGCAAGGCTGGGGACGACGTCTCCCAGGTCGAGTTCGAGCACGTCACTGTATACCGGGTCGGGATCTTCATCGTCGCGCCAGAAATCCTGGGCCCGTGCATAGGTTTCTACCAGTTCCAGGCGTTCCTTGCTGCGACCGGAAAGCTCGAGGTAGCGAATGGTTTCCTGGTCGATCGGGAAGATGGCGCAGGTGGAGCCGAACTCCGGCGACATGTTGCCGATCGTGGCCCGGTCGGCCAGCGGCAGGTGCGACAGGCCGTTGCCGAAGAACTCGACGAATTTGCCGACCACGCCCTTCTCGCGCAGCATCTCGGTGATGGTCAGCACCAGGTCGGTGGCTGTCGTGCCCTCCGGCAGCTTGCCGGTGAGCTTGAAGCCGATGACCTGCGGAATCAGCATGGAGATCGGCTGACCCAGCATGGCCGCCTCGGCTTCGATGCCGCCCACGCCCCAGCCAAGAATGCCGAGGCCATTGATCATGGTGGTATGCGAATCGGTACCGACCAGGGTATCGGGCCAGGCCATGGGCTGGCCATCGACTTCGCCATCGAAAACGACGCGCGAAAGATGTTCCAGGTTGACCTGGTGCACGATGCCGGTGTTGGGCGGGACGACCTTGAAGTTGTCGAAGGCACCCTGGCCCCAGCGCAGGAAGGCATAGCGTTCCTTGTTGCGCTTGAATTCGATCTCGTTGTTGAGGTCGAGTGAATTGGCCTGGCCGTAGCTGTCGACCTGGATCGAGTGATCGATGACGAGTTCGGCCGGGGAGAGCGGATTGATGCGGTCGGCCTTGCCGCCGAGTTCTTTCATGGCCTCGCGCATGGCGGCCAGGTCGACAATCGCCGGCACACCAGTGAAGTCCTGCAGCACTACACGGGCGGGCGTGAAGGAAATTTCCCTGCTCGGGTCAGCTTTGGGATCCCAGTTGGCCAGGGCGGCGACATCGTCGGCAGTGATGTTCCTGCCGTCCTCGTGCCGCATCAGGTTTTCCAGCAGGATGCGAAGCGAGAAGGGCAGCTTCCTCACCTGCTCGTGTTGTTCGGCCAGCTTGGGCAGGCTGTAAAAGCCATATTCCTTGCCATTGGCCTTGAAGCGATCGAGACAGCCGAGCTCGTCACGCATGGGACTCTCCTCCAGTTTCTAAACGGGTAAGCCGGGGCATGTACCGCTTTGCTGCGGCCTCCCGGATGCCAAACGATGATTTTATCACGCGCTCGATGCCGGCACCGTGGCCGGCAAGGGCCGGAATCAGGCCGTCAGCAAGGCCTGGGCCTGCTCGAGCATCTTGCGCCGCTGGAAAACGAGCCGCCACTGCCGGCCACCGACCTGACGCCACAGAAAGGCCGAACGCAGCCCGGCAAGCAGCAGGGCGCGCACGAAAGCGACCTTTTCCTGTTGCTTGAGATATTCGGGCTTGCCGCTGACCGAGAGCCGGAAATCCAGAGTTGAGACCTGATGTTGGTAGATGTCGGCCAGTTGCGAGGTGACGCTGTCGTCGACGGTCTCGCCGGCGTCTTGCCAGGCTTTCGCGACCAGGTCGAGTTCCTTGCCGATGGCCTGCTGACGCTTGCGGTCGCGCGAGATGGCGCGGCCGAGCTTGGCCAGACCGAGTGCATAGTTGAGCGGCTGCAGGCTTTCGTGGTCAGTGCGTGCGCTGAATAGTTCGGTCAGAACGCGCAGCCCCATGCGTACGCCGCCGAGGCCGCCGTAGACGTCTTCGGTCGACTCGGGGTCGCGGCTGAAAACACTGGCGATGCTTGCCTGTGCCGCCTGGCCGGAGCAGTTTCCGGAGGTGGCAATCTGGCGGACCAGTTCGCTGGCCTGCAGCATGCCGGCAAAGGCGATGGTGGCGTCTCTCATGAGTGGATCGCTTCCTGTGTTTTCGCGTTCGTCAATTGATCGGGCAGCGGTGCGTTTCCAGTGGTTATCGTGCCGCCGCCCAGGCACTCATCGCCATGATATAGGACAACCGCCTGGCCGGGCGTGACCGCGCGCTGGGGTTTGTCAAACACCAGTTGAAGTCTTGCTTGATCGATCGCCTCGACGCGGCAGGCCTGATCGGGCTGGCGGTAGCGCACCTTGGCGTGCAGCCTTTCGCCCGCCTCGGGCTGGCGGCGGATCCAGTTCAGATCGCTTGCTTCCAGGCTTGTCGACATCAGGGTCGGGTGATCGGTCTGTTGCTCGGCGTAGAGCACGTTGTGCTCGATATCCTTGTAGGTCACGTACCAGGGCGCTTCCGGGAAGTCCTTGAGCCCGCCGATGTTGAGCCCCTTGCGCTGGCCGAGCGTGTAATGGATCAGGCCTTGGTGGGTGCCGATCACGGTACCGTCGGAGGTGCGGATCTCGCCCGGTTCGGCGTCCAGGTAATTGGCGATAAAGCGGTCGAAGTTGCGCTCGCCGATAAAGCAGATGCCGGTCGAGTCCTTTTTGGCGGCCACCGGCAGGTCGGCCTGGGCGGCCAGATCACGCACTTCGGGCTTGGTCAGTTCGCCGAGCGGGAAAAGTGCGTGCTGCAACTGTTCCTGGTCGAGGGCATAGAGAAAATAGCTCTGATCCTTGTTCGAATCGATACCCTTCAGCAGCGAAACCGTGCCATCGTCGTTATCTCGGCGACGGGCGTAGTGCCCGGTGGCGATGTGTGCCGCGCCCAGGTCCCGCGCATGCTCGACGAAGGTGCGAAACTTGATCTCGCGGTTGCACAGGATGTCGGGATTGGGGGTGCGGCCGGCCCTGAGTTCGGCCAGAAACTGCTCGAACACTTCGTCCCAGTACTCGGCGGCAAAGTTGCGGCCGTGGAAGTCGATGCCCAGTATTTCGGCGACCCTGCGCGCATCGGCGGCATCGTCCTCGGCCGAACAGCCGCTGACGGTGTCTTCTTCTTCCCAGTTCTTCATGAACATGCCGGCGATGGGTTTGCCCTGCTGCTTCAACAGCCAGGCCACGGTGGACGAATCCACCCCGCCGGACATGGCCACCATGATCAGATCACTCATGCTTGTCGATATGGGGTTGCGGTTGATTTTTTGCGAGGGCGGGTTTGTGGGAGGAGTTTAAGGTGGCCGGGGCGGGAAGTGGTGGCTGCGATTCGGAAAATGCGGGGCGTGCGGCCTCGTGGGCTCGTCTTGCGTGGAGTCGTTTGGGTGCCAGCGAGATTGCGGTTGAGTCTTGTCGGCGGTGTGGCGGCTTCAACACCCGCACTTCAGGCTGATGGCTGGTGATTGCTGTGGCACACCCGCGCCCCGATTTTTCGAATCGCAGCCACCACTCCCCGCCTTGACAGGTTGGAGGAGACTGCACACAAGAAGGGCCACCAAGCCTGTCAGAGCGGGTGGTGTCCGGAGAAATGCGTTTCTGGATGGCGCGGAGGTCTTCTCCGAACTTCTCCGTCTTTGGGAAGCTCGGGCGCCGATTCTGGATGCTTGAAGTGAACAGCCAACCAACTTGGTCGTTCCGGCACATGAAGCCACCCGGACTCGACACACCATCGACGTCGTTCGCCATCCAGGGACGCATTTCTCCGGGCACCACCCGCGGCAACTCCCAATCTCGCCCCGTCGAAGCCACAGTCACTCCCCGAACAAATCGGGGCTCATCAAATCGATAAACCGCTCCGCCTGCGGTGAAAGGTAGGCGCCCCGGCGCAGCACCACCCCGTAGGAGCGGCGGGGGAAGTAGCGGCTCAGGTCCCGCACTGCCAGCTGCTGGCGGTCGGTTTCGGTCAGGCAGATGCTGGTGACAATCGATATTCCCATGCCCAGGGCGACGTAGCGCTTGATCACCTCCCAGCCGCCGACTTCCAGGTTGACCCGGAAGGGCAGGCCGTGCTGCTGGAAGACCCGGTCGACCAGCTCGTAGGTACTCAGGCGCCGCGGTGGCAGGATCAGGCCGTGCGGGCTGATGTCGGTCAGCTCGATATTGCGCCGGCGTGCCAACGCGTGATCGCGGCTCATGATCAGCGCCGGATTGAAGTGCCAGATCGGGCGGTAGTCGATGTCATCGGGCACCTCGAGCATCGAGCCGACGGCAAAGTCGACCTCATCGTCGCGGATCATGCCCAGGCCGTCCGCCCCGGTGACGTTGTGCAGGTGCACGAAAATGCCGGGGTGCTTGCGCCGGAAGCGCATCAACAGGGACGGCAGCAGGTGAAGAATGGTCGATTCGCCTGCGGCAATCCGGATTTCGCCGGTATCGAGCGAGCCGTAGCGGCGCTGGAACTCGTCGGGGAGGGCGTCGAGGCGGTCGACCAGGGGGCGTGCCATCTCCAGCAGGGCCTTGCCCGCCGGCGTGAGCTGCAAGCGGGGGCCGTGACGCTCGAACAGCGGGCGTTCCAGTTCGTCTTCCAGCGCGCGAATTTGCTGGCTAATCGAGGGCTGGCTCAGGAACAGCCGCTCGGCAGCGGCCGAAACGCTGCCGGTGCGGGCGGTCTGGATAAAAGCTCGCAGGTGCTTGAGCAGGTTGCCTTTATAGGGCATTTGAAAGTGTGAAATGTTCAGTGTGAAGCGTTAAGTATTACAGAAACAAATAAAGAAAATCAAAAGATTTAATTTGCTTAATGATGTTGGGCCACCTAGGCTCTTGGTGAACATACGTTACGGAATGGAGCGTCATGAACCGGGAGTCACAGCGTCATCCCACACCGGAACTGGCCGGCGACGGCGAGCTTGAATTCACGCAGGCCTTGCCCAAGGCGGCACGGCCGCTGTTTTCCAGCGGGCTTTCACGCTTGCTGGTTCGCTTGTCCAAGCGTCATCGTGGCCGCGTCGACGAACTCCTGCAGCAGCGACGGGCCCGTCAGAAGGGGTTCGACGCAGGCCAGCTGCCCGATTTTCCGGAGGAGACGCGAAGTATCCGGGAATCCGACTGGAAGGTCGCGCCGATTCCGAAGGACCTGCGGGACCGCCGCGTGGAGATCACCGGGCCGGTCGATCGCAAGATGATCATCAATGCGCTCAACTCCGGCGCCAAGGTCTTCATGGCTGACTTCGAGGATTCCTCGACGCCGACCTGGGCCAACATGATCGACGGCCAGGTCAACCTGTACGATGCCGTGCGACGCAGCATCGACTTCACCGCCGACAACGGTAAGCACTACCAGCTCGATCCGGATCCGGCCGTACTGATCGTCCGGCCGCGCGGCTGGCATCTGGACGAAAAGCACGTGCAGGTCAGCGGTCAGGCCGTGCCCGGAGGGATCTTCGACGCGGCCGTCTACGTCTACAACAATGCCCGCACCCTGATCGACCACGGCAGCGGACCTTACCTGTACCTGCCGAAGCTCGAGAGCCGCCACGAGGCCGAACTGTGGGAGCAGGTGCTGACCGACATCGAGGGCGCGCTCGAACTCGAGCCCGGCACGATCAAGGTCACGGTGCTGATCGAGACCCTCCCGGCGGTGTTCGAGATGGACGAGATTCTGCATGCCCTGAAGAGCCGGATCGTCGGGCTTAATTGCGGACGCTGGGATTATATTTTCAGTTATATCAAATGTTTCCGGGCGCATTCTGACAAAGTACTTCCGGACCGGGCGCAGGTCACCATGACCGTGCCGTTCCTCCGCGCCTACTCGCAGCTCCTGATCCGGACTTGCCACCGTCGTGGTGCCTTCGCCATGGGCGGCATGGCCGCCCAGATCCCGATCAAGGGCGATGAGGCCGCCAACGAGGCCGCCCTGCAGAAGGTGCGTGAGGACAAGGAGCGCGAGGCCGGTGACGGTCACGACGGCACCTGGGTAGCGCACCCGGGCTTGATTCAGCTCGCGCGGGAGGTTTTCGACCGGCAGCTCGGTGACAAGCCGAACCAACTCCACAGATTGCGTGAAGACGTCTCGGTCAGCGCCGCAGATCTGGTGGCGCCGTGCAAGGGCACAATCACGGAGGCCGGCCTGCGCGGCAATATCAATGTGGCGATCCGCTACATGGCCGCCTGGCTGGACGGGCAGGGCTGCGTACCGATCAATCACCTGATGGAGGACGCGGCCACTGCCGAAATCGCCCGGGCGCAGTTATGGCAGTGGGCGCGGCATGATCGCGGCGTGCTCGAGGACGGCCGCGACATCGATCTTGAGCTGATCCGCCGCTGGCAGGCCGAGGAACTGGAAAAGATCCGCGCCGACGTCGGCGAAAAGGCCTTCGACGACGGTCAGTACCTTGCGGCTGCCGAACTGATCGGCGAGGCCACCGCCAGCGACGATTTTGTCGAATTTCTCACCCTGCCGGGTTACGCGCGGCTTGTAGGGAATCCCTGAACTGAAACCACACCGGAGCACGACCGCATGAACAAGGATGTCCAACCGATCATCGAAATGGAACGCGACTGGCTGGAGAACCCGCGCTGGAAGGGCGTGAAGCGCCCCTACGACGCAAACGAAGTACTGCGACTTCGCGGCAGTGTCACCATCGAGCACACCCTGGCCCGCATGGGGGCCGAAAAGCTCTGGAAGCTGATGCACGAGGAGGACTTCGTCAATGCGCTCGGCGCCCTGACCGGCAACCAGGCCATGCAGCAGGTGCGTGCCGGCCTGAAGGCCATCTACCTTTCTGGCTGGCAGGTCGCGGCCGATGCCAATATCGCCGGCCAGATGTACCCCGACCAGTCCCTGTACCCGGCCAATTCGGTGCCGTCGGTGGTTCGTCGCATCAACAACACTTTCCTGCGCGCCGACCAGATCCAGTCGGCCGAGGGCAAGGGCGACATCGACTGGTTCGCACCGATCGTGGCCGATGCCGAGGCCGGCTTCGGCGGCGTCCTCAATGCCCACGAGTTGATGAAGGACATGATCGATGCCGGTGCCGCCGGGGTGCATTTCGAGGATCAGCTCGCCTCGGCCAAGAAGTGCGGTCACATGGGCGGCAAGGTGCTGGTGCCCACCAAGGAGGCGGTGCAGAAACTCATAGCAGCGCGACTGGCTGCCGATATCGCCAATGTTCCGACCATCATCATTGCGCGTACCGACGCCATGGGTGCCGGCCTGGTGACCTCCGACATCGATGAGGTCGACCACCGTTTCATTACCGGCGAGCGCACGGCCGAGGGCTTCTACCGCACCGACGCCGGCATCGACCAGGCGATTGCCCGCGGTCTGGCCTACGCTCCTTATGCCGACCTGCTGTGGTGTGAAACCTCCAAGCCCGACCTGGGCGAGGCGAAGCAGTTCGCGGAAGCCATTCGGGCGGAGTATCCCGACAAGCTGCTGGCCTACAACTGCTCGCCCAGCTTTAACTGGCGCAAGAATCTGTCCGATACCGAAATCGCCAGCTTCCAGAAGGAACTGGGTGCGATGGGCTACAAGTTCCAGTTCATCACCCTGGCCGGTTTCCATGCACTCAACCACGGCATGTTCCAGCTCGCCCGCGGCTACAAGGAACGCCAGATGTCAGCCTACGTCGAGCTGCAACAGGCCGAGTTCGCGGCCGAATCGCAGGGCTACACGGCCACCCGCCACCAGCGCGAGGTGGGGACCGGCTATTTCGACGAACTGACCCAGGCGATCAGCGGGGGTGATTCCTCGCTTGGCGCGCTGTCGGGTTCGACCGAGGAAGACCAGTTCGACAACGCCGCAGGCGCCTGATCGACGCCCGGCGGCTGCGCATCAACGGCAGTCGCCGGGCGCTGGCTGCGACAAGCGCCTATTCCTCACCGATGTCGCCCAGGAAGGCGAGCAGCTTGCGTTCGTTGGACAGGTCGCCGTAGAGCACCGAAACCTCCCCGTTATCGTGCATCATCAACAGTGCGGGCGTTGCGAAGACCGAATAACTCACCGACTGCTCCGGATGGGCGAGCAGGTCGATCTCCAGCGGCTTGATGGATTCCTGATCCAGCGCTTTCAAGGCCCGGGTCAAATTTGCCCGCGCCCGGCGTGATCGCGGTGCGTTGCCGGTGACCAGCAGCGTCAGTGCGGGTACGGCCGATTCGCCTTGTCTGCTTTCGGCGTTCACTTGTCATCTCCTTTCTCGTCACGGCCACGATCGGGTTCCCGCCGCCGTTTCATCTGTTCGGTGTGAGTGCGATCCAACTGTTCAGCCTCATCGGATGCCTGCTCCTGCAGCTTGAGTTCGGCTTTCAGGCGATCCAGTTCGCTGCGGGTCTGTTCGATTCGGCGTTCCAGATCCTGGTGGTGCTGCACTCGCTCTGTCGCGATCCGCCGTTTCTCCGCCCGGTCCTCGCTTTCCTTCTGCGCCCGAGCGGTGCCCATCAGCACCTGTGTGCCGTACTCGTACACGTCGGCCAGGCTGACGCCGTCATTCGAAAGCACCAGTTCGCGCTGCTGGTTGGAGTGGGCCGTCCCGCGTGATTTCACGATGGAGAGTGAGCGATTGCGTTCGCCGGCGCGCACGTTGTAGTCGAGCACGATCCAGGTATCGGCAATGGTCGAGACATGCACCAGGGTGGTTTCCCCCTCGGGGTCGCCCTCACCGCTAAGCGAAGTGAGGATTGTTGTGATTCCCCGGCCGCGTGCTACCGCAAGCAAGCGCTCAATCGCAGTTCGGTGGCCCTCGGAACCGGCGGACTTCAGCAGGGCCGAAACCGGGTCGATGACCAGGCAGTGCGGTTCGAATTCCTCGATCAGGCGCTGGATGCGAAGGAAGTGCTCGCTGATCAGGGCCGACCATGCCGAACGGGCGCAAAAGCGAATCCGGCCGGCGTCGATGTGCGGCTGCAGGTGGATGCCCACCGATGCCAGGTTGCGCACATAGGGTGCTTCGATCTCGTCGAAGCTCACATACAGGGTGCGTTCGTCGCGTTCGGCCGCCGCCGCCGCAAAACTGGCCGCCAGCGTGCTTTTTGCAGTGCCGGGGCGGCCTGAGATCAGCGTGCTCGAGCCCCGGTAGGGCCCGCCACCGAGTAACTGGTCGAGGCGGTCGATACCGGTGCTGACGCGTTCCGTTCCGGCAGTTGCCGGTTTTTCAGCGGGAGTCGCCTGGTAAGGCAACTGAATACCATCGTCATCCATGATCAGGGGAACAACATCGGTCACATGGGCCGATCCCCGATACTTGGCCACGCGCAGGTGGCGGTTCTGGCGACGATCGACGACCGTCGCTGTCAGCAGCAGCGTCGTCGGCAGCAGATACTCGATGCCTTCCAGATGGCGGGGAGACAAGCCCCGGTCTCCGACCTTGCCGCTGAGCAGCAGGGTCCAGCCGTGCTTTTCGCAGTACTCGTTGATCTGCCGCACCTGATTGGCGGCAACAATCGGATCGGGCTGGTGTTGCAGCAATTGATCGATACCGTCGACCACGATCCAGGGGTTATCGAAGCGATCCGCCTGCGATGAAATCGCTGCCAGGAGGGCGTCGATATCGAAATCACCGGCGACTTCGGCGCCGATGGGCGTGCGTGCGTCGATGATCGACCATGCATCCGATTCGATCAGGGCGCTGCCCCAGCGAAACGAATCGGCACTGCGTTTCAGTTGCCCCAGCGACTCTTCGAAGGTGACGAATACACCGCCGTCGCCTTGCGCGACAGCAGTGGCCAGTATCTGCAGGCCGAGTACCGTCTTGCCGGAACCGGGCTGCCCGAGAACCAGGGTCGCTTGTCCCTCGGGCAAGCCGCCGTTCGTGAGCCGGTCCAGGCCGGGAATGCCGGTCTTCCGCTTTGTCAGGTGCCAGTCTTTCTTGCTCATCGCCATTATTCCTGTCGGTTGCTCGGCGCCATTCAGTGGGCGCGCGAGTTCGAACTCAGAGGCAGGTTGCCGCCCCGCTGGAGCAGCCAGCGAAAGTCCTCGGCCGCCAGCGGCATGCTGAAGTAGTAACCCTGTCCGACCTGACAACCCATCTCGAGCAGAGCGTCGGCCACCTGCCTGGACTCGACACCCTCGGCCACCGGCTCGGCGTCCAGGGCGGCAGCCAGATTCATGACGGTCCGCACGACGTTGTGACTGTAGCGGTCATCGAGGACGTGGTGGACAAAGCCCCGGTCGATCTTGATCTCGTCGAAGGGATAGCGTTGCAGGTACAGCAGCGAGGAATAACCGGTGCCGAAGTCGTCCAGGGACATTCGCACACCCAGTTCTTTCAGCTCACGGATTTCGGTCAGCAATCGCTCTGACTGACGTTCGAACACCGACTCGGTGATCTCGAGCGTCAGGTGAGAGGGGTCGACACCGAATTCCTGCAGCGCCGCGTGAACCTTTTCAGGAAAGTCGCCGAGCATGAACTGGACTTGCGAGACGTTGACCGCCAGGCCCACTGCCGCGAGATCCGAAGTCTGCCATTCGCGCAGTTGCCTGCAGGCCGCCCGCAGGACCCAGTCGCCGATTGGCCCGATGAGCTGGCTCTGCTCGGCTACCGGAATGAACAAGCCGGGCGGCAACAGGCCGTGCTCCGGGTGTTGCCAGCGAATCAGGGCCTCGGCTGAAATCATACGGCCGTCTGCAAGGTTGACCTTGGGCTGAAAGTGCAGCTCGAATTCGTCCGCTTCGAGTGCACGTCGCAGTTCACTGGTCAATTGGATCCGCTCACGCGTCTGCTTGTTCAACTCGGGGGTGAATGCGACCCAGGGTTCCCGGGCCGTCGACGCCTCACGGTTTTCGTACAGCGCCAGCTCGGCCTCGTGCACCAGGTCTTCCGGTCGACGCTGTTCATCGCCAAGCACGGTGTAGCCCATGCGCAGACCCACGTCGATATCGATACCGCTGTCGCTGTCGTCCGGATGAAAGGGCTGGTTGACTGCCTTGATCAGACTGCCGAGCTGCGTTTCGAGGTCCATTTTCGTGCTGCGCGGGAGGTAAACGACAAACTCGTCACCGCCGATGCGAGCAACCAGACCGCGACGCCCCGCCTGACGCTTCAGGCGCCGACCGAGTTCGACCAGTATCCGGTCACCGGTGGTATAGCCGTGAGCTTCGTTGATGTCGTGTTGCTTCACGACGTCCAGCATGGCGACCACGGCGCCGGCGGGCCATGCACTTTGATTGAATCGCTTGCCCAGGCGTTGTGCGAAGCCATTGCGCGAGAGCAATCCGGTCAGTGGATCCTGGTAGGCGAGCCGGCTGAGCTCCCGTTCGGCAAGTTTGCGTTCGGTGACGTCGATATGCATGGCGACGGCGCCCCCGGCAGCGGCTCCCTCCGATGACAAGCGACTGAACATCACACGGAACCAGCGTTTCTGATCGGGGGAATGGCATGGATATTCAAGGGCGAAGGTTTCTCGCTTCCCCACGAGCACATCTCTCAGGCCGTCCGCCACGGTTGCCGCTTCTTCCGAACACTCGCCTCTGGCAGCTTCGCACAACCCGATGTAATTCGTGCCGATGCCAAAATCGGAGCCGTTGTCGAACTGGTTGTTTTCACCGAAGTGCCGCCACTGGTCGTTGACATCGATGATCACACCATCAGCATCCAGCATCGCGATATGGGCGGGCAGGGAGTTGATCAGGATCTGACGCGTATTCAGCGCGGAATTCAGTTCGTCACGGGATACGCGCAATGCCGCTTCCTGCGCCCGAAGCTGCTCGAGCATCTGGTGATGTTCGGTGACGTCGCGGAAGAACACGGCCACACCTTCCTCCCAGGGATAGGCATGCATGTCGAACCAGATGTCCAGGGGCTCGAAAAACTCTTCGGCCGAATTGGAGATGCGCTCTTCCATGGCAGTGACCAGGGCACGCTCCATACGGCTTCCGACCAGTTCCGGGAACTGATCCCAGATGCTCGTACCGATCAACTCTTCCCGCGACTTGCCCAGGATCCAGGCGGCGGTGGCATTGACGTAGGTGTATCGCCATTGTTCGTCGACTGCTACAAAGCCGTCGGTAATGGCTTCGAGCATGGCCGCCAGCCGATCGGTCAGATTGCGGCTTTCGTGCTCGAGCGCCTTTCGCTCGGAGATATCCTGAAAGGCACCCTGGACCCGTATGATGTTCTGGTTTTCGTCGTAGTCCGGCTCGCCCACGGCCCGTACCCAGCGGCGTTCACCGTTTGCGTCAATGATCTGAAGTTCTTCGTCGTACGGCTCGCCGCGCTCGGCACAGGCTTTGAAAAGTTCGCTGACGCGCTCACGGAATTCGGGGGCATAAAAGCGGATACCCTCTTCCAGCGAGGGCGAAAATCCGTGAGGCATGCCGTGGATTTCGGCAACCATGTCGGACCATGCCACGACATGGGTTTCCAGATCGACCGACCAGGCGCCAAAGCGGGCTGCACGACCGGCCATATCGAGCAATCGTCCCTGTTTTTCGAGGTCAGCTTCTGCCTGTCGTATTTCGGTTACATCGGTGATAACCGCGCCCACGCGGCGACTCGATTGCCCGGGAACATCGATCGGATACCAGCGGGCCAGCATGTTCCGTTTTCCAATTCCGGGAAAGTCGCGTATCGCTTCGTAGCGCAATGACTCCCCGGCCAGGACGCGGTCGAGACGCGGCCGGAGAGAACCTTCGAAAAGCCGCTGTCCGAGCACATCCACGATTGGACGATTCCGGATCGCTTGCGGACTGACACCATACCGGTCGGCATAAGCCTGATTGATCCACAGATAGCGATAATTGTCATCGACGATGGCACAGAGATCTTCGGTGCCTTCAAGGAGTTGCTGGAACTGCCGCAGGCGCTCGTCCATCTGTCGTTGGGCTGTAATGTCCTGGACTGTGCCGGTCGTCAAGGCCATTCGACCATCCTGATCGGGGATAATGCGGGCCTGTTCCCGTACCCAGCGAACTTCGCCGTCGGGTCTTACGATGCGGTGTTCGGCATCGAACTCTCCACCCTTCTCCACCCAGGCGGCCAGGCTTCGGCGCAGCCAGCCCTGGTCCTCGGGATGAACGCCCCCAAAGAAGCTCTCCAGCGTGCCGTCGAAGTCCTCGCGGCGCAGGCCCGAGATCTCGAACACCTCGTCGCTCCACTCGAGCTGTCCGGTTGCGAGATGGAGGTCCCAGCTGCCGATGCTGGCGATCGACTGGGCCCGGATCAGTCGATCGCGGGTGTCGGCGAGTTTGTCCAGCGCGGCTTGCAGCGTCTTCTGCCGTTCGAGCAGTTGGGTGTCGGCGGCATCGCGTTCGTCCAGCGCCTTATTGAGCATCTCGGCCAGTCGCCCCAGCTCGTCATTGCTGGTCACCGGTGCACGGGCGTCGGTTTCGCCCTCACGCAGCCGTTCGAGCGTGTTGGAGAGCGATCGTACGGGCTGGGCAACACGGCGGTGGATCAGACCGAAGGCGATAACGCACAAGGCGCCGAAGATCAATGCCGCGCCGGCCAGGGTGGCGCCGATCCATGCCGCCTCGCGTGCGATCACATCCTGGCGCTGGCTCAGTGCGCTGTCGAGTGCGGTGTCGAGTGCGATGCCCTGTCCGGCGACATGGTGCATGACGATTCGGCTGCGGACGGGTACATCGAGCGCCTGGACATCGCGGTCGATCTGGGTTGGGTCACTGCCGGTATCGATGGCGCCCAGCGCCATATCGACGGAATGGATCAGTTGACCCAGACGTTGTGCCGCCTTGCGCGCCTCGGAATGACCTTCACCCAGTTGTTCCAGTTCCTGCTGGATTGCCATGCCCTCGGCACGGTAGGCACGCCAAAGGCCCGGATCCGCACCGAAAAGGACCAGATTGTCGCTGGCGGCGGAAAATTCGTTGATGCGTTCGTGTAATTGCAGGAGTTCATCGATCGCGTCCTGCTTGTCGAGCATCTGGCGGCCGCTGTATACGCTCAGGGTCAGTAGCAACACCATGCCTGCCACACAGGCCACGATGCTCAATCGCGAGAGCCGGTACAGATTCACGGAGTCCGGTCCTGTGTATCGGTGCCGGGGATGCCCACTGCATCGGGTCGGACGTCCCGAAGCGGGCCGGCTTCGATCAGGTCGAGTATTCGCAATGGCCCGCCAGCGTTGTCGTAACCAACCGCCTGGGCCCAGAGAAACTGTTTTTGGAAATCGGCAATCAGCCCCCAGTCGAGGGTGAGGTTGTAGTCGAGTGCGTCCCAGTGGCCGGCCAGGAGACCTTCGGCCACACCCATTCGCCGGTTGAAGGCGGCAATGGCGTCATTCGGTTCTCGATCGACGAAATCGATCGCCGCCTGGTAGGCTGCGAGCATATTGCGGCTGAGATCAGGACGATTTTCCACGGTGTGGCGCGTGGTCACGAGGATCCATTTTCCGATATACAGGTTATTGACATGAAAATGGACCGCCTGGGGTCTTGAATCCTCTTTCAGCCGGGCATCGAGTGTCGATACCCGGGGTTCCACCAATACGGCCGCGTCGATGCGGCCGGCGATCAGTGCGTCGGACATGTCCGCAAATGACAGGTCGACCAGCTCGATCGAGGCACGGTCGATGCCGTGATACTGCTCGTAGAGCCACCACACGAATTCCGAGTTCGTCCCGCGGTCGACGGCGATTCTTCGTCCGCGGAAGTCGGCCGGTTGCCGAATGCCGGATTCGCTGGTGGTGACGATCTGTAGCAGGCCCATGGAGTGCACCAGGCTGGCGAGAACGACCGGGTCGTCGGGGCCGCCGGGATTCTCGTCGGCCAAACGGTCGAGCACCAGGGGTGTGAGCGCCATCAGCGCGAAATCCGCCTCGCCGGCGCGCAGCTTCGCCATGCTCGTTACACCCGAGTCGTGATGCGTGACCTCGACCTGAATACCCTGATCGGCAAACAGGCCGTACTCATCGGCGACGATCGTCGGGACATCGCCCAGATAGACTGCGCTGGCGATGTGGGTCGCTTGCCGTGATTGCTGCGCATGCAAGGTGTTTACCAGCAGCAGAGCCAGTAAGGGGGCAATCGCCATAATCTTGATCCGAATTTGCACAACAACCCCTTAATTTCACTCGGCTTTTGCCATGGTTGTTGTGCCGAGCGTGGCAGTTTCCGCCTACAATTGCAAAGTTATTAATATTCTTGAATATACGCTGCTATTGGCGCACCTGTCTGTGTCCCCGGCAACATGCGCTCGGGCGCTTGAAAAGCCCATACGGCTGCCGCAGTATGATGAGAATGAACAAGGTCACCCACTCAGGCATTCGATGAGCGAAAAGGAACAGCATTCCGACCCGGGCGGCGGCGAAGGCCTGGCATTACAGGAAGCGCGGCCGAAGGTACGAAAACCGCCGCTCTACAAGGTTGTCATCCTCAACGACGACTTTACGCCCATGGAGTTCGTGGTCGAGGTTCTGCAGCGTTTTTTCAGCCTGTCGCGCGACAAGGCCACGAGCGTCATGCTGCATGTGCATACCCGCGGGCGCGGAGTGGCCGGGGTTTATACCTACGAGATTGCCGAGACCAAGGTCGTGATGGTCAACGATTACGCCCGCGAGCACGAGCACCCGCTGCAGTGTACGCTGGAGGAGACCGATGGCTGAACGGGCAGGAATCATCCGCCCTGATTCTGGTCTTACTAGCGAATTTACCAGTATGTATTCGATGAACAATCATTTACCGCAAGCGCAGGGGTGCCGAAATGTTCAGCAAGGAACTTGAACTCTCGATCTCGCAGGCCTATCACACGGCCCGCAGCAAGCGCCACGAGTTCCTGACCGTCGAGCATCTGCTGCTGGCGCTGCTCGACAATGACTCGGCGCGCGAGGTCCTGATGGCGTGCAGCGTCGACATCCAGTTGCTCGGCCACGAGCTGGTGCAGGTCCTCAGCGAGGCCGTGCCGGTGCTGTCGGAGGGTGATCAACGCGATACCCAGCCGACCATCGGTTTCCAGCGTGTACTTCAGCGCGCCCTCTACCACGTGCAGTCGGCCGAGAAAAAGGAAGTGCTTGGCGCGAACGTGCTCGTGGCCATCTTCAGCGAAAAGGACTCGCATGCCGTCTACCTGCTCGGAAAGCAGGACCTGGCGCGACTGGACGTGGTCAACTACCTCTCGCACGGCATTGCCCGGACCGACGATGCCGGAGCACAATCCGGCGTGGAAGCGGAGCAGGGTGCCGAGGCCGCCGCCGAGGAAGAAAAGTCGGCGCTGGCCAGCTATGCCACCAATCTCAACGAGCGGGCGAAGGCCGACCGGATCGATCCGCTGATCGGTCGGGCGCTGGAGGTCGAGCGCACCATCCAGATCCTGTGCCGCCGCCGCAAGAACAATCCACTCTACGTGGGCGAGTCCGGCGTCGGCAAGACCGCGCTGGCCGAAGGTCTGGCGCTGCGCATCGTGCGCGAGGAAGTGCCCGAGGTGCTCCATGATGCCGAGATCTGGGCGCTGGACCTGGGCGCGCTGCTGGCCGGCACCAAGTACCGCGGCGACTTCGAGAAGCGCCTCAAGGCGGTGCTCGGCGAATTGAAGAGCCGCGAGAAGGCGGTGCTGTTCATCGACGAGATTCACACAATCATCGGCGCCGGCGCCGCATCCGGCGGCGTGATGGACGCGTCCAACCTGATCAAGCCGGTGCTGGCCAACGGTGACCTGCGCTGTATTGGCTCGACCACTTTCGAGGAGTATCGGGGGGTGTTCGAGAAAGACCGCGCGCTGGCTCGGCGTTTTCAGAAGATCGATATCGTCGAGCCCTCGGTCGGCGAGACCATCGAGATCCTCAATGGCCTCAAGTACCGTTTCGAGGAACACCATGGCGTGAGCTACACCCCCGAGGCGCTGGAAGCGGCCGCTACCCTGTCGTCGCGGCATATCAATGACCGCCACCTGCCGGACAAGGCGATCGACGTGATCGACGAGGCCGGCGCACGCGAACGGCTCAAACCCGAAGACGAGCGTGTCGAGCAGATCGGTGTGACCGAGATCGAGGAAGTGATCGCCAGGATGGCGCGCATCCCGCCGCGACAGGTCTCGCGCTCGGATCGCGACGCCCTCAAGACACTCGAGCGTGATCTGCAGATGGTGGTCTTCGGCCAGGACGAGGCGATTTCGACCCTTTCATCGGCGATCAAGATGTCGCGCTCGGGCCTGGCCGAGGTCGAGCGGCCGATCGGCAATTTCCTGTTCGCCGGGCCCACCGGTGTCGGCAAGACCGAAGTCACGCGTCAGCTGGCCATGACCCTGGGTATCGAGCTGATCCGCTTCGACATGTCCGAGTACATGGAAGCGCACTCGGTCTCGCGCCTGGTCGGGGCGCCGCCGGGCTATGTCGGCTTTGATCGCGGTGGCCTGCTGACCGAGACGGTTACCCAGACCCCGCATTCGGTGCTGCTACTCGACGAGATCGAAAAGGCACACCCGGATGTCTACAACTTGCTGCTGCAGATCATGGATCACGGCAAGCTTACCGACGCCAACGGGCGTACGGCCGACTTCCGCAACGTCATCCTGGTGATGACCACCAATGCCGGGGCGCAGCTGATGAGTCGTCGCGGAATCGGTTTCGTGCCGGCCGATCACAGCAGTGACGGCATGGAAGCCATCCGCAAGCAGTTCTCGCCGGAATTCCGCAACCGCCTCGATGCCATCATCCAGTTCCGTCCGCTACCGCTGGACGTGGTCATGAAGGTGGTCGACAAGTTCCTGATGGAACTCGAGAATCAGCTGGCCGACAAGGGCGTCACGGTTGAGATCAGCCGCGACGCACGGGCCTGGCTGGCCGAGCACGGATTCGACGAGAAGATGGGCGCGCGGCCGATGAAGCGCATCATCCAGGAGCACATCAAGCGGCCGCTGGCCGACGAGCTGCTGTTCGGCGAACTGTCCGAAGGTGGGGAAGTCGAGGTTATTGCGCGCGAGGACGGCAGTGGTCTGGAACTGTCCTGCCGCAGCCGGGCCGCGGCGGAGCCGGTCGCCGAATAGACGGCCGGGTTACTTCATGCGGTAGGTGATGCGGCCCTTGCTCAGATCGTAGGGCGTCATCTCGACGCGCACGCGGTCGCCGGTCAGGATGCGGATGTAGTGCTTGCGCATGCGGCCCGAAATATGGGCGGTGATCACGTGACCGTTGTCGAGTTCGACCCGGAACATCGTGTTGGGCAGGGTTTCGAGCACCTTGCCCTCCATCTCGATATGTTCGTCCTTTGCCATGCAATCCTCTGGAATTGTGAAAACCGCGTTATTTTGACAGTTTTCACGCCAGACGCAAGCCGAATCGGTAAAATACCGCCTGCCGCGATGTTCGCAGGCAAATCGGACGAAAGGGGTTGACTCTTCGCCCGGACTGACTAAAATGCTCAATCCTTCGCGGGAATAGCTCAGTTGGTAGAGCACAACCTTGCCAAGGTTGGGGTCGCCGGTTCGAGTCCGGTTTCCCGCTCCAGGATTCGACGCAAGGCCCGGGTTTCCCGGGCCTTTTGCGTTTTACCCCCGTTCCGTGATGGGGTCGGGATGGGGTACAATCCAGTTCGCTTCCGGCCAGGTGGCAGAGTGGTTATGCAGCGGCCTGCAAAGCCGTTTACCTCGGTTCGATTCCGGGCCTGGCCTCCATCTTTGACGCGTCTCGAGCCGGCCTAGTGCCGGCTTGGTCGTATCTGCGGCCGCGCCTTCGGTCAGACCTTGGGTTTCATCGTGTCGGATCGACTTCCCCTGCGACCGGTGACCAGGGCAATATTGGCCGATCGCATGATCAGGGCCGTCAGGCCCAGCAGCAAGACGATCATCAAGGCGGCCAGCCAGCGGCGATAGGATTCGGCGCGGTAGACACCGCCGGTGCCAATGCTCTCCATCCGCTCGGGCGGATAGGGCAGGCCGTACTGGGTGGCCAGGTTGCGAATGCCGGAAAAATTGATCACCGGAATTTCCTGCTGCAGGAAATGCCCCATCACCGAGGGCACCCGAAAAGCAGCGGAAGGCGCGGTGCGATTGAGGCCACTGCCGAAAAAGTGGTCGATGATGTTCGGGCCGGTGGTCGCGGTTCCCCCGCCAACGTTGATCAACGCAGCCAACGGTTTGTCGGAGCCGCCCTGGTTGTAAATGCGAATGCGCTCGGCGACGGCCTCCTCGTAGCTGTCGGGAACGATCAATTCGATACCCGCCTGCTGCGCGCTCTCGGTAATCATTTCGATGGCGCGTCGGTCGAGACCTACACCCCGATCCTCGATGCCGCCAAGGGTGACGGCATCGGCCTTGATGTCGATCAGTTGCGCGTCCCGAAGTTCGCGGGTGATGTCGAGCCAGGCGAAGCCGGGGATATTGGCCCCCCATTGCGAAGCCGAGCCGGAAACGACGGTGGTCGCTTCGACTCCCATCGACTGGAGGGCGGTATAGACGGCCAGATTCAGTGCCGGAAACGAACCCGAAACGGCCACGCCAACGCGGTCACCGGGTTCGACGCCGGCCTCGGCCAGCAGGCGAATGACCACCGCGGCCCAGTTCGGGTTGATCGTTGCCTGCTTTGATTCCAGGTCGCCACTGTTGCTGGTCAGTGGTGACGAGGCGATGCCGATCAGGCCGGAGCGAAGCGGGTCGACATCGGGATTGATCGGTTCGACCCGCCCGCGAATCGGGCGCAGGACCTCGATACTTTGCTGCACCAGGCGCGAAGCATCGAGCATCTCGCTGTAGTAGTCGGAGGCTTCCTGGCGCGTGAAAGTCTCGACCACCAAAAGGGCGGCCACTGCAGCCAGGGCCAGCAGCAACAACGCGGGTGTGGGGATCGACGACGGGCGCCAGTAGAGTTTTTGCGGCCGGGCTCTCATCGCAGCATCTCCTCGAGGACGGTTGCAAGATCGGCGCGATTGAACGATTGTTCGGCCTCCCAGCTCATCAGCACTTCGGGCATGATCAGAACCAGGATCAGCCGCACCAGAACGGCCGAGACGACCATGCCCACCAGGGTCCGGACGACACCCTGGCGCTCGAACCAGATGGCGATCAGGCCGGGAATGATGTAGCCGATCACGCTCAGTTCGAAGAACCGGAATTGGGTGGAGCTGCCGGTTGCGGTCTCGCCGGTGGGAAAGCTGAGTACGCCGCCCATGCCCAGGTCGATCAGGCTGCCGGCAAGGTAGCCGAACAGGATCATCAGGGCGGTCTTCCGCCGCCCGTAGACCACCATGAAGCTCGACAGGGTGCGCACTGCGATATAGGCCAGGTAAGCGGCCAGGATCGTCATCGCCACGCTCCAGGGTTGCAGGAGTTTCAGGGCGATGTAGCCCGGCACGACCAGTCCGCCGGCGGCCAGGCCGAAGACCTCGACCAGTAGCAGGGTGACGAGCAGGCCGATGCCGATCGACACGGCCAGCAGGTTGAGCACGATCATAGGGGTTGGCTCCGAATGGATCGGTTGTTGAACTGGCGCGCCAGCTCGGCGCCGCCACCGTGCACGTTGCACATGCCGACGATCAGGGCATTGCCCTCGGCGTGTTCGAGAACGGTTTCAAAGGTTTCGGCGGATTCGAGTCCTTCGGCCACGGTCATGCGACCGGGTTTGATGCCGGCCCGGACCGCCGCCCGGGCAAAAAGCAGGGTGCCGCTGCCGATCAGCACGTAGTGATCGGCCGGCGTCCAGCGAGCTGCCACCTCGGCCAGCTGCTGCGATCGTTGCGGACGATCGAAGCGGCAATTGACCACCGCCAGCTTGAAGCGATCCCGGCCATGATGTTCGACTACCTTCTCCCAGATCATCTCGGTCGAATCGGGATCATTGGCGGCGAAGGCGTTGACGAAGACGATGTCGCGACCGAAAAATTCCAGCGTCTGTACGCGAGTTGCACCGACTTCGGGGCTGAGTTGCTGCATGCCGCGCAGTGCCACATCACGTTCGACGCCCAGGGCTTTGCACACGTTCAGGGCCAGGGCGACATTCTCGGCGTGCTCGGCATAGCGAAAGCCGGCCAGGTCGGCCTGGCTGATGGCCGCAGCATCTTCGCTGGTGGTTGCCAGCAACTCGCTGTTGCGGTCCTCGCAGGCCATGCGGAAGGTCTCGAGGTGGGTGTGTTCGGCCGTGAACAGGCGGGCGTTCCAGGGCACCGTTCCGGCCAGTGCCAGTGCCACATCGGATGACGCCGGCCCCATGATGTCGAGGTGATCGGCGCGGGCATTGGTGATCACGCCGTGCGTGGACTGCACCATCTGGCGTTCCGACAGCTCCTGGTAGTGCGGCTGCAAAGCCATGCATTCAACGACCACAACCTCCGGCTCGAATGCGACCAGACGTCGCATCACCCGCATCTGTTCGATGATGTTGGGCTGATCGGGACGGTGGAGGGGAAAGTCATCGCCGTCGGGGTCAGTGACAGCGGCGAAGGAGCCGGTCGTTTTCGAGCATACACGCAAACCGCCAGCGCGCAGACCTGCGGCAATCAGCCGAACGACGCTGGTCTTGCCGCGGGTGCCGTTGACGTGTATCCGTACCGGCAGACGTTTCAGGACGCGGCCGTGCACAAACGACTCGACCAGGCCGAGTCCAATTAGAGTCACCAGGACCACGGTCAGTACGATAATGGCGTGGGTGTTGGAAATGCTCGCTTCCTCCCGAAGCCGGACAGGCAACATGGTATGCAAGGTGGATCAGATATTCCATTCCCGCGGCGTGTATGCTTGCAGTTTCCTGCACCATTGGCCGATCAGCGCCATGCCCAAGCACGCCCGAGCGCTTAGTGATCGCTACCTGCTCCGACCCATCGGGCTGCTGTTTGGCACCCTCTCGATGTTGTCTGCCCCGCTTCTGGCCGCCGATTTCGGGGAGTACCGGAGCGACGGTGGCCGAATCGCGCTTGAACTGCGCGCCGATTACCTGAAGGACTTCGGCGTCGAAGTTCGCGCCGGAATGCAGGTGCTCGGTGAACGCCACCTCCACCACTCAAGACTCCGCGGCGAGTTCCGGGCGCACCTTTCGAGCGCCCGCTTCGGTAGATTCTCCGGTGGCCGCCTGTACTTCACCTCCGACCTGTCGCTTGGGTATGACGGCGCCTGGTTGTCCCTCGAGGAATTGACGCTGTCGGCCGGAGCGGATACGCGCCGGCCGAGCATCGCAGCCGCCGTCGCCGGCGGCGATGTACTGCTTGAGCTGACCCACCTGCATACCAACCTGGCGCCGGAGGGGCGCGAACTGGTCATCGACCATGCCGATGTCGTCGCCACGCCGGCCCTGGCGCGGCGAATCGGCTACCCGGCCCTGGCCGGCCAGGTGCTGGGCTCGGCACGGCTGGTGCTGGATGTTGCTGATTTTGAACCGGTCGAACAGGTGCTGACATCGCGCGGTGCCGCGGCCTGCGAAGGGCGGCCATACTGGCCGCAGGACGGCCATCGCGCCGATATCGCCCTGACAGGCATCGACGGCGTGCAATACCAGGGACGGGACTCCGGTCGGGTCAAGCTGGCGCCCTCGGCCTGGCTGAAGAACCTCGGCGAAGCCGACGTACCGTGGATCGCCAAGTTCGAAGAGAATGCGGTCTACCCCTATGCGCCCAATGACCAGCATCCCTACCTGGTGTGGAGCCTGTATCGCCTGCACGAAGGCCGGATCGAACAGCTCGGTGTTTCCGGCGCGAAGCATGCTTTCAATACCGTCAATCTCAACTGCGATCTGATCTGTGACTATTTCGAGGTCAATAGCAACAACGGCGACGTGCTGGGGCCGGGTTGTGAAGACGTCTACGGCGCCTCGACCAATGACATGAACTCGGCGATGGGCCCGCGCGGAGAGATCGTGGCCAGCCAGGGTGGATTCTCCAGCACCAACTCCTTTTTTGACCAAAACGGCGACGGCATGCAGGACCACGATTCCGGAGAATACGAAAACCGCTTGCTGGTCGACGAATCAGAGCTGTCGAACCAGGGGGCGCGCTACTTCATCGACGCCTGGTATCTGGTGCAATGTGATGCCGACATTTCGAACAGTATGGGATACGTTGAAATCGACCCACAAATGGTAGGCGATGGCTGGACTTTCGATCTTCTGAGCAGCTTCGAGCAAGGCTCGGCCATCAATCTCTGGGTTTACGAAGGAAGTGAGCAATCCCTCGAGCACCATGAACGCTTCGAAGTCGCTTCTTCCACGCCTGATGCCGGATGTCCGGAGGGAATGCCGCAAGGTCACGCCAGGCTTGCCGTTCGTGTCGAGCAATTGAGCGACGACCGTTACGTGTACCGATATGCACTTGTAAATCACGATATCGACCGGGGCATCAACCGTTTCGTTCTGCCCGGTGTGGATGGCTCGCGCATCGATGGTCTCGCTTCACCGGAAGGTGGTTGGAGCAGTTCGGTGGTTGATTCCTGCCGACTGCAATTCCAGACTTCCGATGAAGCACTGGATTGGGGGCAGGTGCGAAACTTCGAATTGATCAGCGACTTTGCGCCGCGATCCGGCCATGCTCGCATCCATCTGGTCGGGCCCAGCCCACCCCAGTCAGTGGCGGTGGAAACCCTTGTTCCTGATGACCAAAGCCTGCTGTTCTGCGATCGCTTCGACAGCCCGGCGAACTGATCGTCCGGGCGCGCCAAGCCTCTGATAGTATCCAATGATCAGTCGATTGCTGATCGCGTTTGCCCGGATGGCGAAATTGGTAGACGCAAGGGACTTAAAATCCCTCGACCGAAAGGTCGTGCCGGTTCGAGTCCGGCTCCGGGCACCAATAAGTGCAGGGTTTCTAGCGGTTTAGGGCCGCATGGAGATGGGGTAGGGCGTTCGGCATGTAACCCTTGTGTAACCCATTTGAGGGTTTTCAGGCCGGGTTACATGGGTTACACGGCAGCCAGGGCAGCCAAGATGGCGAATTTCCTACACGTCAGCAGGGTATCGTCTGATTGCCCCTGCGGGCCTCTGGCGGCACCATGTCAAATGGGGACATGACTGTTCCCGCCATTTTCACGATCAAGAGAGGGACTAGCCATGAAGGGAGTTACTGCAGTTCTAGCCGCTTCATTCGCGCTCGCAGCTTGCGCTACTAGCGGTCCGCCCCCGCTTAGCCCCGAAGAGCAGCAGGTCAGGAGCGTCACAGATGCGTCTGATTGCGAATACGTTACGGGCGCTCAGACTATGGCGTTTCATTCCGACATGACGCTCCAAGAAGCGGTAAAGCGAGAGACGCATGAGCAGGGCGGAGACTCTTTCAAGATCATTCACACTCAGGACAGGCACAGCGACATGTTCGGCCGCGTGACCGAAGTGGAGATTGAGGTTTATCGCTGTCGAACCTGAATTGATCCGTAGCGGTAAGAAATTTCCTACAGGCAGCCGCTCCGCTGTCTGATTGCTAGGGATCGGGCAAGGCGGCATCATGGGGTCGCGCTGGTTGGAATTGTCAGGCGGTAGCCGACCGCGCTAGCGCCAGCCCGATTAGTCCAGGCACGGCAGCGGCCGGTAAGACCGACTCAGGCGGGCACCGGGGGCCGGCTTCGTGCCGGCCCCCTCAAGAGATTTTCATTCAGAGCAACAATCGCCTATGGTTTGCGGCACTAGTCTAGGTCGCAGATTGGAGGGCTGTCGTGAAAATCGTAAAAGTTTCACCAGAGATAGCCGCTACTATTCGGGGGCGCAAGAATCAGCTTGATCGTGTCGAGCTTGAGCCCAAGGACTTGATATCTCCCCTTAGGGAGTGGGAAACAAGGCCAACTGTTGCCGCTAAGCGCATATTCTCAACGCTTGGCGTTCTATCCTCAACCGCCTTTATCGTGGGCGTCGATTACGCGGATATCCCGTTCCTTGGCGTCCCGCAGGGCCAGGGTGGAAAATGGCTTTCTCTAATCCTGTTCGCGGGCATTGTAGTATCAGGCTTCGCATATCTATGGAATCGATCAATCGATCTAAGAGTGCGCGAGTTTGAATTTCTGGCTCTTCGCGAGAAAATTAAGCGTGCCAGCTCATGTGTTGACACCATACTTGAATCATTGGAGCCGGCAGACGCTAGCGATTTTCCAGATATTCGAGTCGTCTTTGATGGTAGCGACCGCGCGAAAGGTCAGCGAGTCGACTTTGAGTGTCAGCAACTGGACGCGGTTCTGCTTTATAGGGAAAAGGTGAGTGGCGAAGAGTTTAAGCGATCGATCTTTGAACGAGTTGAAGTCTGGTTTCTCGTTGGCCTTGCTTCGCTGGGAACGATCGGGCTTTCTCTCTACTGGCTTAAGGCATTCTGCCCCTGAATAATTTGCGCCTTAGTTTTGGGGTAAGGCTTTCCACTACTCAGAACTGTCCGCATGAAAAAGCCCGGCGCTGTGGCCGGGCTGTCTCGGGTGCGGGTTGTGCTGACCGGCTAGAACTCGATCCCCTTATCCAGTTCGGCAATGGCGGCTTCCAGCACATAGGCATCCGGCGATCTGTCTACTTCGCCGTGAGTGAAGGCAGTCACCATCATTTCAAGGATGCTGTGAGCGCGCCAGTATGCGGTTTCATCCTTGACCGGGCCGGTTCCGGGTACTGCGGCTTTCAGTTCCTCGATGAGTTCGTCGAATCGCTGCCACTCCAGTTCCGGCGCTCGCTGGCGTTGTGTGTCTGCCCAAATGGACAAGGCAGCCGCCCTGCTGGTAATCGTGCGGCGCGGATCGGTGCGGTCGGGAATATCGGAAACGGTGTTATCGCTCATGGTCTGTACTCCTATCGGTTCTAGGTGATCGCCACCATTAAGGGTGGCGGGACTCACTAAGCCCCGATAGAGGCCGTCCGGTATTTCCCGCAGGCGGGTGTTGTATTTCCGGCTCTCGTCCCGCCATTGAAACGAACACGCCACGCTGACGGGGTGGCGGCCGCTATCGGTCTTAGGGTTCCGAGAATACGCCAGGGCAGGCAGCGGGCGCAAGTGCGCCTGATTGCTCGAACGGCTGGCCGTCAGCGGCGTTTTAGCCGTCAGGCGGGGGTCAGGCCGGGTTTTGCGGTCTGTGGCGTTGTGGGCGGCGCAATAGGGGGATGAGGTCGGGCTTGTTGCGCTCTATCCAGCCGGGCAGCCACGGCCAATCGTCGGCACCTTCGACCCGGATCGTGAGGCCATCGGTCGTGAGGTGGACTCCGGCGGCCTCCAGGTCGGCCAGCAGACGGGAAACGCGGCGGCGATTGGTGTTCACCTCAGACAGTGACGCGCAGCTTGTCGGCTTCTCGGGTCAGCAGTGCCAGTTCTATTCCGTCAGCGGTTCCAACATCGCGCCGGTAGGCAAGTTTGGCGATGGTTGCGGCCTTGTCTACCTTCCAGCCGGGCAGGTTGTCGAGTTGCCGAATGATGCGCTTGTAAATCTGCATAGCGTTCGGATTTAGCGGGATTGGCGGCTGTGGGTAAAATCGTCGTTTCGCCATCATCACTCCCACGGCGGCGTTTGATCGCCGTTCCAGGTATCCGGTATATCGGGCCGGCTCCGGCGTTTGGTGGCCGCTGTCTCGGCTCGTAATTGCGCTTGGTGCGTGATCCGCATCGAACGGGCCAAGGCGAGACTGGCGCGGCTCTCGCGTTCAGCCATGCGGCAAAGCCGGTCGAAGTCCTCCAGGCTGAATCCATCATTCAGGGTTTCGCCGGTCGTGGCATTCGCCCAGCGATTGAACCGCTCCGCTCGAACCTGGTGCTGACAGTATCGGGCCAACAATTCGAGATGCTCCCGCTTGAACCAGCCCGAAGGCATGGCGGCCACGATTCGCCGCCAAATCTCAGCCTCCGGCTTGTCGAATCCTTTGGGTGGAACCGGGCGTGATCTGGCATTGTCCAGGGGTTCGGCGGGTGCTACGGCTAGCTCGTTGGCGCTCTTGGGGCCTCGCTGTCCCATAATTCCTCCAGTTGAGCAAAAAATGTCCAGGTAACTCACAGCTGCTGGATGCGGACGTATCCCGCTGAAAAAAGGTGTCCAGAAATTGGGGTACCCATGGGGTCAGTCCCATCCTTCCGGCGCTCCGTCAGTCGAAACATGCCGCTTGGCTGTCTTGCCTTGCTCGCGTGCGGTCTTGATCGAATGACAAGGGGCGCACCTGGAAGCCAGGGCACCGCTCCAAAACAAATCAGGGTCGCCACGATGCGGCACGATATGGTCGGCATGCTCGGCAGGCACCACTAGACCGCGCTCCAGGCAGTCGCAGCACAGCGGCTCTCGCTGTAACTGCGCTCTCGATTTCCGACGCCATGCCCGGCGCTTGTATAGCTTGCTGTACTCGGGTCGTGCCATACCTCACCCCAAATCAATCCGGTTTTGATAGTGCTGACCGGAAACAGCAGCGCAGTTTCAACCACCAGCCGCGCTCGCTGGCTTGTGCCCAAACGGGTCTACCGGATCTCAGGCCACCGGCTCCGGCGGGCCGGCGAGAAGCGGACATGACTAATAACCGCTGGCCTTCTTGCTCTTAGACCAGTGACAGCACGCGGACGCCTGCCTGATCCATTACCGCAAGACCGGCGCGAAGTTCTGCCCGAATGCTAATCAGGTTTTCTTCGACGTTCGTTCCATCTTGCTCGAACATCTCCACGGTCGGCGCTTGGCGATCCAACAGCGCGTGTGCGCCATTGTTGGCCAAGACCACCGATCCGCTCGAAATGCTCGGAGACAGAATTGCCGGCACGTTCCAGAGTACGGGCGGGTTGGGCTGTGCCCAGCTACCCGACACATACAGATTGTCGGAGCTAGACCGCTCACGTCGCCACGTCTGGAAGTCCGAAGGATTCACGATCAGATAATCGACCGGGTATCCATCAGACTGCATATCGGCAATCGCATCACCGATCTGGTCCGGGTGTTCCAGTCCGCTTGAACCGCCGACCGCCTGGCCTTCCTGGGTGAAGCCGGAAATGTTGAAGCCGCTACCGTTACCGGCGATCAGCTCAGCTTCCAGTTTGGCGCGAAGGGTGTACTGGAACAGGTTGTTCAGCGCACCCTGGAGCCAGCCCACATCGTCCATAACCTGCCGGCTCACCTTCTGGATAACAGCGACGGTCGCGATCTGCGCTTCCTTGCTCTCAACATCCAGGGTTTGTTCGGCCTTCGTCGCGCCTTCACCAGCCTGAACGGCGGCGGCGTTGGAGAAGTTGTTGACGCGCGTATACCGGACAGCATTGCTTGCGGTTGCGACGCGCGGGATAACATCCAGCAGCGACAGGTTCCGGCGACCAATACCAAACAGGCCGGCAGCCTCGGACGGGATAACGTCGATCCCGGCCTCTGGGCTAGCCGTCGAGCCTTGCAGGCTGGTCAGGGTCTTGACGTTGAAGTCGTCCAGGGTAATGCGCCCGGTCGTCTTTTGGCCGTCCTTCAATTGCGCCAGTCGCTCGGACTTGCTGACAATATCGCCGGGGGTGCGGGGTGCGCCGTAGTGCTTGCCCGTTACCTTGGTCAGTGCATTCTGCTCGAACTCTTGGAACTTGGCATCAAGCCCGTCGAGCCGATCTTCATAGCGATTCACAGCATCATCAAGCGAAGTCTCGACAGCCTTGATGAGCTGTTCAGTCTGTACAGTGGTAGTACTCATGTTCTTTTCCTTTCGGTTTGAGTTGCAATTGCCGCAAACAAAAACCGGCCAGCATCGCGCGGGCGGCGTTAGCAGGGTTCGGGCCTGATCTTCTGATCTTCCGATCTTCCCGGCCAGCTTTGATACCAACATCACGCAGGCACCATCACCGGGGCGCTCGGGCTTCCACCAGTCAGCATCGCGCTGCCCGGCTTTGGCCGTCGCAGGAATCCGCGCACGAAAAAACCCGCCGGGCATCACGCGCGGCGGGCTGTTCGATTGCAGTTTTCCGATGGTATCTATTATCTCATACGGTATCGCTAAAACCGTAGACGCGTAACGCATCACTTGGGTTTCCATAGCGTGTTCACCGTGACATTTTTTGGCGGCTTGTAACGCGGCGGGGCCATCGAGGCGGGGCCGTGCCATCCTTGCCAGAAGTGGGGCCTTGTGTCGCGCCCCTGTGCCTTGGCAAGCAATAGCTCGATGGCATCGCCTAACTCATCGGCCATACACTCCTGATCCTCTTTCGCGCGTTCGGTCAGCAGGCCGGCTTTTTCGAGTTGCTTTACCTGGTAGTCGTCTAAGGCCACGCGGTAGACCTTCAGCCCTAAAGCCTTACGCTGCCGATACCGGCGCTGTCGCTCGGCCCGGCTCACATCAGTACCCGGCACCGTGCGTTGCTGTCTTTCAGAGACTCGGCAAACTGATCAGCCTGCCGTTCAGTGATCGGGCCTGCCGATTCCCAGTAGCATGGCCGGCCTTCCGCAACATGGCAGGCGACTATGAAGCCAGTCTCAGGGCACCAGGCCGCCACGATGATGCTCTGCTCTTTCTCGATGGCCTCCTTGATCCCTTCGGCAAGTTGGGCCTGCACTCCGGGCGATTGCGGAAACGTCATACAGATTTCAGGTTCTCTCATGGGTTCTTCCTCCGGTTGGCTATCTGTCTCAGACTGGCGCGGGATACAGCCTTGTATCCGGCTTTGATCGTTTGGCCGCTTGGCGTGCGTAGTACCAGAGTGCTGGGCAGGTTCACTCCCACCACTTCCAGGGCACCGGCTACACTTGGCAGCCGTACCAGGTCGCCAACACGGAAGCCGGCCAGCTCGTCGGGTTGCCATGCCTGATCGGCTGGCGCGTTCTGTTCTTTGCGGTTGCTCATGATGGATTCCTCGTGCGATTGGATTGCTCGTTTGGGGCCGCGCGCTGTTTCGAGCCTTTTTTCGATGCGTAGATAAGCCCCCGCAGTACCGCCCCTATATGGCTAACTACATAGGTGCCCGTATTCCGAACTGGTGGGGGGTCAAAAAAGGCGGTTTCAGACCCGTATTGCGAACTGTCAGTTCTGTATGTGGGTCTGGTGGTCATGCTGCTGACCCGTATTGCGAACTGGCAGACCCAGATAGCGAACTGCCTTCCTGTTTTTCGTCTCGGTAAAGGCGACTCGGAATCTGTGTGGGCTTAACGTCGATCTTGCTGCGACCAGCTTTGTCTGTGCATTCGTGGATCGGCTCCCAAGTGAGCGCCCACAGGTGCGGGCCGGCATTGCGTCCGCCTGTCCTGGTCTGCTCTATGAAGCCGGCTCTCTGAAGCTCTCTCGCGGCCTCTGACAGCGTTCCCTTGCTACGCCAGCCGTTGCCCTTCATGAGCGAGAAGGCGGCGCACAGGTCGCCGTTATTGAAGCCGTTGTATTGACGGGCCAGGTCAACTAGCAGCTTGACGGCATACGCACTCAGTGAGGCGTACTTCCGGGTACGCAGTACCTCTTCGGGAAGCCGAGTAAATCGGCCCGTCTTGCGCCGCCCCTTGTTGTTTGTGTTCTTACCCATCAGCGCCCCCTCTGCCGCCACACAGCGAAGTGTGCAGGGCGGTATGGCGAGCAATGGCGCGGGGTGGTAGGATTAGCGCATCGTCTGCCGAGACGTGAAAGCCCTTCGTTGCCCGGTCGCCTCCTACGCGCCGGGCTTCGTTTTTCTGGATACTTCATGCCGCATCGCCGCCGATGGTGTTGTGACGGATGCGGCTTTCAATCCAGGCATCAAGATCGGGCCGGCGATACCGGACGGCTCGGCCCAGCTTTACAAACTGCGGGCCTTTGCCACGGCTGCGCCATGCTTCAAGGGTGGTCTTTTGTAGCCCGAGATAACGGGCGGCTTCGATGGTGTCGAGAAAGGTTGTGTTGGTCATTTCCTGTCCTAGCGTGTTTGCTTAGGACAGGATTTCACCAAATATGACTAGTCAATACGAGGAATAAAAATGGCTTTATTTTTCCGGTTTCTGAGCTGTGCCAAATCCATTAAAGCCTCGGAGCATTCGCAAGACTGAATCAGCATCTATATCCAATTCGAGGTCATTAACAATCCTCTCCGCAGCCTCCTTTCGGGATATGCCGTTCTTCAGTAGACGCGAGAACTCCCAACTGATACGAAAATCGCGTAGTCTCTTGGCCTTGCGCTCCGCGTAGTTTCCACTTCGTTGTTTTGGCTTTCCAAAGAACAGCTCTTCAAGGTCGCCAGCTCCCCGCTTATAAGCCTCAAAGCAATCAAGCATCGTGAGCATATACTCCGGGGGCGGGTAAAAGCCCATCTCGATGAAAAACATAACCGCGCTTATTGGATTGTCGGACGGTTGATCGTCTCGCTTGTACCAGCCATCATCTATGTCTTGCTGATGACCATATCGCCACGAATGCTCCAGGCTTTCAAGGGTTGGATAATCTTCACGGTTTTCTAGTCGCTCACGCCAGTACGTCAACCGATCCCAAAGTTTCTCATTGTGCTCTTCATTGGACATTTGAAAATCCTTGTCTCTACTAGCCCTTCGGTTGGGTCGTTTGCATGAAGCCGTTAAAACCCCGGAGCTTTCTAAGAATTGAATCGGCATCAACGGTCAAGCCAAGTTCATTGACGACCCTCTCTGCCGCGTCTTTCCTGGGAAGCCCATCTTTGAGGTGCTTGTTAAATCTCGCCTTGATTACAATATCTAGGTTCTCTTTGGCTTCTTGTCTCGCATAGTTGCCGACCTTCTGTTTTGGGCGGCCAAAGAATAGTCGTTCCAAGTCGCCCTCTTCATTCATGTATTCTCGATAGCAATCAAGCATCGTAAGCAGTAGTTCTGGCGCTGGGTACTCCCCGGTTTCAATACAAAACATTAGGGCAACAATGGGGTTGTGGGACATTCGGCCCCGGTGAATCTTCTTCATAAATTCGGGCTGGTCCTCCTGTAGAACTGCCCAAGATTCTTTCAGCGCAGAAAGGACAGGGTAGTTCTCACAGTCGGCTAGTCGCTCCCGCCATTCTTCGACGCGTTTCCACAGCTTTTCATCGTGTCTGTTGTCGCTCATGCCCGCTTGCCCTCCATGCTCACCACGTTATCGGCCTCGAACACGCGGCGCTGGTCCTCGAAGTATGCCGCTATCCGGTCGGCTTCGGGTTTCAGATAGCGCACGTCCGAAAGGTCGGTGTAGTTCGCCAACGTCACGTCGTGGTTCTGCTTATGGTTCATCAGTGCTTTGGTGCGCCACAATTCGACGTTACAGGCGGCTGCGACAGCGCGGAAGGTGCGGCGTATGTCGTGGGCCGTGACCGTGATTCCGGTTTCCTCTGCCAGCCGCTCTAGCTGGCCGCGTACATCGTTGATATGCCCCTTGCCCGACCGGGCCGGGAAAACATAGCCGGCGTCATTGCCGCGCTCTCGGATGATGGCGGCGGCGGGGCCGGATAGCGGCAAGGTGACGCTCTCCCGGTTCTTGGTGTCGGTCAGTTCCAGGCTTTCGCCGTCTAGGTCGATTTGCGACCATTTCAGGGATCGGGCCTCGCCAACTCTCAGACCTGTGAGGGCGAGTAGGGCAATCAGGTCGGCGGCGGATTTGCTCACGGTCGTGAGGGCGGGGTCATTTCGCATCGTTTGGACGGCAGACCACCAGCCGCCGACTTTCTCTAGCGGGACGGCATTCGTCCGGGCTTTCACGCCTCGCAGAATGGACGCATCCCGCAGCACCTTCACCGGGTTGTCGAGAATGATGGGGTTGCCTTCGGGATCGCGGTACTTGGCGGCGGCGTAATTGATGAGGGCGCGTAGGACGCGCATCGCCTGATTCGCTTGCGCGACTGATCGCTTGCAGTGTTCCGAGTAGCGGCGCTGTACCAGCTCTCGGTTGATCTTGACGATGGGCCGCTTCTGCCAGTCCGAGAAAATGCCGCACAGGTGTTTCTCTATGTCGGCTTTGGTGGAGTCTTTCAGGGGCAGCCCCTTCGCCGTGCGGCGGTTTTCTTTGTAGTCCTCCGCCACCTCTCGCAGAGTGACGCTCAGTGCCTTCTGGTGCTGTTTCTCTGCGGACAGGTCTGTTCCATCAGCCATGCGGCCTAATTTGATCTTGGCCTTATTGCGGGCCTTGTCGGCAGTGATCGTGCCGTGCCTTCCTAGAGTGACCCGCCTGGTCTTGCCGTTCACCTTCGCCTGGGCAATGTAGGACTTCGCGCCGGCTGCCGTGACGCGGACTCCGAAGCCGCGTAAATCGCTATCCCATTCGAGCCTGTACCCGGACTCGGGCGGGGTCAGTTTGTTGACTGTGGTGTTGGTGATCTTCATCGGATTCCGCGTCCCTTGATTTGCCGTGTAACCCATATGTAACCCAACTCAGTCGAATTACATACAAACGCATGGGACGCAGAATAGCCCTAACTGCCTGCGTTTGCAAGCTCCATCGGGTTTCGTGTAACCCGATAATAGGCCGAAAATAGGGACTTAAAATCCCTCGGAGGAAACTCCGTGCCGGTTCGAGTCCGGCTCCGGGCACCATATTCATTCACGCATCCACCAGGATTCCTTGACCGTACTCCCCGAAGTTGGTGCAAGACGCAGGGGCCACGGTCACTCTGCCGGCTGACTGGCGTGATAGATTTCGCTCTGTTTGTAGTTGAGGTAGGCGTAGCGAACGATCACCGTGCCGGCTGCGGCGACCGGCAGAGCCAGCAGGACACCGGCAAAACCGAACAGCTGTCCACCGGCCATGACCGCGAAGATGACGAGCACCGGGTGCAGTCCGATGCGGTCACCGACCAGCTTTGGCGTCAGCACGAAACTTTCGATCAGTTGCCCGACGACGAACACGATCGCCACCGATAGCAGGAACACCAGGCTGAAATCCTGGATGACGGCGGTGGTGCCGGCCAGCAGGATGCCGATAATCGCGCCAAGGTAGGGGACGAAGCTGACCAGGCCGGCGATCATGCCGATGGCGATGGCGTTATTCAGGCCGACGATCCACAGGCCCAGGGCATAGATGATGCCGAGGCTGACCATCACCATCAGTTGCCCGCGCAGGAAGCCGCCCAGGGCTTCGTCACAGTCGCCGACGAGTCGGACTACGACCGGTTCGATGTTGCGCGGCAGTATGTCGCGCAGCGTATCCATCAGCAGCCGCCAGTCGCGCAACAGGTAGAAGGTCACCAGGGGCACCAGCACCATCGAGCTGAGCCAGACCAGAAAGCGTCCGCCCGACTGGGTCATGACGCTGAGCACATTGCCGGCGGCACCAGCGATGTTGGAGAAATACTCCTGGATCAGGCCGCGGGCGCGCTCCACGTCCAGGCCTTGCAAGTTCAGTTCGATGCCGAGCTGAGCCTCGATCCACGGCAGTGCGGTCTGGCGGAAGGATTCGACGTAGCCCGGCAGGCGGGCGAAAAAGTCGGCGGACTCGCGCACGAGCACCGGGATGATCACCAGCAGCACCAGACCGAGCAGCAGCAAAGCCAGCAGGAACACGATGCTGACCGCAAGGTCGCGGCGCAGCTTGAATCCCTCGAGCCAGCCCACCAGGGGATTGACGATGTAGGCGATCAGGATGCTGATGAAAAACGGTGTCAGCACTGGCCCCAACAGCCAGACAAGCCAGCCGGCCACCAGCAGGCTGCCGGCAATCCATAACAGTTGATTGCGGCTCAGTCCGGGAAAGGCCGCCAGCTCCTTGTCGGTCATGCTGAAATGCTCAGTTGGGTCGGGTGGGGGAATACTCGCAGGCCCTGCTGGTGGATGCAACTCTCTGCCCGGGCTTGCCGCGAAGGTATAATTCGCCCTTCTTCCGGCCGACAGGTGAGCGGCCGCGCCAATCACCGAAATCAGGCAGAGCACTCATGTCGATCGATATCAACGTCAATTCTGAAATCGGCCCGCTCAAGACCGTGGTCGTGCATTCCCCGGGCCAGGAAATCGAGAACATGACGCCACAGACGGCGGCCGAGGTGCTCTACGATGACATTCTCAACCTCGAGTTGGCCACCGGCGAGCACCGCGAGCTCAAGGGCGTGCTCCAGAAAGTCAGTCGTACCATCGAGTTCAGGGATCTGCTGATCGAGGTGCTCGAAGACGGGCGCGTGTGTGAAGCACTGGTTCAAGCGCTGTGTGAACTGTTCGACTCGCCGGAAGTGCGCGACGAACTGCTCGATCTGTCAGCCAAGGATCTGGCCCGGCAACTCGTGGAGGGCACGCCCAAGAAGCCGACCAGCCTGGAGAAGTTTCTCAGCCCCTCGCGCTACGCTATTCCGCCCCTGCCAAACACCTTCTTTACGCGTGACGCGACGATGTGCGTCAACGACCGCATCATCATCGGTTCGATGGCCTACCGGGCGCGCATGGCCGAGGCGCTTTTGCTCAAGGCGGTATTCAAATACCACCCCGAGATTCATTCCGGCGGCTTCTACTTTGACGGCACGGACAACCGCAATTCGGAAGTCACCATTGAGGGCGGTGACCTGCTGGTGATCCGCAAGGACCTGGCGGTTATCGGCTACAGCGAACGCACCTCGGTGGCCGGCGTCGACCAGCTGATGCGCTCGATCGCCTCGCAGGGGCCGATCAGCAACTTTATCGTGGTCGAGATTCCCAAGACCCGGGCGACGATTCACCTGGACATGATCTTCACCATGGTCGATCACGACAAGTGCGTGGTCTTTCCGCCCCTGATTACCGGGCCCAACCGTTCGCGAGCCTATCATTGCGCCTTCAACGGTGGACCGCAGGCGAACATTACAGAATACCGCGATGTACTGAGTGCGCTGTCGGCGCTCGGGGTCGAGCTGGCGCCGATCAATTGCGGCGGCGACGTGGAGTTTCAGCAGGAGCGCGAGCAGTGGTCGAGTGGCGCCAACTTCTTTGCCTTCGGCCCGGGGCAGATCCTCGGCTACCGCCACAATCGCTATACCGTCGAGGCGCTGTCGGCCGCCGGTTTCAATGTCATCGACGCGCCGGAACTGATCGAGGGCGATCGCGCGATCGGCCCGGACGAACGGGTGGTCGTGACCATCGGCGGTGCCGAGCTCTCTCGCGGTGGCGGCGGTTGCCGCTGCATGACCATGCCTGTCGCGCGCAAGGATTTGTAGCCACCCTCGAGTCCTCAACCGAAGGTAATTTGTCCGCTCACATCCCTTTCGGCGGTCAAAGCCTGGCTTATTGACCTACGTCAAGTGAGGCCGGCTAAACACCATGCTATCGTGCTAACGAAGGCCGAAAAGCCTCGGTTTGAGTTGCCCGATCTTGCGGGCCAAGAAGACGGCCACGAGACCGATCACACAGCTCACCGAGGCGTGCCAAGCTGAGGAGGTGTGTATGTCGAGCGATTCGAACGGGACCAAAGACCGGCCCGGCTTCCTGCGTCGATCCTGGCGCGCATTCAATCGACCCAGCTCCCGATTCGGCGTAGGCATTCTGCTGCTCGCCGGAGTTGTCGTTGGTGCGATTGCCTGGCAAGGATTTCACGTGGTCGTTGCCGAGACCAGCTCCCTCGAATTCTGCACTTCCTGTCACGAGATGGAAGCGTACGTCTATCCGGACTACGCAGAAAGCACTCACTACTCGAATTCCAGCGGAGTTCGCGCCATCTGCGCGGACTGTCACGTGCCCAAGAGCTTCGGCCCCAAGATGTACGCAAAGATCCGGGCAACGATGGTGGAAGTGCCCAGGCACTTCATGGGCAAGCTCGATACTCAGGAAAAGTTCGACTCGCACAAGCTTGAACTGGCCGAGCGCGTCTGGGAGCGCATGCAGGCCAATAATTCTCGTGAATGCCGTGACTGTCACAGCTACACGGCCATGTCCGAAGAACTGCAGGATCGTACTGCCCGGCGCAGGCATTCAGTCGAGTACCGCGAACAGACGGGCAAGACCTGCATCGACTGCCACAAAGGAATCGCTCACACATTACCCGAGACCATGTAGAGGCAGTAAAAACACAATCGGTCCGATAAAGGAGGTCCGACATGAGTTGCCATGCGAAATTGAGGACACTGTGCCTGATGGGCACGCTCTTTGCTGGAGTCGTATTGAGTGTTCTCCTGTTGCCTCAGTCTTTCGGCTCTGATAAGGATAAGGATAACGAGGATTATTCAAGGTTTTTCGAGCCCCTGCCGCCCGGGGTGTTGGCTGATTACGCCAAAACGCCGGTGGCCGTCGGTGGGGCTCTCCAGTCTCACGACATAAAAACACGACCGCCGCCGGAGAAACTGTTTCCGGTCATCACGGGAGCGGATCTCAACGACGCTCCCATCATCGAGTTCCGGGTAGTTGATGAGTACGGCATCGGTATCGACGGGCTCGAGCAGGGTGAAAACGTCGCTTTCAGCTTCACGGTCAGCAAACTGATCCCGGGCAGCAATGGCAAGACCAGAAACTGGGGGACGTATATACGCGGAGAGGACGAAGGGGTGCCGGCGGTTCAAGGCACGACCTATTCTGACGGAACCCTGGAAGATACCGGCGACGGCAATTACAGATTTACCTTCGATCAGGATCTGGAGAGCATCTCCGATGTGTTGTTCGAGCCGACGCTGACCCATCGCGTCGGCATGGAGATCCGCAATGCGGTCGTATTCGGAGCAAGCGTTGCCGGCAGCGACGCGACCTTCGACGTGCAACCCTCGACGGGCGAAACGACAGATATCGCACAACGCCACATCATCACGCAGGAGGCCTGCGCAAGTTGTCACGGAACCGAGGAGTTCGCCTTTCACGGCGGTCCGCGACAGCATGTCAGCTATTGCGTGACCTGTCACCAGCCTGACTCACTCGACGGTGGGACGGGTAATACCCTGGATTTCTCGGTCATGGTCCACAAGATCCACTTCGGTGAGAATCTCACCGAACCCTACGAAATCTGCGGGTTCGGCTGCGAGAGATTCGGTTCTCCGCCGCAGAACTTCAGCCATGTCGCGTTTCCCCAGGATGTTCGGAACTGCACCACCTGCCACGATCCCGACAATCCCGAGACGCCGCAGGCTGACTGGGTCGACAATCGGGCGACCGCCGAAGTCTGTGCCTCGTGCCACGATAACCTGGCATTCGATGAAACCGGCCTGACTAATGCCAATCGCAATCATATCGGCCTGGCCCAGCCCAACGAGACCTGCGTGGCCTGCCATTCCGACAGCGGATTCCTTCAGGGTAACCTTGCCTACCATGTGATCGATTCTCAGGTCGCGGCACGGCGCTTCCAGTACAACATCCTGGATGTCGCCAATACCGGGGAAGGGCAGTCACCGGTCGTGACCTTCTCGATCACCGACCCGACCAACGACGACAGGCCCTACGACCTGGCCAGCGATCCGGAGTTCACGGGCAGCGGGACCAGCATCAACATGGATATCGCCTGGCCCAATTCGGACTACACCAACGTGGCTGACAATGCAGGCACATCGGTGACCGGTCGGCCGGTATCGACGCCGGCCAGCATTTCGCTGTCGAACGGCAGCGGCATCCTGCCCGCAGGGGTGACCGACAACGGTGACGGCACCTACACAGTCGATACTTTTGCGACTAACACACCGCTGATCATTCCGATGACGACCGAAGGGCTCGGCTCGGGAACGGTGGTGATGGAAGGCCACCCGGCCGCTGACTTCGATTTCGACGGCAGTTACGATGATCAGGTGCCGGTAACCGCGGCGACCGCGGCCTTCGCCATCAACGATGCAGAAGCGCAGCCGCGCCGCATGGTGGTGGATATGGCAAAGTGCCAGAACTGTCACGGCGAGAATGACGGGCTGGCGTTCCATGGCAACAACCGCACGGACAATCCGCAGGCCTGCGCGGCTTGCCATAATCCCAATGCAACCGATCTGTTCAGGCGGCCGGTGGATCCGGACGGGGTGCTCAATGGTGAAAATCTCGAGGCCGCGGATTTTCTCGAGGATCGTACGATCGACTTCAAGTACATGATCCATGCGATTCACGGCAGTTCCAAACGCGAAATGCCGTACGTCGCATACGGTTTCGGTACGAGGCCGCACGACTTCAGCCAGGTCGGCTATCCGAGGTCGCCGTCCGACTGTCTCGCCTGCCACACCGACGGCACCTACAATTTGCCGTTGGGCGAAAATGTGCTGGCGACCACGCTGAGTTCAAATGCCACGGTGATCGCCGGAAGTCGCTTCGGTGCATCTGCGTATGCCCCGGATGATTTCGCCGCTTCGGATCCGACCGACGACAACAACGCCAGTGCTACGGCCGCAGTTTGTTCGTCTTGCCATGATTCCGAGATTGCGATGAGTCACATGTCGGTGCGCAGCGACAGCCCGATCTCCTTCGGCAACGCGTTCCTGATGAACCCGGACCCGTTCTCGGATCCGGATACCCAGGCACGAATCGATATGGCCGGCCCGGAGAATTGCAGCTTCTGCCACGGCGTTGAGGGATTCGTGCCGGTTGCCGAAGCACACGGTCTGGACGATTAGCGCACGGATCGTGTCTGCCGACGTGCCGGCCCGGTGCCGGCACGTCGGATGCTGGAAAGGGGCATACGATCAAAATTCGGGAGACTGGGATTGCTGAATCGCCGAAAAATTGTTGAGCTCGCCCTTGCCGGCGGCCTCGTGATGGCGGGTGTGGCCGGGCTGGCCATGTTCGGTCCGGTCGGGGCGGCAGATGAAGCAAGTGACGAAGGGGAGACGATGCCCGCCTATACCAGTGAGGGCGCGGATAGCTGCCTGAGCTGCCACGGCGACGAGGAAAGCGCTCATCTGATGGTGATCTTCGAAGGCCCCCACGCTGTCAGGGCCGATGACCGGACGCCTTTTGGTGGCAATCAGTGCGAGGCCTGTCATGGTCCCGGCGGCGACCATGCCGGCCGTGTGCGCTTTGGTCAGGAACGGCCGCCGATGCCTGCCTTCGGGCCGAATTCCCCGTGGTCGCAAGGGCGCGAGAACGAGACGTGCCTGGGTTGCCACAGTGGGCAGCAGCACGATTGGGAAGGAGGCTTGCATGAGTCACAGGACGTCGCTTGTACCGACTGCCATACCGTGCATACGCGCCGCGATCCGGTAATGGTCACTTCGACTCAGCCTCAAGTCTGCCTCGACTGCCACGTCCAGCAGCGCGCCGAAGTCCATCGCGCCTATGGGCATCCCATCCGCTTTGGCGAGATGGGCTGCACAGACTGTCATGAGCCCCACGGCGGGCTCAATGAGGCCATGCTGACCAGTCCGACGATCAACCAGAACTGCTTTCAGTGTCACGCGGAGCTGCGCGGGCCGTTCCTTTGGGAGCATGATCCGGTCGCCGAGGACTGCACGCTTTGCCACCAGGCACACGGATCGAACAACCCGGCCATGTTGACGCGACGGGCGCCGCTGTTGTGTCAGCAATGCCACTCGCGGATGGGCCACCCGAGTATCGGGCGTACGGGCGACGACCTGCCGTCCGGGCGGCCGTCCACCTTTCTGCTGTCGGGCAGCTGCATGAGTTGTCATTCCCAGGTACACGGATCCAATCATCCCTCAGGGGCCATTCTGAACCGGTAGACAGAAAGTGGAGGCCGAGTCATGACGAACAGTCGATGCTATCGGAGCCTTGATATCAGGGTCGGCGCTCTGCTCGCTCTGCTCACGCTGGGTGCGCCGGTTTGGGGCCAGGATCGGAACGGGTCTTCGGAAGAGGGTGCTGAGTCTACGGGCCCTGACACCAGCGCGTGGGTCTGTGAGGATTGCCCATTTTTCTATGGCCTGAGCGGCTCCGTGCTATTCGGTCTCGGCTATGTTTCCGATGAGCTGTTCGAATTCGGCAATTATCGTGGGCTGGAACAGGAGGGTTTGTTCGCGGCCGCAGGCGTCGACCTGCGCTATCGCAGTGAGGATGCACGCTACCTGGACATATACGGCGAGCGGCTCGGTCTCGACAGCCGCACCCTGTCGGTCGAGGGTGGAAAGCAGGGCCGCTACAGTCTGAGTCTCGACTACGACGAAATCCAGTACTTGCGCGCGAACGATACCCGGACGATTTTTGAGGGGGCAGGTTCTGCACAGCAGACGCTGCCGATCGACTGGGTGCACGGCGGTACTACGGATGAAATGACGGCGCTTGCCGGCAGTCTACGTGGCGTGGATATCGGGCACAAACGCAAGACCCTGAAACTGGGCCTGGAATTGAGCCGGAATAGTCCCTGGCGTTATCGCGTCGATGTGCAGCAGACTCGCAAAGACGGCAACCTGATCAAGGGCGCGAGCTTCATTTTTCGAGCAGCCGAATTGGCAATTCCGGTGGATTATGAAACCACGCGGGTCGACGCGGCGATCGGTTTTGTGAAGGATCGCTGGCAGCTGGAAGCAGCTTATCAACTTTCGCGGTTCGACAACGGTAATCAGTCGGTCCGCTGGCAGAATCCCTTTACCGGAATCAACTTTGCCGACCAGGGCGAATTGGCACAGCCACCGGAAAACCAGTTTCACCAATTCATGCTGTCGGGATCCTGGCACCAATCCAGGTGGTTGATGTTTGCGGGGCAAGTCGCCGTTGGGCGAAGCGAACAGAACGAACAGTTTCTGATGCCGACACTGAATACGCAACTGGCAAGCCCAGATATGCCAAGGACCAGCCTCGACGGGCGTGTCGATACACGCCTGGCGAATCTGCGGGTGACCAGTAACCTGACAGACAGGCTGCGCACCAAGGTGCAATTCAAGTACGACGAGCGGGACAACGCTACACCGACCGACTCCTTCGTTCAGGTTGTTTCGGATACGTTTGTTGCAGACGAACGCGACTTTGAACCGTACAGCTTTGAGCGCACCAGCATCAACGCAACGGTCGACTATCGCGTGCTGCGGGACTTCAAGTTGACTGCATCGGCAACACACAAGACGATGGACCGGACTCTGCAGGAGGTCGAGAGAACTGACACCGAACTCTATTCGCTCAAGCTTCGGGCAACGCCCTTTTCGCGCCTGAATGTGAATGCGGAAATCAGCCGCGAGGAGCGTGATAATGATCTCGATCCGGCGCGCCTTGGTCCACTGGTAAATCCCGATCTGCGCCGGTTTCACTTTGCCGAGAAGCAGCGGGATATGCTTCGCTTGGTGGCGGATTTCGCATTGCGCAGCAATCTGGCTGCCGGTGTTTTCGCCGAGTTCGCCGATGAGGAGTTTTCCGATACGCTGATCGGCCTCAGTGACGCGCGCGCCGAAAGTTACGGATTGGATGTGTCGGCGACTTTGGCCGAACACGTCGTTCTGCACGCGTTTGTTGCACGCGAATCGCTCGACGGGCGAATTCTAGGTGCGGACAATATTGAGGGGGCGCCCTGGCAGGCCGATCAAAGCGATCAGTCCCGTACTGCTGGCCTCGGAGTTAATTTTGGCGAGCTCCCGGGCAAGTGGATCCGGGGTAGGCTCGATTTTTCCTACTCGTCGGCCGATGGTGATATCCAGGTCGACAAGCGCGGTTCGGCGCCAGAATTTCCAACTCTGAAGACCAACCGGATAACGCTGGAAGCTTCGGCAGAGCGTGAGCTTGGAGACAGTCTCAACCTGCGTCTGGGTTACCTGGTTGGCAAGCTGACAGAGGATGATTTCTTCCGCGACGAGGTCGCGCCGGACACGGTGCCAACCCTGCTGAGCCTGGGCGAACAGACTCCGGGCGGCACGATTCATGTCGTCAGTGTGCTGTTGCGATATCAGTTTAGATGAGCGGATTCTGGAACGGTCGGGACCTGGCACGTTCTAACCAGTACGAGTAGTGTTTTCTACCACATGCAGGAGGTCACATGAACAAGACAACCAAGTATTCCGGAACGTTGGCCCTGGGGTTCCTTTTGCTTGCCGGAGCCCAGGGCGCAATGGCCGGTACGCCGGATGCAGCCAGTGATTGTGTCGTATGCCATAACGATAATGGCATCAGCGATGAGGCCGAGGTGCCGACGATTGCCGGTGCATCTGACTATTTCCTTGAAAACCAGCTGGCCGTGTTCGGCGGGGAGGCACGTCCGTGCGAGGCCGACTACTTCGAACAGGAAAGTGATGTCGACGCAGAGGATCACTGTGTCATCGCGTCTAATCTGTCGGAGGATGAACAGATCGAGGTGGCGGCCTATTTTGCGGCCAAGCCCTTCAAGCCAGCACAACAGGAAGTCGACGGGGAATTGGCCGCAAAGGGCGCTTCAATTCATGAAGCCAATTGCGAACGTTGCCACAGCGACGGTGGCAGTCTGGCGCTTGACGATGCCGGTATCCTGGCGGGCCAATGGAAGCACTACCTGATCGAGCAGTTCGAGTACTACAAAGCCGACAAGCGCTGGCAGCCGGAAAAGATGCAGCCGGAAATGGATCTCAGTGATGAGGAAATGAAGGCCCTGGCGGAGTTCTATGCCCAGGAAGGCCTGAAGCGCTTCAATTGACCGGTCGATCGCCGCCTTGGGCTGGCGGTCGCACGAATAGTTGTGTCGTAACCCGCTCAGTCGGCCAGTCTGCCGACGCGGTAGGCTTTGGCCATCTGCCAGGCCCGATCGGAGTGATCCCGACCGTAGCCCTTGGTGCGCATGCCTTCGGTGGCTTCCTTTCCGCACCAGGGTTCGAGCACGGCCGGTGGTGTCGGGTGTTGCTCGATATAGTCGCTGAAATCGTAGACCTGGCCTTCGATGGCCATCCAGCAGTCGTCGAGCGTGTCGTGTTCGGCCACTTCGGCCAGGGTGTAGGCGCTTTCGGCAGACTCAATATCGGCGCTGGCTTCGGGTGCCACGCCATTCAGGATGGCGATGGTCGTTACGCTGGCCCAGAAAGCGATAAACACTGAATAGACGAATTTCTTCATAGCAATTCGAACTCCTCGGTGTGGATACGTGATTCGGGAATGCCGGCCCTGTTGGCGTGGTCGCGAACCAGGCGGTTGAGCGGGCCCGGTCCGCAGATGTAGATCTCGCGCTCGGCCAGGTCGGGGCAGACTTGCTCGAGATACTCGTACGAAAGGGGTCCTTCCCGATAGAAGTAATGCAGGTTCAGTTCGAAGCCCTCGATCGCCTGCGCCAGATCCCGCAGCTCGCCGGCAAAAATTTCACGCGCTTCGTCCTGTACGCAGTAGATCAGGCAGGCGTCAGCGCCTTGCTCGGTCTGCCGCAGGTGTCGCATGCGCGCCAGGAAGGGCGTGATGCCGATCCCGCCGGCGACCCAGATCTCAGGACGCACGACCCGGTCGGGCGAGACGAAGAAGCGACCGTAGGGGCCTTCGACGGTGGCGCGGCCGCCGAGCTTGAGCGACTGCACGGCCCGGCTGGCATCACCCAGAGCCTTGATGGCGATTCGCATTCGATCCTCACCTGGCGCCGAGGAGATGGTGTATGGATGTTCCTCACCGCGACCGATTGCCAGGGTCTGATCGTAGAGGGTCAGGTAGACGAAATTGCCCGCTTCGTGCTCGAGTCGCCGACCGAGTGGGGCCAGCGCCAGCTCGACGACGTTGTTGGTGACCGGCTCGACCGCCTGCACCGTATATGCACGCCGACCGGCATGTCGCGAAAATGCGAAGCGCCAGGCCACGGCGCCTACGGCCAGCAGGGCCAGCAAACTCCACAGGGTGATATCCAGCCAGGGCGGGAAGGCGCGCGACAGCCAGAAATTGTGGGCCAGGGCCAGGACCACGGCAGGGCCGGACAGGCGATGCAACCTTTTCCAGCGCTCGTAGCGCGGCCGGCCGAAAAACGAAAAGCTCGGTGCCAGAAAGACCATCATCAGGATGAGGGCGATCCAGCCACTCCAGGTCGCGTGGTCGGACAGGGGCGGGAACAGCAACATCGCGGCCGAGGAAACGCCATCACCGGCGGCTGCAAAGGCCAGCAGCAACGGGTGGAGCAGCAGCAGGATCAGCGAGCAGGCGCCGAGCCGGTGGTGGGTGCGCCACAGTCGCGTCAGGCCGCCGAAGGGGCGGTCGAAGCCGGGCACCCGGGCGCTGAGAATGGCTGCAACCAGCAGAAGGGACAGACCGGCCACACCGGTCAGCCGGCCGGCGGTTTGAAGGACCGCGCCAGTCGAATTCAGGTCGCCGGGGCTTACCGTGAACAGGAACAGCCCGGCCGGCAGCAGCGCGATCAGCCAGACCAGACGGTGTGCCATGCGGGCCGAAATATTCTGCATTTTTGTTCTTTGTTGGGTGCTTGTGATCACCAATCTACCATCGCTGCAGCACACGGGCTTGCGCTTGGGTAATCCGCAGGCCATCCATGACCTTTGACCCTTGCCGCTTTTCTCAACCCCGTTTAGGGTAGGCGCTTTGTCTATCGGGGAGAATCCGTTTTGATCAGATTCCTGTTGTGCTCGGCATGCCTGCTGTGGGCGGCCTCGGGCCTGGCTGTGGAGCCGGATCTGCGCCAGCCGGTACCGGGCGTACACGCCATTACCGGCGTCACCGCGGTGACTGCGCCGGGCGAGTCGGTGGAAAACGCCACGCTGGTCGTTCGCGACGGTGTGATCGAAGCGGTTGGTGCGGAGGTCGAGATCCCGCCCGATGCCCGTGTCCATGAATTCGACCCAGAAATCGCCGAAGTACGCATCTACCCGGGCTTGATTGACGCCTACGTACCGGTTCCGATGGCGCGCGAGGACGACGGTGACGACGGAGAGGAAGGCGGCGAGGAAGAAACCCTCAGACCGGGGCAGTATCCCCACCCGCTAGTGACGCCGGAACGCAGGATCAGCCATGACCTCTGGCCGGGTGAGCGCATCGAGGCGCTACGCCGCGCCGGTTTCACCACCGCGGTACTGGCGCCCGAAGATGGGTTGCTGCGGGGGCAGGGTGCCCTGGTCAATCTCGGCGACGGCGGCCTGGCAGCCAACATGCTCGACCCCGACCGCTTCCAGTTCGCCTCGCTTCAGGCAACCACCAATGGACGGAGTTTTCCCAACTCGCAGATGGGCGCCATGGCCCTGCTCAGGCAAACATTCCTGGATGCGCGCTGGCAGGCCCGGGCACGGGCTGCCTGGCAGCGAAACCCCGAGCAGTCGCGGCCGGCGTTCCTCGAGGATCTGGACGCACTCGAACCACTCTTCACCGGTGATTCGCAGCTGATCGTCGAATCGGCCGACATGCTCGACAGCCTGCGTGCGGCCAGCGTGGCGGCGGAGTTCGAGCTGCGGCCCTGGCTGGTGGGGCACGGTCGCGAGTATCAGCGCCTCGAGCGCCTGGCCGAGACCGGTCTCGTGCAGATTCTGCCGCTGGATTTCCCTGATGCGCCGGATGTCGATGAACACGAACGCGACATCAGCCTGCCAGAGTTGCGGCACTGGCACCTGGCGCCGGAGAATCCCGGGCGGGTGATGGCTTCCGGCCTGGAGGTCGCTTTCACCAGCCACCCGCATTCCAGTCCGGAGGCCCTCCATGCCAACCTGTTCAAGGCCACCGAGCGCGGCCTCGATCCGGACCGGGCGCTGGCCGCTTTGACGACCGTTCCCGCCGAATTGCTCGGCATCGACGACCGGGCTGGCCGCCTGGCGCCGGGCTACATGGCCAATTTCCTGCTGGTCGAAGGGGAGCTGCTGGTGGAGTCACCGGCCCTGCGCGAGGTCTGGATCGACGGGCGACAGCATGTGCTCAGGGAACTCGAGCCGCCCGAGATTGAGCCGGCCGGAACCTGGGAGCTCATATTGGCCACGTCTGGTATGGGTAATCTTGATGCCGTGCTCGAGCTCAGCGGCAAGGCGCCGAGCCTGTCAGGGAATTTCGAAATAATGGGCAGCAAAGTGCCACTGGCCGAAGCGCGTGTGTCCGGCAGCCGCCTCGACGTGCGCATCGACGGCGCGCGCCTGGGCATGCCCGGTGCGATCACCTTCTTCCTGGAGATCGAGGACGAGCGCGGCAAGGGCAGCGGATCCAGCCCCCAGGGTGAATTCGATGTGCGCGGGCAACGGACGGGCGAACCCGACGAAACTGAGGAGACGGCATGAAACACATGATTAAGATCCTGACCCTCGCGGCGGTCCTGACCCTGGCGGGCCCGGCGGCCGCCTACGATATCGAAGCCTGGAACAGTGCCATCCCCGATCAGCCCGAGCATGTCTTGATCCGGAACGCCACGCTGTGGACTGCCGACGAGGCCGGAATCCTGGAGCAGGCCGACCTGCTGATCCACCGTGGCCGGATCGAGCGCATCGGCGAGGACCTCCGGGCGCCTCGCGCTGCGGTCGAGATCGATGCGAGCGGCCGGCACGTCACGCCGGGGCTGATCGATGCCCATTCTCACGCGGCCATTACCGGCGGGATCAACGAATCGTCCCTGATCAGCACCGCGATGGTGCATATCGGTGATGTGATCAACGCGGATTCGATCAACATTTACCGACAGATGGCCGGTGGCCTGACCACCATGCACCTGATGCACGGCTCGGCCAATGCCATCGGCGGGCAGAACGTGATCGTCAAGCTGCGCTGGGGCGCCGACCCCGACGACATGATCATCGATGGCCAACCCGGGGTGATCAAGTTTGCCCTCGGCGAGAATCCCAAGCAGAGCAACTGGCAGCCGGATACGCCGCGCTATCCGAACTCCCGCCAGGGCGTCAACCAGATCATCGACGAGAAGTTCCAGACGGCGCGAGAGTATGCCGAACAGCATGCTGAACCGTCGGGACGTGACCGCGTACCGCCGCGGCCAAGCCTGGAGATGGATGTTCTGGTCGACATCCTGGAAGGTGAGATCGATGTCCACTCGCACGGCTATCGGGCCGATGAGTTCATTGCCCTGCTCAGGACAGCCGAACGCCATGGCTTCCGGATCAAGGCCCTGCACCACGTGCTGGAAGGTTACAAGGTGGCCGACGAAATGGCCGAGCACGGTGCCGGCGGGTCGACGTTCTCGGACTGGTACGGCTTCAAGTACGAAGCGCGAGACGCGATTCCCTACAATGCCGCGTTGATGCACGAGCGTGGCGTGCTCACCAGCCTCAATTCCGACAACCCCGAGCTGGCGCGGCGGATGAACGTGGAAGCTGCAAAGACCGTCCGCTATGGCGGCATGGAAGAGCACGAGGCGCTCAAGCTGGTCACCGCCAATCCGGCCCGGCAACTCGGCCTGTCGGAGCGTATCGGACGCCTGGCCGAGGGTCTGGATGCCGATATCGTCATCTGGAACGGATCGCCGCTTTCGGTAACCAGTCGTGTCGATCAGACCTGGATCGACGGCCGGCGCTACTTCGACCGCCAGCGCGACCTCGAGGCGCGCGAGCGCTGGGAAGACGAACGCCAGCGCCTGATCGCCCTGGTGCGTGCCGAATCAGAAGCAGACGAAGAGGACGAGGCCGAGGAAAAGCCGGAAAGTCCGGATGCGGACGTTCCGGAAGCGGAGTCGGATCCCGATCCAGATCCGGATCGTGGAATGAACGTGCTGCGTAAACTGCTGGGAGGCGCCTGATCATGATGCCGACAAGAATCCTGCTTGCCACCTGTCTGCTGCTCGCAGCCCTCACGACCCGGGCCGAACCGGTGGCCTATATTGGTGCCACCGTGCATCCGGTCAGCGGCCCAACCATGGCGGACGCAGCCGTGTTGGTTGAAGATGGCCGAATCACGGCGATCGGCGACGACCTCCAACTGCCCGGGAACGCACGCATCATCGATCTGTCCGGCCTGCATCTCTACCCCGGGATGGTACATGCCGGTACCGTGCTTGGCCTGACCGAGATCGGCAGCGTGGCCGGAACCGACGACACCACCGAAACCGGGCAGATCAACGCCGCCATCCGTGCGGAAATCGGCATCAATCACGACTCCATGCTGTTTGCGCCGAATGTGACCGGCGGCTTGCTTACCGCGCATGTCGTGCCGCGCGGGGGCTTGATCCGCGGTTCCTCGGCGGTGATCGGACTGGCAGGGTGGAACTGGGAGGACATGACCTTGCACGCACCGGCGGGCATGCATATCGCCTTTCCACGCGGCGCCGCCGATGATGAAGAAGACGAAGATCTGGCCTTGATCGACCAGACTCTCGACGCGGCCCGGGCCTGGGGTCGTGCCATGAGTGCGCATCGCGACGGGGGTGCGCCCGAGCCGGCACCCAACGATCAGCTTGCTGCTCTGTTGCCGTTGATCGAAGGTGAAGGCCGCCTGTTCCTGCACGCCGATCGCGAGCGCGACATGCACGCGGCGCTGGACTGGGCCGAGCATCAGGGCTTCGAGGATGTCGTACTGGTTGGCGGTCCGGATTTGCAGCACCTGGCCGAGCGTCTGGCGACAGCCGATGTGCCGGTCATTCTGACCGGCGCGCACGTCATGCCGCAGCGCGGCTGGGAGCCCTACGATGCCGCCTACGTGGCCGCAGCGGCGCTCCACGAAGCCGGCGTGCGCTTTGCCATGACCGATGGCGGCTCGGGCTTTACCGCCGGTAATGCCCGCCACATTCCCTTTCAGGCCGGCATGGCGGTGGCTTTCGGACTGGATCGCGAGGCGGCGCTCAAGTCGGTGACGCAGTGGCCAGCGGAGATCATCGGCGTGGGCGATCAACTCGGCACGCTGGAGGCGGGCAAGCGCGCGACCTTCTTTGCCGCAAGCGGCTCGCCGCTGGAGGCGACCACGCAGATCACACGGGCCTGGATCGACGGCGAGGAGTATGACTTCTCACGCGACCGACAGCGCCGCCTCTATCAGCGCTACAAGTCGCGGCCGCAGCCGGGGGAGTAGTCTGGCCTGGGGCTGCCGTTAGACACTAGCTGCAAAAGGGCCAGATCTTCCACCAGGCAGCGCAGCGGAATTGATCTTCGCAGGCCGGCAACTGCCGTCCGTAACGCTCGGCCCGTTCGGACACCTGGCGGGCGGTCTGCTGCACCTTGGGCTTGCCGCGCCAACTGCCGCGGCGATACCCGGTGTGTCCCTCGTGGTAGGCCAGGTAAAGGTTGTAGGGATCGTCACGAGCGATACCCAGACGCTGGTGGCTGGTGTAGTTGTACCAACCGATAAAATCGAGCGCGTCGCTCATGTCCGCACGGCTGGCGAACAGGCGTGATCGCCCGGTCGTGGCCAGGTAGTCCTGCCAGGCCGGATCCTGTGCCTGGGCATACCCGGCGGCCGAGGAAGGCCGTCGCCACGGGATGAAGCCCAGCAGCTTTGTGCGTGCAGGTCGCACGCGCGCCCGAAAGGAAGATTCGCGCTGGACGATGGCCATCTGGATATTGATGGGGATGCCCCAGCGACGCTCGCTTGTGTAGGCGTCGTCGTACCAGCCCGGTTCCTGCTCGAAGATTTCGCACAGGTTGTCCTGGCGCTCTGGCGGCGTGGCGGCACAGCCGAACAGGACCAGTGCTGACGCGGCGACGAGAGGAATTTGGATCAACGAACGCATTGGCTCGATTCTAACCCGCCGCGCGTTGGTGATTCAGGTTTTGCGGGGCACGCCTTGCACGGTCGACTCAGGCACGTGCTCAAGCTTGCAGAATGAGTGGCGGGGTACACTAGGTGCTGACTTCCAACGGAGGGAAAGAATGCTCTGGCAGGCACTGAGTGCAGCTCGCGATATCGGTCGAATGCAGGACATCGCTTCGGTCCTGATCCGCTACGGTTTTGGCGACATCGTGCAGCGTGTTGGCATGGCGGGTGCCTTGCAGCGTGCCGGCAAGGTGCTGCACTGGAAGGAGGGCGAGGAACTGGCCCAGCTCAAGCCCCCCGAGCGCGTTCGCCGCGTACTCGAGGAACTGGGTCCGACCTTCATCAAGCTCGGGCAGGTGTTGGCCACGCGTGTCGACCTGTTCGGGCCGGAATGGCTGGACGAGTTCGGCAAGCTCCAGGATCATGCCCCGGCCGTCGAGTGGGAGAAGATCGAGGCGCAACTGACCGAGGAACTCGGGGCGCCACCCGGCGAAGTTTTCGAGCGCGTCGAGCGGGAGCCGCTGGCGGCAGCTTCACTTGCCCAGGTGCATCGTGCCTGGCTCGAGGACGGAACTTCTGTGGCGTTGAAGGTTCGCCGGCCCGGCATCAATTCGATCATCGACGCGGACTTGCGTCTGCTCCGACGCCTGGCGGAAATTCTCGAGTCGGAGGCGAGCGAACTGCGCCATTACCGACCTCGCTTGCTGGTCCGGCATTTCGCCCGGTCCCTGCGTCTGGAACTGGACTTTGTCGCCGAGTGCCGTAATGCCGAACGCATTGCCGAAACGCTCGAGCCGGATTCCGGCATCGTGATCCCCGAGGTCTTCTGGGAATTCACCGGTGAGCGCCTGAACGTACAGGCCTGCCTGGAAGGGATCCCCGGCCGGGATCTGGAAGCGGTCGACGAGGCCGGTCTCGACCGGCATGAAATCGCCGTGCGCGGCACTCGGGCGATTTTGCTGATGATCCTCGAGGAAGGCTTTTTCCACGCCGATCCGCATCCCGGCAATATCCTGTATCTGTCCGACAATCGCATCGGTCTGCTCGACTTCGGCATGGTCGGGCGGCTCTCGGAGCAGCGCCGTCACGAGGTTGCCGAGTTGCTGCACGGCCTGGTTTCCCGCGATGCCGAGAGCGCGGCGGCTATCCTGCTCGAGTGGAGCGAGGACGACAAGGTTGACGAGGAGAAATTGCGCGAAGACGTTGAGGAATTTATCGACCATTATCACGGCGTGCCGCTGCAGCAGCTCGATCTGTCGGCGATGATCGGCGACATCACGGCCGTGCTGCGCCAGCATCACCTGGTTTTGCCGGCCGACCTGGTGCTGATGCTCAAGGCTTTCATTACGCTCGAGGGCATGGGACGTCGCCTGGATCCGGACTTCGACATGGCCGGCGAGGCTGCGCCCATCATCGAGGAAGTGTTGCGACGCCACTATTCGCCCGCCAACCTGGCGCGACGCATGCGCAAAAGCGTGGCGCAGACCCTGCGCCTCCTGGGCGACCTGCCGGCCGACCTTAGCCGACTGTTGCGCAATGCCAGTAAAGGTCGTATCGAGGTGCATGTCGATATCCGCTCGCTCAAGGAAGTCGGCAACCAGCTTGATGAGGCGGCCAGCCGGCTGACGCTGGGTATCGTGACCGCGGCGCTCATCATCGGCTCGGCCATCGTCATGAACGTCCAGGGCGAGAAAGAGGCCTTCGGGCTACCGCTGTTCGGTTTTCTGGGCTTCGTTGGCGCGGCGCTCGGGGGTGTGTGGCTGTTGATTTCGATCTGGAGAAGCGGCCGCGACTGAATTGACCCGCTTCGGAGGGTCAGCTAACGTGCGGGCTTTACGGGCCCGTTGGTCGGAGACAAGGACATGAATCCAGAAAAAGTCATTTTCGCATTCTTCATCCTGCTCGCCCTGACGTTGAACTTCGGTTTTTTCCTCGGCGAAATGGACAATCCCGACCATCACAACGCCTATGAGCTGTTTGCCGCGATTGTCGTCAGCCTGATCGCTACCGTGATGAAGCTCGGCGAGCGCACGCACATCGGAGCCGTGCTGCTGGCGTCCAGCCTGGTTGCCGATCTCCAGCTGCTGGCCGCCGCGGTGGTCTGGGGTGTGGCCGTTCATGTCGCCGATGTCGGGCTGACGCCGGCGGTGATGGCGAGCATCGTCTCGCTGTCGGGCGGCGCGTTGCTGGCCAACATCGTATCCACCGTGGTGGTGCTTATCGAGACCAGCCGCTTCCGGCGCTGACGTGAACACGCCGCTGTCGCTGTTGCTCGAACGCATGCGGGCGCCGCTGATCGTCCTGATCAGCGCCTATGCGATCGCCACTGTCGGCTTCACGCTTGTTCCCGGTTATGACGAGAGCGGTGAGCCGTGGACCATGAATTTCCTGCACGCTTTCTATGTCGTCAGCTATACCGGCAGCACCATCGGTTTCGGCGAGATCCCGGCCGAGTTCAGCGATGCCCAGCGAATGTGGACGATCGTCTGCATCTACATGACGGTCTTCGCCTGGCTGTATGCCATTGGTAGCCTGGTCACCCTGGCCCGGGATGATGCCTTTGGTGCGGCCCTGTCCCGGCGCCGGCTCAGGCGGGCGATTGGCTCGATTGGCGAACCGTTCTATCTGATCTGCGGATACGGTGGAAGCGGCCGAATCCTGACCGACAACCTGGTTCGCAATGGCCGCCGGGTGGTCGTTATCGACCAATCCAGGCTGGCCATCCGGGATCTGCAACTGCGCGATTACTGGGTCCAGGTGCCGGGCCTGCAGCTCGACGCATCCATTCCGGACAACCTGGTCGAGGCGGGGCTTCGAGATCGCTGGTGTTCTGGCCTCATTGCACTGACCGACAGCGATGAAACCAACCTGCAGATCGCCCTGACCGGGCGACTATTCAATCCCCAGATGGATGTCGTGGCGCGTGCGCAAAGCGAGGAGACCGCCAGCAACCTGGCGTCGTTCGACACGGATTTCGTGATCCGGCCGGCCGAGGAGTTCGTGCGTCGAATCAGTCTGGCGATCACGCGTCCCGAAGCCTACCGTCTCTACGAACGATTGACCGAAGCCGGTGCTCCCAAGCGCTGGGATCCGGGCAGTGATGTCGCAGGCACCTGGCTGATTTGCGGCCAGGACGACTATGCCCACTTACTCGCCGCGCAACTGCAGCAGTCCGGTATCGACTGCCGGCTGATCGCCGAACAAGCGTCGGAGGACAATTGGCCGGAAGGCAGCGTGGTTGGACGCAGTTCCGAGGGCGCCACACTCGAGGCGGCGGGCGTCGAAACGGCAGTCGGCCTGGTCGCCGCTCACGACAGCGACACGGAGAATCTGTCGACCATCATGACCGCGCGCATGATCAATCCGGATTTGCTGGTCATTGCGCGTGAGAACCACCTGCACAACCGGACCCTGTTCGAGGAGGCTGGCACGCAACTGGCCAGCTCGGTCAGCCGCATGGTGTCCTCGGCCATTCGCCCGGCGCTGGAGGCGCCCCTGGTGCCAGAGTTCATGTCCGGCGCAATGCAACAGGATGATGGCTGGCTGCAAGAGTGTCTGCAGCGTATCGGCGATCGCATCGGCGAGGGACGACTGCAGTTCTGGAGCAGTCGTGTCAGTGACAAACGCACGCCCCCGATTGCCGCCGCGATCGAGACGGGCGAGGCAATAACGGTGGGCATGCTCACGCGCGATCCCCACAATCGCAGTGAGCAGCTGGATGCTCTGGTGCTGATGATTGGTCGTGACGAGGAGGCGATCCTGCTGCCGGACGAAGACTTGCCGCTGGCCATGGGCGATCGCATCCTGTTCTGCGGCACCCCGCGTTCGGCCGAGCTGATCTGGGCAGTGGCGGTCGATCCCGACGTTGTGCACTATCTTCGGACCGGCCAGCCGCGTCTGGCACGACAGCCATGGTGGCGTCGCGCCGCTGCATCGTAGCCGAAACCGCAATACGGACTCAGCCAATATGAATAGCAAGGAGTTTCGTCGTCAGGCTCATGCCCTGGTCGACTGGATGGCGGACTATGTCGAATCCATAGAAGACCGTCCGGTCAAGGCCAGCGTCGCACCCGGTGAAATCGCCGGGCGGCTGCCAGCCAGTGGCCCGGAAGCCGGTGAGAGCATGGACACCATTCTCGAAGACTTCCGCGAGATCATTCTGCCGGGCATGACGCATTGGCAGCATCCGATGTTCATGGCCTACTTCCCGGCCAACAGTTCGTATGCTTCCGTGCTGGCCGAAATGCTGACCGCCACACTGGGTGCACAATGCATGAGTTGGGAGACCTCGCCAGCGGCGGCCGAGCTGGAAGGCCGCGTGATGCGCTGGCTGCGCGAGTGGCTGGGATTGCCGGCGGAATTCGAGGGGGTGATCCAGGACACGGCCTCCACGGCGACCCTGTGCGCCCTGCTGAGTGCCCGCGAGCGTGCGACCGGATTTGCCGTCAACAATCGCGGCTTCGCCGGGCAGGGTGACCGGCGCTTCGCCATTTACTGTTCGACCGAGGCGCACTCGTCGATCGAGAAGGACGTCCGGATTGCCGGGTTTGGTTCGGCGGCGCTCAGGAAAATCGCGGTTGATGGCGACTTTGCCATGCGTGCCGATGCACTGGCCGAGCGGATAGCCGCCGACCGGGCCGAAGGCGTCACGCCGCTGTGTGTGATCGCCGCACTGGGCACGACCAGCTCCACTGCCATCGACCCGATCGAGGCGATCGGCGAGATCTGTGCCGATCAGGGCATCTGGCTGCACGTCGACGCGGCCTACGCCGGAACGGCACTGCTGCTGCCGGAATGTCGCTGGATGCTGGGTTCCGCCGAGCACGTCGATTCCTTTGTCGTCAACCCGCACAAGTGGATGGCCACCAATTTCGATTGCACGGCTTACTTCGTGCGCAACGTCGAGTCCCTGGTGCGGACCTTCGAGATTCAGCCCGAATATCTGAAGACCCGGGCCGACGAGCACGTGCGTAATTATCGCGATTGGGGCATCCAGCTCGGACGCCGTTTCCGTGCACTGAAGCTGTGGTTCGTGATGCGTTCATTCGGGCTGGAAGGTCTGCAGACGATGCTGCGCCGGCATATCGAGTACGGACGATGGCTGGCCGAAACCCTCGACGCCCACCCGGCTTTCGAACGCCTCGCGCCGGCACCGCTCAACTGCGTATGCTTCCGCTGGTTGCCGCCCGGCACTCACGACGAGGCGACGATCGAAAAAGCCAACCAGGCCCTGCTGGCCGAAATCCAGGACGGTGGTGAGCTGTATCTCACGCACACGCGCCTTGACGGTCGCTACGTCTTGCGTATCGTGCCCGGACAGACCCGGGTCGAGCGCCGCCACGTCGAGTCGGCCTGGCAACTCGTGCTGAATGCGGCGGATACCGTTTCGAACAGGTAAGGATTGGCGGCATTAATGACGGCCGGTCGCTTCAGTCCTTGCGAAGGGCGTCACTCGTGGCTACCGGCGTCGGTACGCGCATGACGATCCAGTAGCTGGACACCATGAAGGTGAAGACCGTAGCGGCCTGGATGATGTAGGAGGCTTCTTCGGTCATCAGCCCACTCTGCAAGCCGACGACAGCGACCAGCAGGGAGAACTCGCTGACCTGGCCCAGTCGCAGTCCGATTTCACGCGCCACTTTCGGCCGCTCGCGATGGCGAGAAAGCACCCAACCGAACACCAGGGGTTTGAGCAGCAACATGGCAGCTGCAAGCACCGCGGCCGGAAGTGCGACCTGCGGCAACATCCCCATGTCGAAGCCGGCACCGAGTGCGACGAAAAAGATGATCAGGAAAAAGTCACGCAAGGGCTTGAGGGTCTCGGCGATAAACCGCGAGACCGGGTTGGTGGCAATGCTCACGCCGGCCAGAAATGCAGCGATCTCATAGGACAAGCCGAGCAGGTGCCCGATATAGGCAATTGCCAGACACCAGCCGATGGTCAGCAGGAAAATATATTCCTGGATGCGATCGAAGCGCCGCATCAGCGGCATGAGCGCGTAGCGTGCAATGCCAAATGACAGCAGGAACAGCAACGGCGCGCTGATCAGCAGCACGGCAACGTCGAACAAGGGGTCGGCGCTGCCCGCAAAGCCCTGGATGAACAGGATCAGCGCGATCGCAATGATATCTTGCAGCAGCAGCACGGCGATGATGATCTCGCCCATGCGCTGATGATGCAGGGTCGAGGTGGGTAGCAGTTTCAGCCCGATGATCGTGCTCGAAAACATCACCGCCAGACCCACGAGTACTGCCTGCAGCCAGTCCAGGCCGAAAAGCAGTCCGATACCCGTGCCGGCAGCGGCAAAGGCCAGGCAGGTCACTGCGGTAACCGCAACGGCCTCGCGCAGCATACGCAGCAGTTCGCGCGGTTCAAGGTTGAGGCCGAGCAGGAACAGCAGGAAGATGATCCCGATCTCGGCCATGCCGTCGACGACGGCCGCGTCTGTGGCCAGCGCCAGACCCCAGGGCCCGATGATCATACCCAGAACGATGTAGGCCACCGGAAGGGCCTGGCGCAGGTATAGCGCCACGGTGGCGATCAGTGCCGCTCCGGCAAAAATCAGAAACAGCGTTTCGATGAAGGCGTCGGCGTGCATGCGGGGCGCGTGTTGGGTTCCCGCATCGAGTATAGAGCATGAACGGATCCGAGCCGGCGCCGAGGGGCGCCGGCTCGGATCCGGGGTTACCAGATGCTGACGCGGTTCTCGGGCGCCAGGTAGAGTTCGGCGTCCGCTCCGACGTCGAAGGCTTCGTACCAGGCATCGAGATTGCGCACGATGCCGTTGACGCGGTACTCGGCCGGACTGTGTGAATCGTTGACCAGGCGATTACGCAGCGATTCCTCGCTCGCCCAGAGATTGCGCCAGACCTGTGCCCAGGCCATGAAGAAGCGCTGGTCGCCGGTGAAGCCGTCGAGCACCGGTGCCTCGCCACCGGCGTGATCGTCGAGGTACATCTTGTAGGCGTGATGGGCGATCGATAGTCCACCCAGGTCGCCGATGTTCTCGCCCAGGGTCAGTTCGCCGTTGATGTTCATGCCCTCGATCGGCTCGAAGCCGTTGTACTGTTCGACCAGTTTGCCGGTGCGCTGCTCGAATTGCTCGCGCGAGTTGTCTGTCCACCAGTTGCGCAGCACACCGTCGGCATCCGAGCGCGAGCCCTGATCGTCGAAGCCGTGACCCATTTCGTGACCGATCACGCCGCCGATGGCGCCGAAGTTGACGGCCGGGTCGGCGTTGGGATCGAAGAACGGCGGCTGCAGGATGGCGGCCGGAAAGACGATCTCGTTGCGGGTGGGGTGGTAATAGGCGTTGACCGTCTGCGGTGTCATGCCCCATTCCCAGCTTCTGACCGGCTCGTCGAGCTTGGCCAGCTGATCGTTCCAGGACCACGCACTGATTCGGCGGGCGTTTCCGACCAGGTCATCGGCGGCGATGGCAACATCGGAGTAGTCGCGCCATTTTTCCGGGTAGCCAATCTTGGGCAGGAAGGCTTCGAGCTTGCGGTGGGCTTCCTTGCGCGTCTCGTCGTCCATCCAGGCCAGCGTATCGAGGCGCTCGGCGAATGCGCGGCGCAGGTACTCGACCAGTTCCATCATCTGCTCACGATAGTCGGGCGGAAAGTGGCGCTGGACGTAAACCTGTCCGACCAGTTCGCCCAGGCGGCCACTGACGAAGTTGATGCCGCGCTTTTCGCGCTCACGCTGCTCCTCGATACCGTCGAGGCGCTGGTCGAACAGCTCGAAATGCGCCTGCCCGAACTCGGTCGATAGCAGTGGGGCGTGATTATTGATCCAGTGGAATGCATGCCAGGAGGCCCACTCTTCAGCCGGCGTCTCGCCGAACAGCTCGGAGTTGGCGTAGATGGCGGTGTTGGTGGCGACTACCATTTCCTCAATGCCGTCGAGCTCACGCTCGGCCAGGAAGGCCTGCCACGGGAATCCGGGGGCGTTCTCGGCAAGCTCGGCCGGGGTCATCAGGTTGTAGTTGGCCTGGCGGTCGCGCGCTTCGACCCGAGTCCAGTGGTTTTCGGCCAGTTTCATCTCCAGCGCAAGCACCGCATCGGCACGTTCTTCGGAATTCTCGACGCCGGCGCGCTCGAAAGTGGCGGCGATATAGTCGCGGTAGGCCTGACGGTGGCCCGGGAAGGGTTCGTCCTCGCGCGTGTAGTAGTCGCGGTCGGGCAGGCCCAGGCCGCTCTGGTACAAGTAGGTGAGATAGCGGTCGGGGTTGCCCTGGTCGAGGGTGACGAAGGCGGCCACGATGGAGGCCGTACCCTGGCGGCCCATCCAGCGGGCGGCCGCCTCGTGCGAGTCGATGGCCAGCAGCTGGTCCAGCGTCTCGCGGACCGGCGCCAGGCCAAGTTCCTCGATGCGGTCGGTGTTCATGTAGCTGGCGTAGAGATCGCCGACCTGCTGCGAGGGCGTGCCGGGTTGGGGGTCGTTCTCACCCAGGTCGCGGATGATGGCATCGACCCGTTCCTCGGACAGGATGCTCAACTCGTTGAAGGCACCCCAGCGCGAAAAGCCGGGCGGAATCTCGCTCGATTCCAGCCAGCCGGCATTGACCCAGGTGAAGAAGTCATCACCCGGTGCCACCGACTCGCTGATGTTCGATGTGGCAATACCCCACGCCCCGAGCTTGGCCTCGGGCGAGGCGGTGGCATGGTCGTCGGCGTGCGCCTGCGCACCGACCAGACCCAGCAGGGCAGCAGCCGTCAAACTCTGATGCAGTTTTCTCATTCGGATTCCCCGATTATTGGATCGCAAAACGATGCTGCCGCTTTGGTGGCAGCTCAATCAATGAAAGACAGCGACCGAACGCCCGGGTTCAACCCGGAAAGAGGTCGGCGGCAAAAACCCGACCCAGCAGCAGGTACATCAGGCCAGTCACGACAACGATCATCGCGAGGTTGATGACCAGGCCGGCGCGCGCCATCTGCGGGATCGTCACCAGTCCGCTACCGTAGACGATGGCGTTCGGCGGTGTGGCTACCGGCAGCATGAAGGCACAGCTGGCGGCGACTGCCGCGGGTGCGGCCAGTACGATCGGGTCGAGTCCCATGCCGATGGCGACAGAGCCGAGGATCGGCAGGAAGGCTGCGGCCGTGGCGGTATTGCTGGTGACTTCGGTCAGAAAGATGATCGCGCTGACCGCCAACGCGATCAGCAAGACGACGGATAGGCCGTCAAGCCGCTGAAACGCTTGCCCGATCCATTCGGCCAGCCCCGAATCGCTGATGCCGGACGCCAGGCTCAAGCCCCCGCCGAACAGAATCAGCACTTCCCAGGGCAGGCGAGCGGTGTCACGCCAGGACAGCACGAAGCGCCACTCGCGCCAGTCAGTTGGCACGATAAACAGCAGCAGGGCGCCGAAAATGGCGATGCCGGTATCCGACAGGCCAGGGAGCAGGGCTTGTAGAAGTGGGCGAGTGATCCAAAGACCAGCGGTGAGCACGAAGACTGCGGCGACCTGCTTCTCGGCGCGGTCCATCGGCCCGGATCGGGCCAGTTCGTTGCGGATCAATGCTTCGCCGCCTCGAAGGTGACCTATTCGCAGCGGAAAGAGCAGGCGGGTCAACAGCAAAAAGACCAGGGGCAGCGCGATGATCACCAGCGGAAGGCCGATCAGCATCCACTGAGCAAAGCCGATCTCGACACCGTGATTGTCGAGCAGGTAAGCGGCCAGCAAGGCATTGGGGGGCGTTCCGATCAGCGTGGCCAGGCCGCCGATATTGCAGGCGTACGCGAGCGAAAGCAGAAGGACCAGGGTGAAGCCGTTGGCCGAATATTCATGCTGTTCATCGCCTCCCACCAGGTAGGTCACAGAAAGCGCGATGGGCAGCATCATCATGGCCGTGGCCGTGTTGGATACCCACATACTCAGAAAGGCGGCAGCCAGCATGAAACCGGCGATGATCGCCTTTGGTTGCGTGCCCACCCGACGGATGATGTTGAGAGCAATGCGTCGGTGCAGGCCCGAACGCTCCATGCCCAGTGCGATGATGAAGCCCCCCAGGAAGAGATAGATCAGGGGATTGGCAAAGGGTGTGGTCGCCCCGGCGATATCGGTCACGCCGAGTACCGGAAAGAGCACAATCGGCAGCAGGGCGGTAGCGGCGATCGGCAGCGCCTCACTGATCCACCACACCACCATCAGCGCCGCAACGGCCGCAACCTGCCAGGCGGTAATGGACATGCCCTCTGGTGCCGGCAGGAACAGCATCGCCACGAATAGCAACGGGCCGGCAAGCAGTCCGATGCGCGGTCTCAGGTTGTTCGCGTTGTCAGCTTTCGAATTCAAAACGTCGACAGGCCTGTTGCTTCCATGATGCGATATTGCCAGTAACGTAGCCGGGAGTGGTCGGCATATCGGTCATAGGGCAGGCTGTGAATTCGGTCCGGGGTGTTCGACCAGCGCTCATCGAAAAAGCCCACGATCGCCTGCATGGCTTCGGTGTCGGGGTCCATACGCAGCTCAACGTTGGTTTCGAGATTGAAGTTATCCAGGTTTCGCCGGGTGAAGTTGGCCGAGCCCCCCAGGACTCGATCGAGCCCGGTTTTGGGCCGCACGACGAGCATCTTTCCGTGGCACTGCTCTCCCCTTGTGTTGCACCAGCGCACCGGAATACCTGCCTCGTGCAACTCCCACGCAACCTGGCGATTGGGTATGCCATTCTTCTTGCGTCCGAAAGCGTCCTCATTGGGATCGAGCAGGACTCGGATGGCGGCGCCCCGCTCGTGGGCGTCGATCATCGATTCGATGATTTCACGGTGCGACAGATAAAACATCAGCAAGTCGAGCGAATCGCCGGCTCCCGTTGAATCGATCATGGCCAGCGCGGCATCGCGAATGGCCGCCTCGGTCAGGATACGAACCTCGGCCACTAGGGACCGGGGCGAATCGAGGGATAGCGCCGGCCAGTCGGGTTCGCGACCGGTCGAAAAATGGACAACGGCACGCTCGGTCGCCAGAAGATCGCTCACGGCGGGTCCGTCGAAAGCTATGGCGATATTGTCGTGCCGGCTGCTGGCATCGTGTGGATTAGCCGAGGTGACCAGCGCCTCGGGGCCGCGCTCACCGTCCACCACCAGGGTCTTGCGGTGATTGGCCTTGAAATTGAACATGGTCAGGTAGGTTCTCAGCGTGACCTTTCCCTCACCGACGGGATTGGGTAGCCAGCCGCCGCGATGACCGTTGCCGAACCACTGACAGCAGATACGCCAAGCCGAGGACCAAAGCGGATTGGGATCGCGCAGGCGCCTCAGCTCCGTTTCGATGACGTCGACGCCGGCCTGCTCCAGCTCGGCGAACAGCGGTTGCTGTACGCCGTCGTAGAGGTCGTTGAACGGGTCGGTGAGCAGCACCGCTTTCAGGGTGTCGTGAGTCCGCCGCTCGGTTGTCATGGCATTGACCAATTCGTCGGAGAGGGGGCGGTAGCCATCTCCGGCCTTGCCGGCAAATCGGTTGACCAGGAAAAAGTCACTCACCACAAGACTCTCGGCCCGTTCAATCATGTCGAAGGCCGCATCGAATATCTTGCGCTCGTTATGCTGCCGGCCTTCGGCATCCAGCCAGGTCGAATCCGCGTGGAAGCGCACGGCGGCGGCCGGGCGCCACGGACCCGCCACGTTGAGGCCTTCCGGCAGGGGCTTGATCTGGTGCCACGCAGCCGTTCCCAGATAGGCCACTAGCAGCACGACGAAACCGCGAAGAAACCACTGAGCCGGGCGTTTCGCTCTTGGAGGGTTTGGGCGCATGCCGAGCATTATGACGGATCGGTTGGGACGAGTTGTGCCGGGATCGAGCAGTGATTTGCGGTAACCGCCAGCGATGTTCGCTTCACCCCGCCGCACTCGACCGGGTATCCTGAAGGAAGGGGTATCGCTGAGTGGAGCTTAATCAGATGAATAATGAATTCAGTTTCGGCAAGACGGTCCAGTTGGAGTTCGACAAGGCAGTCGAGGCGGTGACCGATGCACTCGAAGATCAGGGGTTCGGTGTGTTGACCGAAATCGACGTCCAGGCCACTTTGAGGAAGAAGCTGGACAAAGAAACGCGTCCCTATCGGATTCTCGGTGCCTGCAACCCTGAACTGGCGCACCGCGCATTGTCGGCGGAGCCGCAGATCGGGGTCCTGCTACCGTGCAACGTTGTCGTGCGGGAAGGTGAGGATGGCCAGGTCCATGTTGAATTCATGGATCCGCAGGCGGTGCTGAATCTGGTCGACAACCCGGCCGTTCACGATGTGGCGGCTGAAGTGCGGGATCGTCTGACGCAGGTGTTCGAAGCGATCTGATCCGGGCTCCCCTCTCTCGGGTGGCCCGCGCTATCCAGCACATGTCGCAGACTGGATCGCCATGTGACAGGGTTTGTCTCCGCCGATAGTGGCCGCGGCGGCCGTCGCCGGCAATGATGTCGGCGCCGGGCCAGTCGTACAGGCACCAGCTCGCCCTGAATGCTTCCAGCGCATGGGGGTCCTTCGTCTCCTCGCTCAGCCGGCGCAGGTAGGATTGCGGCGGGCAATGGGTGAAATGGGTTAGATAATCTTCACCATCGGCACGGTACTCGACGGCGTAGCCGGGTGCGCCCGGCGCATTGAAAGGGAAGCGCAGCAGCATCCGGACTGTCCAGCGCAGCCGTCGGCCGGGATCGCGCGTGATCAGGCGCACGGGAAGCGAGCTCAAGGACAGCATTCGCCGATAAACGTCCCATCCGAGGTCCGCTACGACCTGCCGGGTGCAGTCGGGGGTGATCCCGAAGCCGCGGAGCACTCGGTCAGCGGCTGCAGTGCAGATTGCCAATTCGACCATCAGCCGGTTGCCGAAACTGGGCAGTGTCTCCAGCGCGGCGCCTGGACGGAGTTCTTCGGCATCGGCGTCCAGGGCCGTAACGAAGCGTTTTACCTCCGGGGCGAGCCAGCGCAGATGGCGTCCCTCGGTATCGATCAGGGTGCGATTCACAAGCACCCGCCGGCTCGCGCGCGAGACGACGATGCTCAGGATGCGGCGACTGAGTCGCCATTTGAATGGGGTCTGGTCCGATTTCGCCATTACTGTGACTCCCCGCCGGTGACTTGGCGTGTGATGTCGATGGATTCGGCACCGTGTTCGTCCAGGCAGGTCTGTTCGACCTGCAGGGTTGAGAAGAAAAAGCCGTACTCTGTCTTGAGCAGGCGGTTGGCGGTCTTCAGTATGGACTGCGCGTCGGCGGACTCGGCGACCCGCAGATGGCCCGAAAAGACGTAGCGGCCGCTGGTCAGCGCCCAGGCGTGGACGTGGTGAGCGTCTTCGACAGCGTCGAGGCGCTCGAGCGACGCGATGATTTCGGCCAGGTCGACATCGCTCGGGGTTCCTTCCATGAGCAGGTGCATGGCGTCGCGGAGAATGCCCCAACTAGCCCAGAGCAGCACAACACCGAAGATCATGCCGAGGATCGGATCGATCAGCAGGAAGCCGGTGAAATGGATGACCAGGGCAGTCACGATGATCAGCAGGCTGCCGACAAAGGTCTGGATGATGTGCCAGAGCGCACCCTTGACGTTGAGATCGCTACGGCTTTGCTTCCAGATGAGGGCAAGGGATATGATCTCAGTGACCAGGCCGCCTGCCGCCGCCCACAGCATGGGCGTAGGTGGCAGGTCGATCGGCTCCGCCAGGCGCATGCCGCCCATCACGATCACGATCAGGGCCATGCCCAGCAGAAAGCCGCCATTGACCAGGGCACCGATCAGTTCGGCCCGGTACCATCCGAAGCTGCGATCCTGGTCCGCGGGACGGCGTGCCAGTCGGGCCGCGACGATGGCAACCAGTACGCCGCCGACGGCCGAGAAGGTGTGGAAGGCATCCGAGATAACAGCGATGGATCCGGTCCACAGGCCGATGGTCATTTCGACAACGAAATAGACACCGGTGAGCCACGCGGAAATCACCATGCCGCGGCCGCTCGAGGGCATGTGCCCGGCGTGTCCGTGAGCGTCGTGATTCGACATGATTCTTCTTCGCCTCAGCCTTCACCGTTCTCGATGATCTTTCGGTCGCGAATGCGAACGACTCGATCAACTGGTTCGATGGCGACCAGACCGTCGCCCGCCGCGCCCGTATGAGCGGCTTCCACGATCAGGTCGGCAATCTCCCCGGCGCGCGTGGTGAATATCTCGATACGAGCGAATCGGTGGGTCCAGTCGTCGCGGAAGAAATTGCGGTATTCCCCGAATCCACGAACCGGGCTGACGGTAAGACCGTTGATGTCGGCCTCCTTGAGCGCGTCTTCAACACCTTCCAGCGCACTGAAGCGCACGATGGCTTCGACCTTCCGCGTGCTCATGGGTCCACTCCTACTCGATGGCTTCGTAGTGATTGAATACTTCGGTTTCGCCGTCTCGCTTGAACAGCACGACGTCGTAGGCCATCCGCCGATGGTCGACTTCCATTCCCGGCGAGCCCAGCGGCATGCCGGGTACGCTCAGGCCGCGCGCATCGGGTTGTTCCGACAGTAGCCGCAGCACGTCTTCGGCCGGCACGTGACCTTCGATGACGTAGTCACCGACCACCGCGGTGTGGCAGGAAGGCAGCTCGTGTGGCACCCCATGTTCGCGCTTTACCCGGCCCATATCGGTTGTCGGGACTTCCTCAACCTTGAAGCCGTTGGCCTGCATGTGCTCGACCCATTTGCCGCAGCAGCCGCACTGGGGATCGTGGTAGACCGTCATCTCGTGCTGGGCGGAGGTCAGGGTCTGCTCTGGATCCTGACCTTCCGACCGTGCCTGGCACCCGGCGGTCAGCAGGAGCGCGCTTGCGAGAATGATGGCTGTGGTGAGTTTAGTGGTCATGATCGTGATCTCCTTCGGACGACTCGTCCGTTTGGTGGTGGTCTTGGGGGTGGGAATGGTCATCTGGCGCTTCATGCTCGGCTCCCGACTCCATGGGAATATCGCTGTCGCCATGATCGTGGCCGCCGTGGGAATGCCGGGCGCCCGCATTGCGTGCAGCCTCGAGCAGGACGGCATACTGTCCAGGCTCGAACTGCGGAAAGCGCTCGATCAATGCGACCAGCGGCCAGAGGTCCTCATCGGCGTGGGTTTCGCCCCAGGCCGGCATGCCGGTCATGCGGATGCCGTGGCGGATGACCCAGAAGATCTCCTCGGGGGTTCGCGCACGAGCGACTTCTGCCAGGTCCGGCGGCGCGGGATTGAGCCCTTGTGCGATCAAGCTGGGAGCTTCTCCCGGCGCTGCGTGACAGGTTGCACACATGTCCTCGTAGGCAATAACCGTCGCGTGCAGTTCTTCCGTATCCTCTAGGCTCGGTGTCGCATCCTCGATCGTGCTTGCCGAGCGCGCAACGGCGTTTTCGCGAATCGTTGTCAGCGTGTGCTCGGTCAGGGCCCAGTGGTCGCCGTCGGCCGACACATTGACGCGTCCATTGAGTGCGATGGCCCAGAAAGCCACGCATCCGACAACGAACAGGACCAGGGCTGAAATGATCAATGACAGGATGATTCTCATGATCGTGCCTCCTTGTTGTCGGGGAAGTTTAGTCCGAAGGATTTCCAGAGGTAGTAGATAGTCGGGACCACGAGCAGTGTGAGGATCGTCACGCTGATCATTCCGCCGACCATCGGGGCGGCGATTCGGCGCATGATCTCCGAGCCGGTGCCGTGGCCGAGCATGATCGGCAGCAGACCCGCGATGATCACCGACACGGTCATCATGATAGGGCGCACCCTGAGCAGCGCGCCGTCGGTGACAGCCTGCATCACATCGCTTCGCGTCAGGGAGTGTCCCGCTTCAGTAGCTTCGCTGCGGTGACGGGCCAGCGCCTGATCCAGATAGACGAGCATGAGTACCCCGATCTCCACGGCCACCCCGGCCAACGCAATCATGCCGGCACCGACAGCCACGGACTGGTTGTAGCCCAGCAGGTAGAGCAGCCAGTAACTGCCGACCAGGGATAATGGCAATGTTCCCAGGATGATCAGGACCGAGATCGGATTTCGGAAATTCATGAACAACAGCAAGACGATGATGCCGATCGCGGCCGGCACCACCAACTTGAGCTTTTCGGCGGCACGCTGCATGAACTCGTATTGCCCGGACCAGCCCAGCGAATAGCCGGACGGCAGATCGATTTGCTCGGAAACTGCCCGTTTGGCCCGCTCTACATATCCGCCCAGATCCTTGTCGTTGACGTCGATATAGATCCAGCCGTTGAGGCGGGCGTTCTCGGTCCGGATCACGCCTGGACCGGTCTCGATGGCAATATCCGCTACTGCGGATAACGGGATTTGGTCTCCTCCGGGTGTGACGATACTGAGACTGTTCAGGTCTCCGAGGGAGTCGCGAACATGGCGCGGATAGCGCAGGTTGATTGGGTAGCGCTCCAGTCCCTCTACGCTTTCGCCGACCCTCATGCCACCGACTGCGGAACGCACAATCTCGTGCACGTCACGAATGTTCAGTCCAAAACGGGCGGCTTCTTCGCGCAGCACGTCGACAGTGACATAGCGGCCACCGGTCACGCGATCGGCATAGACCGAGGCGGTGCCCGGCACGTCTTCAATGACGCGCTCGATATCTTCGCCAATCCGGTTGATCACGTTCAGGTCGGCACCGGACACCTTGACCCCGACGGGCGTCTTGATGCCGGTTGCCAGCATGTCGATGCGGTTCTTGATCGGCATGATCCAGGTATTGGTCAGACTGGGCACCTGGACCAACTCATCGAGCTCGGCCTTGAGCTTGTCCATGGTCATGCCGTCACGCCATTCTGATCGCGGCTTGAGCCGAATGGTGGTCTCGATCATCGTCAAGGGTGCCGGGTCGGTGGCCGTGTCGGCGCGGCCGGCCTTGGCATAGGCCGTTTCGACTTCCGGGACTGTCATGATCAGTCGATTGGTCTGGCCCAGAATCTCCGCCATCTTGCCGGCCGAGGCGGCCGGATAGGCGCTCGGCATGTAAAGCAGGTCGCCTTCGTCCAGCTCCGGCATGAACTCGCTACCGATGCGACTGTAGGGGATCCAGGCGCTGGCGAGGATGGCCAGTGTCAGAACAATGGTCGAGATCGGAAAGCGCAGGGCGGCTGCCAGGACCGGACGATAGACCCACGTCAGAAACCGATTGATCGGATTCTTGTGTTCCGGCGTGATACGCCCGCGAATCAGATACCCCATCAGCACGGGCACGAGGGTAATCGCCAGGCCGGCGGCAGCCGCCATGGCATAGGTCTTGGTGAAGGCCAGGGGCTTGAACATGCGGCCTTCCTGGGCCTCGAGGGCAAAGATCGGCACGAAGCTCAGGGCGATGATCAGCAAGGAGAAGAAAAGTGCCGGACCGACTTCCACGGCCGCATCGGCCAGTGCGTTCCAGCGTGCTTCACCCTTGAGCTCGTCTTCGGCATGCTCCAGGTGCTTGTGGTAGTTCTCGATCATCACGATCGCGGCATCCACCATGGCCCCGATGGCGATGGCGATGCCACCGAGGGACATGATGTTGGCGTTGATTCCCTGGATCTGCATGACGATGAACGCGGAGAGAATGCCCAGGGGCAGGCTCAGTACGATCACAAGCGAGGAACGGAAGTGGAACAGGAAGATCAGGCACACCAGTGCGACAACGATGAATTCCTCGATCAACTTCTCCCGTAACGTATCGACGGCCCGGTTGATCAGTGAGGACCGGTCATAGGTCTCGACGATTTCGACGCCTTCGGGCAGGCCTTGTTTGAGCGTTTCCAGTTTGTCCTTCACCCGCTCGATGGTGGCCATGGCGTTTTCACCGAAGCGCATGACGATGACGCCCCCTACGGCTTCGCCTTCGCCGTTGAGTTCGCCAACGCCACGTCGCAGTTCCGGTCCGAATTGGATTTCCGCGATGTCGCCGATTCGAATGGGCACGCCACTGTCGGTGGTGCGAACGGGAATCGCCGCGATATCGTCGAGGGAATCGACATAACCGGTGGCACGGACCATGTACTCGGCTTCGGCCATTTCAATGACCCGGCCGCCTGTTTCCATATTGCCGTTCTGGATGGCCTCGCGGACCCGCGTCAAGGGAATATTGTGGGCGCGCAACTTGTCTGGATCGACCACGACCTGGTACTGGCGGACCATGCCGCCGATGGAGGCGACCTCGGAGACGCCTTCTACGGTCTGAAGTTCGTACTTCAGAAACCAGTCCTGGAGCGAGCGCAGTTCGGCCAGATCGTGCTGACCAGTTCGATCGACCAGGGCGTACTGGTACACCCAACCGACGCCGGTCGCGTCCGGCCCCAATGCGGGACGGGCTTCCTGGGGCAGGGTGGGCGCGACCTGGCTGAGATACTCGAGCACACGCGAGCGCGCCCAGTACAGGTCGGTGCCATCCTCGAAGATGACGTAGACGAAGGAGTCGTTGAAGAACGAGTAGCCTCGGACGGTCGTCGCTCCGGGCACTGACAGCATGGCGGTGGTCAGTGGGTAGGTCACCTGATCTTCGACCACCTGCGGAGCCTGCCCCGGGAAGGTCGTCTTGACGATGACCTGTACGTCGGACAGGTCGGGGATGGCATCCAGCGGCGTCTTGAGCATCGCGATCGTGCCCCAGGCCGCGAGCAGCGCCGAAAGCATCAGGACCAGGAAGCGGTTCCTGATGGACCAGCGGATGACGGCTCCGATCATGGCTGATCTCCCGATTTATCCTCGCTCATGGCGTGGTTGTCGCCGTGGGCGGAGTGGTCCATGGTTTCGCCCGATTCCGGTTCCGATTCCGATTCCGATTCGGTGCCGTGGTCCATGTCCTGATCCGTTTCATGGTCCATCGAGTGGTTCATGTCGTGGTCCATCTCGTGGTCCATGTCCTGATCCATGTCGTCGTCTGAAGCGCTCTTGTCATCGAGCAAGCGCATCAGGCTGGCGTCTGCGCTGGCCTCCGAGTCGATCAGGAACTGACTGGACACCACGATCTGCTCGCCTTCCTCGAGTCCGGCGGTAATCTCCGTGAACCCGCCCGATTCGAGGCCGGTGGCCACTTCCGCAGGCCGGAATCGACCTTCTCCCAGCGCCAGTATCACGCGCTCTCCCTGGCCGGTTCGGATGATGGACTGGGTGGGTACGACGAGGGCCTCGGCATGCGGGTCGGCCGCGATCGAAACGCGGGCATACATGTTGGGCTTGAGCTTCAGATCCGGATTGTCGAATACCAGGCGCACACGCCCGGTGCGTGTTTCCGATCGAATGGTCGGATAGACAAAATCGATCTCGCCGTGCCATTCGCGGCCGGCTTCTGCCCAGGGAAGCCGCATTGTGGCTCGCTGACCCGGTTCGGCCCAGTTGATCTGGCCCTCGAAAAGATCGGCTTCCACCCAGACCCGGGACAGGTCTGCAATGGACATGAGGGTGCCACCCGGCTGGACATACATGCCCTGCCGAACATTGAGTTCGAGCAGGTGGCCGTCTTCGGGCGCGTGAACCGTGAAGAGCCGGCTCGGCGTTCCACGTTGTCGCAGGCCGCGGACCTGCTCTGCATTCATGCCCAGTGAGGCCAGCCGCGATTGGGATGCCGTGACGAGCGTCTGATTGCCCATTCTTACGGCTTGCAGGTATTCTTCCTGCGCGCTGACCAGGGCCGGGGAATAGATCTCGAACAGAGGCTGTCCGGCCGATACCTGTTCACCTTCCGTTTCCACATGCAGTACTTCGATCCAGCCTTCGGTGCGGACGTGGACGTGGGCAATCTGACCGCCATCGGGCGTCACCAGGCCCACGGCGTCGATGTCGCGCGCCAGGTCCCGACGCTGGACGGGCGAGACCTTGACGCCGATGTTGTTGATTACCGTCGGATTGATCCGGATCGACGGTTGACCCTGGTTGCCCTCCTGACCGGCCTCGTCGGCATAGACCGGCACGAGATCCATGCCCATGGGCGATTTGCCGGGCTCGTCGCGCCGGTAGTTCGGGTCCATGGGGGCAACCCAGTAGAGAATTTCGCGCTCGGCCTCGCCCGGCTGATCCTGACTTCCCGAGTCGGATCCCCCGAAGGCCCACCAGGCCGCAAGAAAGCCGACGGCGACGGCTGTAAGCGCTATAACCACGACTTGCCACTTGTTCACGATTCTTCTCCCGAAAGAAAGAGGATTTGCGCCCAGGCGGATCCGGCCCGGGCTTGCAGTTCGGCCTGCTTGATCTGCGTATCCAGGTCGGTCAGTTGACTGCGGATGAGTTCGGCAAAATCGGTCTGCCCGTTGGCATAGGTTGTCACTGAAGCCTCGACCGTGTCCCGGGCGCGCTCGGAAACTACCTTTTCGTAGAGGGCCAGGCGTTCTCGATAACGTTGCCAATCGGCTATGGCCTGCTTGAGTTGACGCCGGAGGTCGAGCAGGAGTGCATCACGATCAAATGTGGCTGCACTGCTGCGGCGGATCGCCGCCGTTTGACGCTTGTCCTGCCGTTGTCCCGCAAACAGCGGCAGGGACATGGTCACGCCGATGCTGGCCAGGTCGGGGTGGTCGGAGCGCAGGCCATAGCCGGCCTCAATGGCCAGCTTGGGCTTGTAGGCCTGTTCCGCCAGTTCGATGCCGAGCTCGGCCGCTTCAATGCGGGCTTGCTTGGCCTGGACGGCCGGATGGGAAACCAGTTGCTGCTGCAGTTCATCGGGATCGATTGCCGTCGCCTCGAAATCGGGCATGCTCTCGGGCAGGGGGCGATACGCTTCGCCACCGATGTAACGGGATAGCGTCGCTCGCGCTCGATCGGCCATACGCCGGTGCTCGGTAATCCGATCATCGAGCAAAGCGAGTTCCAGTTCTGTTCGCAACAGGGCCTGTGAATGGAGTCCGCCGGCGGCAAACCGCGACTGCAGCGATTCGATCTGCTGCTCAATTCGGCCCCGGCTCCTGCGGAGCACCGCCACTGCCTGATCCTGCCAGGCCAGTTCCAGCCAGGCCTGGCGGGTTTCCAGTGCAATCCGTCGAAGTGCAAGATCGGTTTGTGCACGCTCACCGCCGGCTTCCGTGCTGCGCTGGCGTTGCCGGATATCCAGCGTTCGGCCCGCCGGGATTTCCTGGCGGAGTCCAATTCGCAAGGCCTGGGTCATACCCTCCTGGTCCAGCCGGAAGGTGTCGGTCGGCACGTTGACGACCTGGGCCGAAATCATCGGGTCCGGCAGTTGGCCATCGGCGATGGCGTCATTTTCGAGGGCCTCGCCGCGGGCCACATATTGCTGAACGCTCGGATCGGCGGCGGTGGTCGCCAGGGACACCGCCCGCTCCATCGTCAGTGGTGTTTCGTCGCTTGCTACGGCCCGCGTTTCAGCAGCATTTTCATCGCCTGAATCGGCTGCCGGCGTTAACGTCGAAAATACCAGTAGAACGGACAAGTACAGGGCCAATCGCGCCAGGCGACTGGAGCAGTATGCAGACTGGAGGGTGCCATTGGACATGGTGAACCTCTCTTGATGGGTTCTGTAGATCTTGGGTATTGCGCGCCGGTCGTTGAAACACGCCGATTCACTGCGGCATGTCGACGCCCGTGCAGGGAGAATAGCTTGTGGGGATCAGGCCCGAGGTGGGCGAAGGAGGCTGCTAATGATGTCGTGGGGAGCAGGTGCGTTTAGCGGCGAAGGCGGATGGCTTTTCGCAGCCGGCAGGGTTGTGCCGAGGCGGACGGGAACGACGAGACTCGTGGCCGGGCAGAGACAGCGACAGGTTTCGTGTTCGCAGCCGGCATCTTTCTCGCAGCAGTCATGCGCCGACTCCTCGTAATCTGCGTCCGGCTGGTGCTCGGCCATATCTGAGTGACAGTCCGCATTGTCGCCGTCACTGGCAACCTGCGCGAGGGTCGCGTCGTACTGAGAAGGCGTCGCGCTCGCTCCCCACACCGGCAGGCCGCCCATCACAAGGGCGAGAGCCAGAATGCAGCGGAGCAGGATCGACGCGATTGAGTGCATAAGTTCAAGTGTACCAGCAACTTCATTGGCGCGAGGCAGGTCAGTAAAGCGTTCTCATCGCCGATTCCGACCAGGTTCTTGTGAGACCCTTGTCCCGGCGCGTGGTTCCGGCGGCTTCGGGAAATCTGCTATCTTTTCACTGAGTGTCTTTTCAAGGGGATCACGCTATTCATGTCTTCATTTTGCCGCAGCTGGATTGACAACTTGATCTCGGCGGCATTGACGGGGAGTAATGCGTGAGCGCTTCGCCCATGCATCGGATCAAGCCCTTGCTGGACGCCTTGCCGCGTTCGCTCTTTCTCGCCTCGCGGGATCTCGACGGCGTGATCTCGGGGCGCAGCATTCCCACGCGCAAAGCCGTCGAACGCATCCTGGAATTGATCGAACCCCTCGGCATGGGTCGGCGCGTTCTGGTGATCGGCGCCGGGGCCGGCTATCTGGCCGCGGCGTTAGCCCGTATGGTCGAAGATGTCGTAGTGGTTGAGCTCAAGACCGAGGTGGCCGATATTGCCAGGGCCAACTTCGAGCGGGCCGGGATCGAAAATGTCCACCTGATCCTCGGCGAGGGCGCACTGGGCGCGCCCGATCTGGCACCTTTCGACCTGATTCTCTGCACCGCCCGTATCAACAACCGGGAGCGCCTCGCCGGTCAACTGACCGAAGGTGGCCACCTGGTTACGCTCGAGGGAGACGACCCCTTGGTGCCCTTGCTCGCGGTCCAGAGCTTGGAAAACGAGCGCTTCAGGCGACGTGAGCTCGGGCTGGTCAACCTGGCCCATGATGCGGGTGAAACCATGATCGACCTGGGCTATGTCGACGAAAGGCAGCTCGACGATGCTCGGGAGGAAGCGCGTCGGCGGCGCGAGCCGGTGATTTCGGTCCTACAGCGTCGTGGCGATATTGCCGATGTGGATCTCTATCGCAGCCTTGCCGAACGGTACGGACTGCGGCTGGCCAGCGCCGACGAGCTGCTCAAGGATCTCGATCTCGCACTGTTTCGACGTTTTTCCAAGACTTTCCTGGACAACCAGCGTCTGTTGCCAATTCGTTCGAGCGACGGGGTTCTGTACGTGGCTACCGACAATCCCGATGCTCCGACCGAGGATGTGGCGCGGGTGCAGGACTTCAAATCGGTAGAGAAGTATCTGGTTACGCCCACTGATTTCCGGCGGCTGTGGCAGGTCATCGATCTTTCCTCGCGCGGCAGCGAAATGCTGAAGTGGACCGAGCGGAAGCAGGAACCGGCGCGCTCCGACGACCTGCTCGACAATTCCGATCGCGAGCTCAGCCATTACCTGGTTTCACTGTACGAATCGATCCTACTCGATGCGGTCAGCGCCAAGGCTTCCGATATTCATGTCGAGCGTTACGGCGACCGGATTCGAATTCGAATCCGGGTTGACGGAGAACTGCACGATCTGACGCACTACCAACTCACGCCGCGTGACCATGCTGGCCTCATCAACGTCATCAAGGTGCGCGCCGAAATCAACATTGCCGAGCGACGCCTGCCGCAGGGCGGTCGCTCGCATATGCGGGTAGGCGCCACCAACTATGACCTGCGGGTCCAGATCCAACCATCGTTGCACGGCGAGCACGCCGTGATTCGCCTGCTGTCCCAGACCGGTCGAGTGCTGGGCCTGCGAGAATTGGGCATGTCCGAGCGCGTGGCGGGTTTCTACCAGCGGCTGCTGGACAATCCCGCCGGGCTCGTGCTGGTTGTGGGGCCGACCGGTTCGGGCAAGTCGACGTCACTGTATGCGGCGCTGCAGGAGCTGGCCGACGACGGTCGACGCAAGGTGATCACCGTGGAGGACCCGATCGAGTACTCCATCGACAATATCCAGCAGACGCGGGCGCGTCCCGATATCGGATTCAGCTTTGCCGATGCCATGCGGTCTTTCGTGCGCCAGGATCCCGACGTGATCATGGTGGGCGAGATCCGGGATGCGGAAACAGCGCTGGAGGCCATGCGCGCATCACAGACCGGGCACCTGGTGCTCTCAACCCTTCACAGTAACGACGCAGTCGACGCGCTACAGCGCCTCTACGATCTGCAAGTATTGCCCAATTCGATCGCCGGGGAGCTTCTGGCAATCATCGCCCAGCGCCTGGCCAAGCGCATCTGCGAGCACTGTCGGGAGCCGGCCGAACCCGATAGCCGCGTTTTACGAGAGTTGTTTCCGGAGCGTGTGCCCGTCAATTTCCGCTGTTTTCGGGGCCGAGGCTGCAAGCACTGCAATGGCCTGGGCACGCGCGGCCGGGTCGCCGTGGTCGAGTACTTGCAAGTCAACGACGATATTCGGCGCGTCATTTCACTGCAGCCGCCGGCCGGGGAGCTGCGCTGGCAGGCACTCGACGCCGGCTTGATCACCATGCGCGACAGCGCGCTCGACCACGTCATCACCGGCACGATTCCGCTTGACGAAATCCGCCGCATCCTGCCGCAGGATCGCATGGCGCCCGAGCAGCGCGGTGGCAGGAGGAAACAGCCGTGAGCAGAAAGCCGCAACTGCAACGACCGCCGGCTGAAACGGCCTTCGCCGACGAGCTCAAGAGATTAGCAAGCTGGGACGAGCATCCCGTGCCGCCGGGGTGGAAGCTCTCGCCTTTGGCCGTGGAGAAGTTCGTGCTCGGCGATGACGAGTTGAAAATCAGTCACAAGATCGTGATTGATCCGGGCGTGATCACGCGCGTGGTGATTGCCCTGTGTACCGACCGGGGCTGCCTGCTCGTCGGCGAGCCGGGAACGGCCAAGTCCTGGTTGTCCGAGTTGCTCGCCGCGGCCATTTCTGGCGACTCCTCGCTGACTCTGCAGGGCGGGGCACTCAGCGAAGTCGGCCAGCTGCTCTACAGCTGGAACGATGCGCTGCTCGCCCAGGGCGGCCCCAGGCCGGAGGCGCTGGTGCCCAGCCCGATCTATCGCGGCATGCGTGACGGCAAGATCGTGCGCTTTGAAGAGGTTGCCCGCTGCCCCCAGCCGCTGCAGGATGCGCTGCTGTCGATCCTGTCCGACCGGCTGATCACGGTGCCGGAACTCAGTGGTCAGTCCGGCGTTCTCTATTCGCGCGCAGGCTTCAACGTGATTGCCACATCCAACAGCATCGACGAGGGTGTGAACCGGATGAGTGCCGCGCTCAAGCGGCGCATGAATTTCGAGACGGTTCCCTCGATTCGCGAAGTCGAAGACGAAATCGAGGTGGTGTCGCGAGAGGTCGGCCGGCTCAACGAGTACGCCGGCGTCGATGTACGCATCGATCCATCCGTAATCATGGCTTTGGTGACCATTTTCCACGAACTGCGCAACGGCCAGTCGCTGAGCGGCCGCTCGACCGACCGTCTGGCCGGTGCGACCATGTCGACGGCCGAAGCTGTCAGTGTCGGCCATGCACTGTGCATTCATGCGCGTTATTACTCTGACGGCGAAGTGGATATCAAAAACCTGGTCCATTTCATCGTCGGATCGGCGCTGAAAGACCAGCCCGACGATCGTCGCCGGTTGCGCCACTATTTCGACACGGAAATCGCTCAGAAGCGCGGCGAAATATGGAAAGCGGTTTACGCCCAGCGGGAGCTGATCTGATATTCCATCAATGCTGGAGGAGCTGCCGGTAGATCGCTGGCAAGGCTCGGCTGAGCGCTGCCGCGTGCGGCACGATAGCGTAGCCGTTGCGGCCAAAGATGAGCGGAAAGTACTGTCGGGCACGCGCGTCGATGGTGACGCCGAAGACCACCAGGCCGTCGCGGCGGGCCTCGCGCACGGCCATGCGCGTGTCCTCGATGGCGTAGCGGCCTTCGTAGTGATCGGTATCATTGGGCTTGCCGTCGGTGAGGACCAGCAGCAGGCGGTGACGGTTGGCCTTCTCGGCCAGTTCGGCGGCCACGTGACGGATGGCCGCGCCCAGGCGCGTGTAGCGTCCGGGCTCGAGCGCGGCGATGCGGCGCTCGATGCCGCGATCCATGGGCTCGTCGAAGCGTTTGAGCGGCGTGATTTCCACCCGTTTACGCCGGTGCGAGGTAAAGCTGTAGACGGCCTGCTCGTCGCCGCAGGCGTCGATGCCGTTGGCGAGCACCAGCAAGGCTTCCTTCTCGATGTCGATGACGCGGCGATCGTCGAGCCAGGAGTCCGTCGAGAGCGACACGTCCACCAGGGTGGCCACGGCCAGATCGCGCGAGGTGTCGCGCCAGGTCGAGTAGATGCGCTCCGAGCCGGAATGGCCGGCGGCGCGCTCGGTGACCATGCGCACCAGGGCGTCGGTGTCGAACTCGTCGCCGTCGAGCTGGGCGCGCAGCAATTCGCGCCGCGGCCTGAGCGCCTCGAACTGCCGCCGCACGCTGCGAATACGCGAGCGGGTGTCGGCATCCGGTGACCAGTCTTCGTCGGCCATTCCGGGGTCGAGCACCTGTACGGCACAGAAATCGGGCAGATAGCGCCGGCGACCGTAGTGCCATTCAGGCCAGGTGACATCGGACTGCAGCGAGGATTCGGGAACGGCTGCGGAGGCGACCTCCAGGCCCATCTTCAGTCGCGTGGCTGCCTTCTTGCGGTGTTGGGACAGGGTCAGTTCTTCAAGTCCTTCGGCAGCCTGCCGCGCCTCGTCTTCGTCGTCGTCTTCGACCGCGCGGTTGACGTTGACCATCTCCGCCCAGGAAATGATCTTCTCGAAGGGGTTGAGCATCAGCGGGTCGTCGCGCTCGGTCTGGTCGAGATGGCGTCGGTGGGCCTGAAACATCTGTTCGCCCGCTTCTTTTGCATCGCCGCCGGTCTCCTCTTCGTCGGCGTCTTGATCGGACCCGCTCTCGGTTCCGGCACCGGCGGTGACTGTCGGCCAGAGCGGCACCGGCAGTGGCGGGTGATAGCCGGACGGGGCGCGGAAGCGGCGGATGGACCGGGGATCTTCGGTCACGGCCCGGTAGAAGTCTTCGCTGCGCTCGTCGAGGTCGACGCTCTCGCCCAGCACACGGCGAATGACTCGCTCGACAGCGGCCTCGATCGGCGGCAGCCGGCGGGAAGGTCGCAAGCGGATCAGCCCAGCAGCCAGATCGGCATAGCGCGAGCGCCAACCCGGGAATTCCCGGAGCAATGCTTGCAGGGCCTCGCCTGAAGCCGCCAGGTACAGGAGATCTTGCTGTAGTGGATCGGATGTCGACGGTGGCAGGCGGCTGAAGGCCAGGAACGCGGTCTGCCAGAAATACAGCAGGCGGTTGCTTTCGGTATCGGGAAACAGGGCGTTGCGCTGCGGCAGAATCAGGTGTTCGCCGTCGAACCGCGCCAACTCCATCGGCTCCTGATCGAGGCCCAGGCGCTGGCGCCAGCTCAGGCGATGAAAGTGGCCCGCCGCTCTGGCAGTGGTCAGTGTGATGCCGGTCGGACCACCCAGGGCGCGGAAATAGACTGCCAGCGCATCGCGCAGGGATTCGAAATCGACGGCGGCTTCGGGGTGGGTCGGGTAACTGCTCGCCGCGGATGCCCAGCGGTGCCACCAGCGGCCGGCGAGTTCCTCGAATTCGAGCCATTCAGGCATCGGGGCTCACGCTAAGTGAATGTGATCAGAGGTGCCCTAGAAACTGTGCGAGAGCAGTTCCTCGAGTGCGGCGATGACGTCCTCGTCGTCGCTCAGCGGCTGGATCAACGTCGCCCGGGCGGCGGTATCCATGGCCATGCCGTCGGCAACCAGGCTGGCGCAGTAGACCAGCAGGCGGGTCGACACGCCTTCCTCCAGATCCTTGCCCTTGAGTTCGCGAATGCGGCGGGCGAGGTTGACCAGTCCGGCACACAGGTCCCTCGACAGGCCGCTTTCTGTGGCCACAATTTCGATTTCCACATCCGGCGGAGGACAATCGAAGCTCAGCGCCGCAAAGCGCTGGCGTGTACTCGGCTTGAGCGACTTGAGAACGTGCTGGTAGCCGGGATTGTAGGAAACGACCAGCATGAACTCCGGCGGCGCCTGCAGAACCTCGCCGGTGCGCTCCAGTGGCAGGATGCGGCGGTCGTCGGTAAGCGGGTGCATGACGACCGTGACGTCCTTGCGTGCCTCGACCACTTCGTCGAGGTAGCAGATGCCGCCTTCACGCACGGCGCGGGTCAGCGGGCCGTCCACCCAATTCGTCTCTCCACCGGAGAGCAGGTAGCGGCCGGTCAGATCGGCCGCTGTCAGATCGTCGTGGCACGCGACGGTAAACAACGGCCGCCCTAGGCGGGCGGCCATATGGGCGACGAAGCGGGTCTTGCCGCAGCCGGTCGGGCCCTTGAGCAGCAGCGGCAGGCCCTGCTTCCAGGCCGCCTCGAAGAACGTGCACTCGCCGGCCGTCTCACGGTACCAGGGCAGTTCCGTCGACGGTTGGGCATTTCGCCCGGCATCACCCATCCGCGATACCGGATGCCACGTGCGCGTCGCCCTTGGGGCGCTGCTCGCGTGGCTTGCCGAGGGTGGCCCACAGGAAGATCAGCGCCCCGATGACCACGACGATGCCGGCGCCGAAGCGCATGGCGTAGAACACCCAGATCTGGTCCTGCGTGGTCATGTAGTTTTCACCCATGACGCGCTGCAGGTGAGTCTGGACCACGCCGGCGAAGGTCAGCGTGAAGGTCATGAAGGCCATGCCGCCGGTCATCAGCCAGAAACTCCACATGTTGCGGATCTGGTTGTAGGGCAACTTGCCCCGAAGTTGTGGCATGGCGTAGGTGATGATCGCCAGATTGAGCATCACGTAGGCGCCGTAGAAGGCGAGATGGCCGTGAGCGGCCGTGACCTGGGTGCCGTGGCTGTAGTAGTTGACCCACGACATGTTGTGCATCAGCCCCCACACCCCGGCGCCGAAGAAGGCCATGACGGCGCAACCGAGGGTCCAGAGAATCGCCGCCTTGTTGGGATGGTTGCGGCTGCCCTGCCAGAACATGTAGAAGGTGAAAACCACCATCGAGAACAGTGGCAGCACCTCAAGCGCGCCGAAGATGTTGCCCAGCGGCTGCCAGTAGGATGGCGTGCCGATCCAGTAGTAGTGGTGGCCGGTGCCGAGCAGGCCGGCGAACAGCACCAGGCCGACGATCACGTACAGCCACTTCTCGATGATCTCGCGGTCGACGCCGGACATCTTGACCAGCAGGTAGGCGAGCAGGGAAGCCATGATCAGGCCCCAGACACCTTCTACCCAGAGATGGATGACATACCACCAGTACATCTTGTCCAGCGACAGGTTCGCCGGGTTGTAGAAGGCGAACAGCCAGAAGATCGCTGCCAGCCACAGTCCGGCCATGAGGATCATGGAAATGGCTGTCCGGCGACCCGCCATCAGTGTGCGGCTGCCGTTATAGAGAAACATCAAAAACGAGATGGTCAGCAGGATCTTGATCCACAGTGGCTGCTCGAGAAACTCGCGACCTTCATGGATGCCGAACTGGTAACTGATCAGGGCCGCGGCACCGGCGAACACGAAGATGCCCAGCTGGATGTAGGCAATCATCGGGCTGTGCAGTTCGGTTTCCGCCTCCTCGGGCAACAGGTAGTAGGTGGCACCGAAAAAGCCGATCAGCAGCCACACGACGAGGAGGTTGGTGTGGCTCATGCGCATGATGTGGAAGGGCATGGCCTCGGCCATGAACTCCGGCCACACATATACGGCGCCCGCGAGCAGGCCGAACAGCACTTGCCCGGCAAACAGCAGCAGTGCGGCAATGAAAAATGGGTAGGCGACTTTCTGCGTCTGGTACTTCATTCAGATCTCCCTCTTATCCCGAAATCGTCGGTGGCCAGCCCTGCGTGTCGATCTCGCTGGTCCAGCGGAAGAAATCGACCAGGGCGTCGAGTTCTTCTTCGCTCAGATGCTTGTAGGAAGGCATCTGGCGTCGGCCGGGCGCGCCCAGCGGCTGCAGCTGAATCCATGACTTGATCCCCTGGCGGGCGGCTTCCGGGTTGTCGGCACCGCCGTAGCGCAACCACACGTTGCCGAGCTCGGGCGCAAAATAGGCGCCTTCGCCAAGCAGGCTGTGGCAGTTGATGCACGACTCCTTCTCCCACACGTGCTTGCCAAGCTTGACCGACTCGGTCAGACCTTCGTGATCGGTGGATTCGGTGACGATGTAGTAGTGGCTGTGCGCCGTCAGACCGACGAAGATGATGAAGAAAATGATGGAGCCGCCCAGAAAGATGTTGCGCGCGGCGTTGCGGCTGAGACCCTCGATCATTGGACCCTCCTCAAGCCAATGAATGAATGTGATGCTTGATTTACATCAATTTCATTCTAGGGTCTCGGCGGTTTCGGGTACAAGGAAATTCGTCAAAAAAACCCGACTCTTACGTTAGCAGTTCCTGATATTCCGGGTGTCGTTCGATCCAGGCTGCCACGTACGGGCAGCGGGCCCGGACCTTCAGATTCTGATCGTCGGCCCAGTCGAGTGCATGCCTGGTCAGCTGCCCGGCAATGCCGCGCCCGCCGACCGCCTTGGGCACGCCGACGTGGTTCATGCTCACCACGTCGCCTTCCAGGGTGAAGTCGAGTACACAGGAATGACCTTCGACGACGGCTTCGAAGCGGCCGGCCTCGCGATCGAGTTGAATGTCCAGGTCGCTCATGGAAGGTCTCCCAGGTCGGGGTCAGTAGAGGAATCGGGTGCGGATGGTGGCGGGAATGGCTTCCAGGCCGCGGATGATGCGGGTGGCATCCTCGGTCTCGGCGTCCATCACCACGTAGCCCACGTCCGGCAGGGTCTGCAGGTACTGGGCGACGATATTCACGCCGGCTTCGGAAAACACGCTGTTGATCGCCTGCAGTACGCCCGGCTCGTTGCGGTGAATGTGCAGGATGCGCCGGGCAGTGGCGTGGTCGGGCAGGGCGACTTCCGGAAAGTTGACCGCACCCATGGTCGAGCCGTTGTCCGAGTAACGCACCAGCTTGCCGGCCACGTCGAACGCGATGTTCTCCTGCGCTTCACGAGTCGAGCCACCGATGTGCGGGGTCAGCAGGACGTTGTCCATTCCCCTGAGTTCACTGATGAATTCCTCGTCGGGTCCGGAGGGCTCGCTGGGGAAAACGTCGATGGCCGCACCCGCCAAGTGACCGGATTTGAGCGCCTCGGCCAGGGCGGGAATGGCGACCACATTGCCGCGCGAGGCATTGATCAGGCGGCTGCCCGTTGGCAGGGCCGCCAGCTCGGGTTCGCCGATCATGCCCCGGGTCTGTTCGGTGTCGGGGACGTGCAGGCTGACGATGTCGGACTGCGCAAGCAGCTCGGTCAGGCCCGAGACCTGCCGGGCGTTGCCCAGCGGCAGCTTGTCGACGATATCGTGGAAGATCACGTTCATGCCCAGTCCTTCGGCCAGGATGCCGAGCTGCGATCCGATGTGACCGAAGCCGACGATCCCCAGGGTCTTGCCGCGTACTTCGTGCGAGCCGCTGGCGGTCTTGAGCCACTGCCCGCGATGGGCGGCCATGTTCTTTTCGGGGATGCCGCGCATCAGCATGATGATCTCGGCCAGCACCAGCTCGGCCACGGAGCGGGTGTTGGCATAAGGCGCGTTGAACACCGGGATGCCGCGCCGGCGGGCGGCAGCGAGATCGACCTGGTCGGTGCCGATGCAGAAACAGCCGATGGCGGTGAGCTTGTCGGCGGCGTCGAGCATTTCTTCGGTAACCCGGCTGCGCGAGCGGATGCCGAGAAAATGCACGCCGGCCAGCGCCTTGCTCAGTGCATCGGGTTCGAGAGCGGTCGACTCGACCTGGAGGTTGGTATAACCCGATGTGCGAATGCTCTCCACGGCGCGGTCGTGGATGCCCTCGAGCAGCAGGAAGTTGATCTTGTCTTTCGGCAGGGAGTGCCTGGCGTTCATGCGGATGATCGGCTCGGTTTCGGCGGGCTGAAGGGGTGATAATAACGTCATGAGCCGCTTCGATCCGATCGAATCGCTGAACGATGCCGAGTCCCTGGCCCATTACGGACGGGACTGGACGCGCTTCTGGCCCGCCCGGCCCGAAGCAGTGGTGTTTCCGCGTAGCACCGACGAGGTCGCGGAACTGGTCCGCATCGCGCGCCGCGAAGGGCTCAAGCTGGTGCCCAGCGGTGGGCGCACCGGCTTGTCGGGCGGTGCCGTGGCCAGCGAGGGCGAGGTTGTCGTCTCGCTCGAGAAGATGCGCGACGTGCTTGAGCTCGACCCAACCGAGCCGAGCCTGCGGGCCCAGGCGGGTCTGCCGGTGGGCGAGCTGCAGCGTCGCGCTACCGACGCCGGACTTTACTATCCCGTTGACTGGGCGGCGGCGGATTCCAGCCAGCTTGGCGGCTCCATCGCCACCAATGCCGGCGGCATCCGGGTGCTCAGATACGGCATGACCCGCGACTGGGTGCGTGGGCTGACCGTTGTTACCGGCACTGGCGAGGTGCTGGCGCTCAATCGCGGCCTGGTCAAGAACAACACCGGGCTCGACCTGCGCCACCTGATGATCGGCTCCGAGGGCGTGCTCGGCATCATTACCGAAGCCACTGTAGCCCTGACCCGGCCGCCGCCGGAGCAGTCGGTGCTGTTGCTCGGGTTCACCGAATTGGCAGCGATCATGCCCGCCTTCGCCGAACTGCGGGGTGGCCTGAACCTGTCAGCCTTCGAATTCTTCGACCGGAGCTCGGTCGAGCATGTCTCGAAGGCCACCGGCGAGTCATTTCCGCTCGACGGTGAGTGTCCTTTCTATGCGGTTGTAGAGTTCGATGACCCCGACCAGTCCAGCCAGGAAAAGGCGCTCGGCCTGTTCGAGCGACTGGCCGAGGTCGGCCATGTCTCCGACGGCACCATCAGCCAGTCGGGCGCGCAGGCCGAGGAGCTGTGGCGCTGGCGCGAGGCGATCAGTGAGGCCATCAGTCCGCGCACACCCTACAAGAACGACCTGTCGGTGCGCGTCTCGCGCGTGCCGGAGTTCCTGGAATCACTGGATCGATTGGTAGGCGAGCACTACCCGGAATTCGAAGTCGTCTGGTTCGGCCATATCGGCGACGGCAACCTGCATATGAACGTTCTGCGGCCAGACGATTGGTCGATCGACGACTTCCACGCCGCCGGCAAGCAACTGAGCCCGCGCGTATTCGAGCTGGTGCGCAAGTTCGAGGGCAGTGTCTCGGCCGAACATGGTGTCGGTTTGCTCAAGCGGGAAGACCTGCATTACAGCCGCTCACGCTCGGAAATCGAATTGATGCGGCAGATCAAGGCCGCCTTCGATCCCGACGGCATTCTCAATCCCGGGAAAGTCTTCTAAAAAAGCATTAACCGCAAAGACGCTAAGAGCGCGAAGCGATCACTGAAAGAGAAAAACCGATAAACCACGGAAATCACTGAATACACGGAATGACTCAAGAAACAATATCCTCTTTCCGTGAGCTTCCGTGTATTCCGTGGTTTCTTTGCTTTTTTATTTCCTTTGCGTCTTTGCGGTGAATGCTTTTGAAGTTCACGCAGCCGCGCGCTCGGCCGGTGCAAGACGTTCGAGCAGTTCCTCTGCCATGTGAAAGCGATCCTCGAGCGTTTCGAACTCGCCCTTGATGCGCAGCCGATCGTTGTCGGGCAGTTCGAAGGTGTGCGATTCCTTCTGGATCATCTTCAAAAGCTCGCCCATGTTGATGTCCGGCTTGGCCTTGAACTCCACGCGGCCGCCGGCCGGTCCGACTTCAAGTCGCTTGATGCCCAGCTTCTTGGCGCGCAGTCTCAACTCAGCGGTGGTGAACAGGTTTTTGACTTCCTGCGGCAGCAGGCCGAAGCGGTCGATCATCTCGACCTGCAGGTCGTCGAGCTTCTTGTCGGTGTCGGCCTGGCTGATGCGTTTGTAGAGCACCAGGCGCTGGTGCACGTCGGGCAGGTAGCTGTCGGGGATCATGGCCGTGATGTGCATGTCGACCTCGCTGGTGATCGACATCGGTTCGTCCAGGTCCGGCTCCTCGCCGTTCTTCAAGGCCTCGACGGCGCGGTTGAGCAGGTCGGAGTAAAGCGCGAAGCCGATCGCTTCGATCTGGCCAGACTGGTCTTCGCCGAGCAGCTCGCCGGCGCCGCGGATTTCGAGGTCGTGGCTGGCCAGGGTGAAGCCCGCGCCCAGGTCTTCCAGGGACTGGATGGCCTCCAGCCGTTTCTTGGCATCGCGCGTGAGCACCTTCCACGGCGGGGTGATCAGGTAGGCGTAGGCCAGGTGGTGCGAGCGGCCGACGCGGCCGCGCAGCTGGTGCAGCTGGGCCAGGCCGAACTTGTCGGCGCGGTTGATGACGATGGTGTTGGCCGTGGGCACGTCGATGCCGTTTTCGATGATACTCGAGCACACCAGCAGGTTGATGCGACGCGCATAGAAATCACGCATGGTCTTTTCCATCTCGCCCGGCGGCATCTGGCCGTGGGCCATGCCGATACGGGCGTTGGGAAACAGTTCCTCGAGTTCCGCGACCTGGCGCGGCATGGTGCGCACCTCGTTGTGCAGGTAGTAGACCTGCCCGCCGCGCTGGAACTCGCGCGAGACGGCATCGCGGATGGTCGGCGTGTCCCACTCGGACACGAAGGTGCGAACCGCCAGTCGCTTGGCCGGCGGCGTGGCGATGATCGACAGTTCGCGCAGGCCCGCCATCGACATGTTGAGCGTGCGCGGAATCGGCGTGGCGGTGAGCGTGAGCAGGTCGACCTCGGCGCGCAGGGCCTTGAGCCGCTCTTTCTGGCGGACGCCGAAGCGCTGCTCTTCGTCGATGACGACCAGGCCGAGATCGCGAAACTTGATGTCCTTCTGAAGCAGGCGGTGGGTACCGATGACGATATCCACCGTGCCGTCTTCCAGGCCCTCGACCGTTTTTGCGGCAGAGCCGCCTGAGCGCGACAGCAATCGCACTTTGACCGGCCAGTCGGCGAAGCGATCCGCGAAGTTGCGGTAGTGCTGTTCGGCCAGCAAGGTCGTGGGCGCGAGCATGGCGACCTGGCGGCCGGAATTGGCGACGACGAAGGCGGCGCGTAGCGCGACCTCGGTCTTGCCGAAGCCGACGTCGCCGCAGACGACGCGGTCCATGGGTTCACTCGAGGCCAGGTCGGACAGCACGGCGTCGATGGCGGTTTGCTGGTCCTCGGTTTCCTCGTACTCGAATCCTGCGGCAAAACGCGCGTACAGACCGCGGTCGATCTCGAAGCTCTGGCCCTGCCGGGCTGCACGTCGCGCCTGCAGGTTGAGCAGTTCCGCGGCGGCATCGCGCACTTTCTCGGCCGCCTTGCGGCGGGTCCGCGCCCAGCGGTCGGAGCCGAGTTTATGCAAGTCGACCGCTTCTGGATCGGCGCCGGTATAGCGGCTGACCAAGTGCAGGTCGGTCACCGGCACGTAGAGCTTGTCGCTGCCGGCGTATTCAAGGCACAGGTACTCGGCCGTCGTGTCCCCGGCATCGAGCACTTCCAGGCCCAGGTACCTGCCAATACCGTGTTCCAGGTGGACGACCAGCGCGCCGGGCTGCAGGTCGGCCAGGCTCTTGATCATGGTTTCCGGATCCTGGCCCGTGCGACGTTCGCGGCGCACGGTGCGCGTATGGCCCGGGAAGAGCTCGCTTTCGGTCAGCACGGTGATGCCGCGATCGCCCAGCCGGCAGCCGCCGGAGACCGGCATTTCCACCACCGCCAGCGGCTCCTCGCCGCTGACGAAGGCCGACCAGGAATCGAGCAGTTTCGGCTGCAGTCCGCCGGCGCGCAGGGCATCGCGGATCAATTCGCGGCGGCCGGCGGTGTCGGCGGCAATGAGAACACGATCGTCCATTTCGCGCAGCTTGCGGGCGGTTTCCTCGGCCTTCTCGTCCAGATCCAGGCTGGGGGCAGGCGCGACCACGTCGGCGGCGGGTTTGCGTCGCGTCACCTTCACCGCGGCGTCGTCTTCCATGGTCCGGACCAGGTCGGCGGCCGGTACGAACAGTTCGTCGGGGGCGAGTACCGGCCGTTCGATGTCACCACCGCGCTGTTCCCGGCGGGATTCGACCTCACGCCAGTAGTCCATGGCTGCTTCGTCGACGCCCGGAAGCAGCAGCAGCCGATGCGGTTGGGGAAGATAATCGGTCAGGCTGGAAGTGGATTCGAAAAACAGCGGGAGGTACTGCTCCAGGCCCTGGCTGTGATGGCCCTCGCCGACGTCCTGGTAGGGCAGGGCGCGCCTGAGATCGACGTCGAATCGATTGCGGAAGGCGCGCCGGAAAGCCTGCCGACTGTCCTCGTCGAAGGGATACTCGCGTGCCGGCAGCATGTCGATGCGCTCGAGCTTGCCGGTCGAGCGCTGGCTCTCGGCATCGAATGTTCGGATCGATTCGATTTCGTCGTCGAACAGTTCCAGACGATAGGGCTCGGGGCGGCCCATCGGCCAGAGATCCATGACTGCGCCGCGCACGGCAAACTGGCCGGGCTGCCACACCTGCTCTGCGGACTGGTAGCCGGCAGCGTGCAGCCGGCTGCGGAAGGCCTGGTTGTCGAGCCGGTCGCCGACAGCCAGGTCGAGGCTTTGCCCCTGCACCCAGGCCACCGGTGGGAGGCGCTGCATCAAGGCGGTGATCGGCGCGATCACCACGCCCGACTCCATGCCCGGCAGGCGCGAGAGCAGGTCGAGGCGCCGCGAGATCAAGTCGGGATGGGGTGAATAGAGATCGTAGGGCAGGATTTCCCAATCCGGAAACAGCTCCGCATCGGCCACGCCCAGGTGATTGATGTCGTCGCGCAGATGACGGGCCGCATAGCCGTCGGCGACTGCGACCAGAACGGGGCCGCCCTTGCGCCCGGCGTAGGTCGATATGGCGAGCGCCAGCGGAAGGCCCTCGAGCAGGGGCCAGTCGACGCGTTCATGGTCGCCGCGGGGCGGGTTGAAGACGGAAAAGCGCTCGGACATGGTCGGGGTGGCGTGCGAAACGAGACAGTTTATCAAGCGGACGCCGCTTGGCCCGATTAAATCGCTCTGAGCTTCAGCTATTCGGTGGCCTTTTCAGCAGAAGCTTGTCGATTTCAGCGACTTCGGGTAGACTTGCCGGCTTGATTCGGAAGGGCGATTAGCTCAGTTGGTTAGAGCGCTGTCTTGACATGGCAGAGGTCGCTGGTTCAAATCCAGCATCGCCCACCACCGATTGCTTCCCAGCCCTCCCTGAATCCGCCGCTTTCGGCGCCGATCGGTGCTCACAATCCTCATGTGCCATCAAGGCACACTGCGGTTGCTGCGCTCCGCGCGTCACCGAAATCGACGAATTCAGGAAGCGCTGGAAAGCAATCGGTCCCCTCTGTGAATCCTGACCTCTTGGGCAAGGCTTCAGTTTCCGGGAATTTGCCCAACCTCGTGGCTTGACTGACGGTAGAATTCGCACCCATGGTTCAGATTACGCTTCCAGACGGTAGCCGGAAGGATTTCGAGCGTTCGGTGACGGTGCACGAGGTGGCCGAGTCGATCGGGCCGGGCCTGGCCAAGGCGGCTTTGGCCGGGGAGGTCGAAGGTCGGCTGGTGGACACCAGCTATACGATCGAGCGCGATGCCGAGTTGCGCATCATCACCGCGCGTGACGACGAGGGCCTGGAGATCATCCGGCATTCGACGGCGCACCTGCTCGCCCAGGCAGTGAAACGTCTGTATCCCGAAACGCAGGTCACCATCGGCCCGGTGGTCGACGACGGCTTTTATTACGACTTCGCGCGCGAGGAGCCATTCCGCCCCGAGGATCTCGAGAAGATCGAGTCGGAGATGGCGAAGATCGTGGCCGAGGACATCGCGGTTGAACGCGAGGTCATGGGACGCGACGAGGCGGTCGAGTTCTTCCGCGATCAGGGCGAGGAATACAAGGCGAAGATCATCGCCGACATTCCGGCCGACGAGACGCTCTCGCTTTATCGTCAGGGTGATTTCATCGACCTTTGCCGCGGCCCGCACGTGCCTTCGACCGGCAAGCTGGGCGCGTTCAAGCTGACCAAGCTGGCCGGCGCCTACTGGCGCGGCGACTCCGACAACGAGATGCTGCAGCGCATCTACGGCACCGCCTGGCCGGACAAGAAGCAGCTCAAGGCCTACCTCAAGCGCCTGGAAGAGGCCGAGAAGCGCGACCACCGCAAGCTCGGCGCGCGCTTGGATCTCTACCACATCCAGCCCGAGGCGCCGGGCATGGTGTTCTGGCACGACCGCGGCTGGCGCATCTACCTGGCGCTGCAGGACTACATCCGCGGCCGTCTGCAGGAGGCCGGATACGAGGAAATCCACACGCCCTCGATCGTCGATCGCAGCCTGTGGGAGAAGTCCGGCCACTGGGAGAACTTCGGCGACGACATGTTCATTACCTCCTCGGAGGACCGGGTATACGCCGTCAAGCCGATGAACTGCCCCTGCCACGTGCAGGTATTCAACCAGGGGCTGAAGAGCTACCGCGACCTGCCGCTGCGCATGGCCGAGTTCGGCTCCTGCCATCGAAACGAGCCCTCGGGCGCGCTGCACGGCCTGATGCGCGTGCGCAACTTCGTTCAGGACGATGCCCATATCTTCTGTACCGAAGATCAGATTCGAGACGAAGTGCTGGCCTTCAACAAGCTGGTGTTCGACGTCTACAACGATTTCGGTTTTACCGACGTGGCGGTCAAGCTCTCGACCCGGCCGGAAAAGCGCGTCGGATCGGACGCCGTCTGGGACAAGGCCGAGAAGGCCCTGGCCGAGGCGCTCGAGGCCGCCGAGATCGAATACGAGCTGCAGCCGGGCGAGGGTGCCTTCTACGGGCCCAAGATCGAGTTCTCGCTGACCGACTGCATTGGCCGCGTGTGGCAGTGCGGCACCATGCAGGTCGATTTTTCCATGCCCGGCCGCCTGGGCGCGGAATATGTCGACGAAGACGGCGAGCGGCGCGTGCCGGTGATGCTGCATCGCGCCATCCTGGGCTCGATCGAGCGCTTCATCGGTGTCCTGATCGAGCACTATGCCGGCGATCTGCCGCTGTGGCTGGCGCCGGTGCAGGCCGTGGTGATGAACATCACCGATGCCCAGGCCGACTATGTGCGAGAGGTCACCAACATTCTGAATCGTCAAGGATTTCGGGTGGACTCGGACTTGCGTAACGAGAAGATCGGCTATAAAATCCGCGCCCGCACGCTCGAGAAGATTCCGTATCTGCTGGTGGTGGGTGATCGCGAGGTGGAGAATCGCCAGGTGGCGGTGCGTCTGCGTGACGGCACCGACCTGGGGGCGATGCCGATCGACGATCTGGTCAATCGCCTGTCCACAGAGGTAGCGCAGCGCGGCCCAATCGCGGATAATTGACGATTCGCCTCAAACAGAACCAAAAGGAGTAGCACACATCGCAACGGATAAGAAGACCCGACGCAACGAGGACATTACGGCGCGAGAAGTACGCGTGGTTGGATCCGACGGCGAACAGATCGGGGTGATGGGGATCAGGGATGCGCTGGTCCGTGCCGAGGAAGAAGGCATGGATCTGGTGGAGATCGCGCCGCAGGCCGAGCCACCCGTCTGCCGTATCATGGACTGGGGCAAATTCCGCTTCGAAGAGTCCAAGAAGGCGCAGGCAGCGCGCAAGAAGCAGAAACAGATTCAGATCAAGGAAGTGAAGTTCCGCCCGGGAACCGACGATCACGACTACGACGTCAAGATGCGCAACCTGCGCCGGTTCATCGAGGACGGAGACAAGGTCAAGGTGACCCTTCGCTTCCGAGGTCGGGAAATGGCCCACCAGGAACTGGGCCGCGACCTGCTCAAGCGGGTCGAGCATGACATGGCCGAAGAAACGGTCGTGGAGCAGCACCCGCGGATGGAAGGCCGGCAGATGGTGATGATGCTGTCACCCAGAAAGGCCACCTGAAGCGCTTGGAACGAACCGGCAGCCAAGGCTGTCGGAAACAACTCGCTGGAATGCAGCTCGACGAAGCGTTGCCCGGACGGCCCGGGTCAACCGCTGCACGAAGGTAAAACAACAGGAGATCAGGACAATGCCGAAGATGAAGAGCAACCGAGGCGCTGCCAAGCGCTTCCGGGCTACCGGTAGCGGGCGCATCAAGCGCAAGCGCGCCTACCACAGCCATATCCTCACCAAGAAGGACACCAAGCGCAAGCGTCGCCTGCGTGCTTCCACCCTGGTCAACCGCGCGGACGAGAAAGCCGTGCGCCAGATGCTGCCGAAGCTGTAAGGGAGAGCGATCATGGCAAGAGTCAAGCGTGGAGTTATCGCCCGTCGTCGTCACCGCAAGGTGCTCAGCCGGGCCAAGGGTTATTACGGCGCACGCCGCAAGGTCTATCGCGTTGCCAAGCAGGCGGTCATCAAGGCCGGCCAGTACAGCTACCGTGACCGCCGTCAGCGCAAGCGCGATTTCCGCAGCCTGTGGATCCAGCGGATCAACGCCGCGGCCCGTGAGCACGGCCTGTCCTACAGCCGGTTCATCAACGGCCTGAAGCTGGCTGAGGTCGCCATCGACCGCAAGGTGCTGGCTGACCTGGCCGTCAATGACAAGGCCGCCTTCAAGGCGCTGGCCGAGAAAGCTCAGTCCAGTCTGGGCTGAGCATGGACACCTCGGCATCGCAGGATCTGCTCGAGGACGCCCTTGAGCAGGTCGCCAAGGCCGACAGCGAGCGAACCCTGGACGAAGTCCGGGTTCGCTTTCTTGGCAAAAAGGGGGCGCTGACCGCACAGCTCAAGGCTCTGGGGCAGCTTCCGCCCGAACAGCGGCGCGAGGCCGGCCAGCAGATCAATCGCGCCAAGCAGACCCTCGAACAGGCCATCGCACAGCGCGCAGAACGACTGGCGCGCGAGCGGCTCGATGCCCGCCTGGCCGAAGAACAGATCGACGTGACCCTGCCGGGGCGGACGACATCTGCCGGCGGCGTGCATCCGGTCAATCGGGCAATGCATCGCCTGCTCGATATTTTTCAGCGCCTGGGATTCGAGGTCGCCACCGGTCCCGAGGTCGAGGACGATTACTACAATTTCGAGGCACTCAACTTTCCGCCGCATCACCCGGCCCGGGCGATGCACGATACCTTCTATCTGCCCGACGGCCGCTTGCTGCGAACCCACACCTCGCCGGTGCAGATTCGCGTCATGAAGGAACGTGGTGCACCGGTGCGCATCGTGGCGCCCGGTCGCGTGTATCGTTCCGATTCGGATCAGACGCACACACCGCAATTCCACCAGATCGAAGGCCTGCTGGTCGACCGGGACGTGACATTTGCCGACCTCAAGGGCATGTTGTCGGACTTCGTCAACGCCTTTTTCGAGGACGATCTCGAGATGCGCTTGAGGCCGTCCTATTTCCCGTTCACCGAGCCCTCGGCCGAGGTCGACGTGCGCTGGCGCCATCCCGACGGGTCGGCCGGCGACTGGCTGGAGGTGCTGGGCTGCGGCATGGTCCATCCCAACGTGCTCGAGAATTGCGGCGTCGATCCCGAGGTCTACACCGGCTATGCCTGGGGGCTGGGTGTCGAGCGCTTTGCCATGCTGCGCTATCGCGTCGACGATCTGCGCCTGTTTTTCGACAACGAACTGCGCTTCCTGCGCCAGTTTCGCTGAGCCTCCCCGCGTCATGACTAGGAAAACGCCATGAAGATCAGTCATCGCTGGCTAAGCGAATGGGTGGATTCGGGCCTGAGCGCCGAAGCCATTGCTGAACGCTTCACCCTGGCCGGCCTGGAAGTCGACTCAATCGAATCGGTGGCGCCGCCCCTGGACGGCGTCGTGGTGGGTGAGATCCTGGCGGTCGAGCCGCATCCGGATGCCGATCGGCTGAGGGTTTGCCGCGTCGCCGGCGACAGTGAAGAACGCACCATCGTCTGCGGCGCAGCCAACGCGCGGAAGGGCCTGAAGGCGCCACTGGCCACGCTCGGCACGAAGTTGCCGGGCGGGCTCAAAATCAAGCCGGCGAAATTGCGCGGCGTGGCCTCAGAAGGCATGCTCTGTTCGGAGCCCGAGCTGGGCCTGGGCGAAGATGCCGACGGCCTGATGGAGTTGCCCGACGATGCGCCCACCGGAACGTCGCTGTCCGAGTACCTGGGGCTGGACGATCATGTGCTCGAAATCGACCTGACGCCCAACCGGGCCGACTGCCTGTCGGTGCGCGGCCTGGCGCGTGAGCTCTCCGCGATCAGCGACAGCCCGGTGTCTTCGCCCCGAATCGACCGCGTTGCGCCGAGCAGCGATCGCGATGTCGACATCGAGCTCCTGGCGCCTGAGGATTGTCCGCACTACGTCGGGCGGGTGATCGAGGACATCGATCCCGAAGCCCGGACACCGCTGTGGCTGACCGAACGCCTGCGGCGCGCCGGTCTGCGCAGTCTCGGGCCGATCATCGACGTGACCAACTACGTCCTGCTCGAGCTGGGCCAGCCAATGCATGCCTTCGACCTGGACATCATCAAGGGCGGCATTCGGGTCAGGCGGGCCGAATCCGGAGAGAAGTTCACCCTGCTGGACGGACAGGAAATCGAGCCCGACCGCGACATGCTGTTGATTGCCGATCACGAGTGCCCGCTGGCCCTGGCCGGCATCATGGGCGGTCTGGATTCGGCGGTGAGCGAACAGACCCGCTCGATCCTGCTCGAGTCGGCCTGGTTCAATCCGGCCACCATCAGCGGTCGTGCCCGCCGGCTGGGGCTGGCGACCGAGTCGGCCCATCGATTCGAGCGTGGCGTCGATCCGGCCCTGCAGGAATTGGCTGTCGAGCGGGCCACGGCGCTGATTCTCGAAATCGCCGGCGGTCGCCCGGGGCCGGTGCGGGCAGCTCGCGACGATGCACATCTGCCCACGGCCGAAACGGTCGAGCTGCGGCTCGATCGGCTGAATCACGTGCTGGGCAGTGCGCTGACGGCCGACGAGGCGGCAGCCATTCTCGAACGTCTGTCCATGCGTGTCGAACGTAGTCAAGATCATTTCCGCGTGACCGCGCCGAGCGCACGACGGGATATTGCCATCGAGGCCGACCTGATCGAGGAAGTCGCCCGGATTTACGGCTACGATCGCCTGCCGGTTCGCCATCCCGGCGGCGAGATCATCGTCAAGGCACCCGCCGAAACGCTGTTGTCCGATCGCGCGCTGCGCGAGCAACTGGCTGCGCGCGGATTCCAGGAAGTGATGACCTGGAGCTTTGTCGGCGAGCGCGAACTCGAAATGCTCGGCATGGCAGACGGCGCTCAGCCACTGGCCAATCCCCTGAGCCGTGAAATGGCCGTGCTGCGCACGAGCCTGTTGCCGGGGCTGCTGGCCGCTGCCGGCCGCAACCGCCGACGCCAGATTGCTGCTTTCCGCCTGTTCGAAATCGGCCACTGCTTCTTCAACGGCAAAAACGGTTTCGAGGAGCCGGAGCGGCTGGGCCTGTTACTCACCGGCGCTGTGGTTGCCGAGCATTTCTCCGCCAAGAGTCGGGCGGTCGATTATTACGATCTCAAGGGCGAAATCGAGTCCCTGCTGAGTTTCAATGGCATTGCCGGCCGGGTCAGCTTCGAGCGTGGTCGGCAATCCTGGCTTCACCCGGGACAGGCGGCCGAATTGCACATCGACGGCAGGCTGGCCGGCTGGCTGGGCCAGCTCCATCCGGCGCTGGTCGAAGAGTTGGAACTGGATCAGGCCGTCTTCGCGGCCGAGCTGGACCTGGCGGCCATCAGCACCCGGCGCCTGCCGGAACACCGTGACAGCGGCCGTTTTCCGGCTGTTCGGCGCGATCTCGCCGTCGTGGTCTCGGACGAGTACCCGGCCTCGGCCGTGCTGGATGCGATCGTCGAGGCCTCCGGCCAGCGGCTCGAGGACTGCATCGTATTCGACGAGTATCGTGGGAAGGGAATCGAAACCGGGTTTAGAAGTTTGGCTATTGGCTTGATTTTGCGCGATGTTTCGCGCACTCTAGAGGATCGTGAGGTTGACGGGCTCATCCGCGGGGTGGTCGCCGATCTCGAAAATCGTTTCGATGCCAAGCTGAGAGGTTGAAAAGGGGATGTCGTTGACCAAAGCTGATCTGGCCGCCGCACTGTTCGATGAGGTCGGCCTCAACAAGCGTGAAGCCAAGGAATTTGTCGATGCCTGGTTCGAAACCATCCGTCAGGCGTTGGAAGATGGCGACCACGTCAAATTGTCGGGATTCGGCAACTTTCAATTGCGCGACAAGAACCGCCGGCCGGGCCGCAACCCCAAGACCGGCGAGGAAATTCCCATTTCCGCGCGTCGCGTGGTGACTTTCAAGCCGGGACAAAAGCTCAGGACGAGGGTGGAAGCGTATGCTGGATCCGCGGAGTAATCAGGAACTACCGCCGATACCGGCAAAGCGCTACTTCACGATCGGTGAGGTCAGCGAACTGTGCGCGGTCAAGCCGCACGTGCTGCGTTACTGGGAGCAGGAGTTTCCCCAGCTCAAGCCGGTCAAACGCCGCGGGAATCGACGCTACTACCAGCGCCACGACGTCCTGATGGTGCGCCAGATTCGCAGCCTGTTGCACGAGCAGGGCTTCACCATTCAGGGCGCGCGCCAGCGCCTCGAGGGCGACAAGGCCCAGAACGACGTCTCGCGCAGCCAGCAACTGGTCAAGCAGATGCGGGTGGAACTGGAGGAAATCCTCCACGTCCTGCGCCGCTGAGATCGTCGTGATTTTGAGTGACCACGGAAAACACGGAAGTCACGGAATGTGAATGAGGTTGTGTTCTCAACTTCCTGATTTTTTTTCCTTCCGTGTATTCAGTGTCTTCCGTGGTTCCAGTCTTTACGACCCGGATCAATGGCACAAATCAGTCGAATCGGGGTAAAATGCCCGCTTTGACCCCAAGCAAGTTTCGGTCGGAGCGTAGCGCAGCCTGGTAGCGCACCACAATGGGGTTGTGGGGGTCGGGAGTTCGAATCTCCCCGCTCCGACCATTTCACTTTCCCAACCGCTCGCAGCAGCGGAGCCCCGGATTCACGATTCCTTTATCGTTTGTGGCGTTTAATATTGTTTCTAGATACTGAAGCCCCAAGTTGATTCAGGGCATCTATCCAACCACAGTTCAGCGGAATCCGCCATGAAACATCGCCCGAAAGTCGCCAACTTGCCCGACGTGGCCAGCCAGGTCGAGGCCCAGATTGCCGGCCAGCTCGACTGGGTGGGCATGAACGAAATCGAATTGCCGGTGTTGCTCGACGGCAGCGACGGGCGGCGCATGCAGACAACGGCGCGCATCAGTGCCTTTGTCGATCTCGAGCGCCCGGAAAAGCGTGGCATTCACATGTCTCGCCTCTATCTCCACCTCGATCGGGCCCTGGCTGAGCACACGGTCACGCCGGCGTTGCTGCGCCACCTGCTGCGCGATTTTCTGGACTCGCACGAGGATCTCAGTTCGCGTGCCATGATCCGGCTGGACTTCGACTACATGCTCCGGCGGCGTTCCCTGGCCAGCGACAACAGCGGCTGGAAGCGTTATCCCATCAGCATCATCGCCGGACTGGAAGGCCGCGAGTTCGAGCTCGAAATGGCGTTCCAGGTGGTCTATTCGAGTACCTGCCCGTGTTCGGCCGCGCTGGCCCGACAGCTGATCCAGGACCAATTCCGCAAGGATTTCGCTGACTCCGGCTCGGTCGATGCCGAATCGGTGCTGGCCTGGCTGGGCTCTGAAGAAGGCATCGTTGCCACGCCGCACAGTCAGCGCAGCGCAGCCGATCTTCGCCTGCAACTGGCGCCGAGTTTCGAGGCCTTTCCTTTCGTCGAGGTGATCGACGCCATCGAGGGTGCTCTGAAGACGCCGGTGCAGGCTGTGGTCAAGCGCGAGGACGAGCAGGCCTTCGCGCTGCTCAATGGTCAGAACCTGATGTTTTGCGAAGACGCAGCACGGCGTGTACAGACGGCGCTCGAGTCGCACGAGCGGGTGATCGACTTCTGGGCCCGCTGCCGCCACTTCGAGAGCCTGCATCCCCACAATGCCGTGGCGATCGTCACCAAGGGTGTCGAGGGTGGCTACAAGCCGATCGACGGCCAGCCTTCCGGCTGGCGTCACGGATAAGAGGCAACCCGCTCTTTATCGGCGCTCGAGCCCGACCTGGAGCTCGGGCAGGGCCAATCCGATACGTTCGGCGCCTGGATCCGACCAGGCCTGTCCGAGCACCTCGCCATCTTCCGCGTCCCGCACCGTCAGCCTGAGCAACACGGGCTGATCGTCCCGATCCATTCGGTAGTACTGCAGGTCGATTGCAAACCCCAGGCTCATCTCGCTGGCGTCGTTTGCCTCGACCGCGGCGCGGTCGGGTTCCAGCGCGAGGGAATTTGCAACACGCCAGCTGCCGCCTTCGCGGATGCCGGCCCAGCCGGTGAAACGGGCGGCCGGCAGAAACGTCAGCACCTCATCGCGCCCGCGTGTTCGGCCGTCCTCCAGGTAGAGCAGTCTTTCTCCGATTACCAACCGGCGACCGTCGAACGCCAGTTCCTTGAGCAGGCCGGTGGCATTTTCGCCTTCGCCGAAACGGCAACGGGCCGGATCGGTTTCCCCGACCAGGCCACGGTCGTTCAACTGGAATTGCATGTCGCAGCTGTTCGAAGCGCGGCCGTCGGCGCCGAGCGGGGCGAACTCTCCTTCGAGGCGGTTCGCTACAGCGCCCGGGCGCAGAACCAGTCCGAAGCGCCGGGTTGCATCGTTGGAAGCCGTAGCGCGCTGGCTCAAGACAAAGCCGATCGACTGTGACTCGGAAACCGATTGGGGCCGCACGGTCAGCTGCTGTACCGCTGTGTGGCCGTCAGCGTCCGTCACACTGAGGTAGCGGCCGGGCAGGGCGCGGGCGATCTCCTGTAACTGGGGCGAAGGTCCGGCGCCGGGCGTTTCCCGACCGGGTGCGGCGCAGCCGGCCAGAGCCAGGACCGCGATCAAGGTCAGAAGGCGGATGCACGGGCGCCGATTCCGATCGGTGGATTCCTGCGCTCGCAGGCGACATTCCCCAGGGTTCGGTGACGACTCAGCGCGCATCGGGATTTTCGCTCCAGTCCAGCAGCAGGCCCGGGTCGATGCGGATATCACCCAGGTTCATACGCCAGTCCAGGTGTGGCCCGGTGGCCCGGCCGGTGGCACCGACCTCGGCGATCACGTCACCGCGGGCAACTTGCTGACCGGTTTCGACGTGAATCCGTTCAAGGTGCAGGAAGGCGGACACCAGGCCGTGGCCGTGATCGATGAACAGGGTGCCGCCGGAAAAATACATGTCGTCGTGCACCAGCGTGACGAGGCCTGGAGCGGGCGCCTTGACGGGCGTTCCGGTCGCTGCGGCGACGTCGATGCCCCAGTGGGGATTGCGTGGTTCGCCGTTGAGAATTCTCTGGCTGCCGTAGACGCCGGTCACCGGCCCGGTCAGCGGCCAGTCGAATCCGTCGAGCCAGTCGGTGCGTGAATCGCGCCGCTCACGCGCCTGGCGGGCGAGACGCGCCTCGGCGCGAATCCGCTCGAGTACGGCTTCCGGCGGCGTGACCTTGTCTTCGGGCAGGCCGTCGATGCGCTGGATGTCGAAATCGCGCTCGATCGGCTCGAGCACTCGCTCGATCTCGCTGCCGTCGGGCAGCCGTGCAGTGACCTTGCGTGCTCGAGTCTGTTCACGGGCCATGGCGACCAGAAAACGCCCGTCGTCGCCGGTCATGACCGGCTCTCCGTCCAGGCTGACCCGGCTGCCGGGCGGGGCCTGGCCGATCAGCAGGCTGCCCTGCAGGGGTTCACTCGAGAACGTGATGTTTCCGTTGTCCGCAGCCACGGCGCTGGCCGCTGACAGTGGCAGCAGTATCAGCAACAGGACTGTCAGACCCGGTCGATCACGCATTGCCGCCTCCGCGAATGGTCAGCGTCTGTCCCGGCCGCAGGATAGCTTCCTCGCCGAGACTGTTCCAGCGCATCAGGTCGTTGACCGACACCTGATGGCGGCGGGCGATGGTCCACAACGAATCTCCCCGGCGCACGGTATATTCCTGCGACGCCGCGGTCGCGGCCCCCGATTGACCCATGTGCACCAGGATACGATCGCCCGGCCGTATCAGGCTGTTACCACCGAGACCGTTCCAGCGCTGCAGGTCGCCGACGGTCACACCGTACTTGCTGGCGATCACCCAGAGGCTTTCGCCCGGACGAACCTGGTGCTGGAAGCGTCGGGTGGGCAGCAGGCGCTGTTGCAGGCGGCTGAGCTCGGCATAGCGCTCGGCATGCGGCGAGTCTTGCGGCATCTTCCCGTTGGAAGCCAGCCGCAGTTTCTGGCCGGCGCGCAGGAAATCGCCGTTGAGCTGGTTGGCATCGCGCAGTGCCCCGACCGTGGTGTTGTGCCGTCGGGCCAGATGGGACAGGGTGTCTCCCGGGCGCACGCGCACCTCTTGCCAGACCACCATGTCGTCGGACTCGAGCGTGGGCAGGGCTTCACGGACCCGGTCGGCGCGGCCAGCCGGCACCATCAGGTGGTGCGGGCCCGAGGGCGGCGTGACATGACCGTTCAAGCCGGGGTTGATGGCGACCAGCTTGGCGATGTCCAGGTCAGCGGCCACCGAAAGCGCGACGACGTCAATCGGCCCATCGAGTTCGATCCGAGCCACCTGCGGGCGGTTGTCCCAGATCGGGATCTCGAAGTCGTAGCGCTCGGGCTCGGCGAAAAGGCAGCCCAGGCCGTTGAGCTTGGGGACATAGCCGAGGGTTTCGCGTGGCAGACGCAGGCTGTTCCAGTGGCTCGGCAGACCGGCACGGCGATTTCGCTCGATGGCGCGCCAGACGCGGCCCTGGCCGCCGTTGTAGGCCGCCAGCGCCAGGTTCCAGTCACCGAACCGGCCATGCAGGTAGGCGAGATAATCGAGTGCTGCACGGGTGGCGGCCCAGACGTCGCGGCGGCCGTCGTAGAAGTCATTGATTTCGATGCCGCGCTCGCGAGCGGTGGCGCTGACGAACTGCCAGGTTCCGGCCGCCCGACCGTGGGAGTAGGCGAAGGGGTCGTAGGCGGATTCGACGATCGGCAGCAGAGCCAGCTCGCCCGGCAATTCACGCCGCTCCAGCTCGCCGGCGATGTCGTACAGCCACGGCCGGGCGCGGTCGAGTACCCGTTTCATGTACTCGTCGCGTTCGGCATACCAGTAGGCCCATTGCTCCGCCCGGCTCTCGGGGGCGCACTCGGTAAACTCGAAACGATCGACGACTCGTGCCCACAAGTGCGGCGGAGGCTGTTCTTCCGCTTCGACCGGCAGATCGTCACCCAGATTGCGAGTGGCTTCTTCGACGACGCTGAAGGGATCGGGCAGGTCGACCGGGTGGCGCTGTTCCTTTTCCGCACCCGGCGAGTCGACTTGCTCCGTCACGGCGCAGCCGGCGACCGCCAGGACCAGTATCAGGACCGACCCGGCCCGGAGCACGCCCGGGCAATTGAAGATGAGACTTGGTTTCGAATTTCGTTGCATGCGCTCAGTCGTGGTTCAGCAGCCGCCAATTATGCGGGCATCTGGATTCAGGTCAATGCGGTTTTACAGTGGCGGCGGCGGGTACAATGCCACTTATGACTGATCAATCTTCGCACATTACGCCTGAGCGTATTCGCGCTGCGCTCGAGCAGGCCGGTAGACCGGTTTCCCGTCGCCAGCTTTCCCACCTTTTTGACCTCGACAAGGCCGCGTCCGACGAGCGACTGCGTCCGGTTCTTATGGACATGGTCGCCAGGGGCGAACTGGTCAAGAATCGGCGCGCGGCCTATGGCCTGCCGTCCCAGATGGATCTCGTCGCCGGGCGTATCAACGCCCATCCCGACGGTTTCGGTTTCGTGATTCCGGATGGCGATGGCGATGACCTGTATCTCGCACCGAAACAGATGCGCCAGGTTTTCAACGGTGACCGGGTCCTGGCGGCCGTCACTGCAGTCGATCGACGCGGCCGCAAGGAAGGGGCCATCGTCGAAGTGGTCGAGCGCGTCCACACGCAGGTGGCCGGTCGATTGTTGATCGAGTCGGGCGTGGCCACGGTGGTTCCCGACGACCCCCGCATGACCCAGGAAATTCTCGTCCCGTCAGAACGTGTGGGCGAGGCCAAGCCGGGCCAGGTCGTGGTGGTTCGCATCGACAAGCCGCCGACCATGAAGCGCGGTGCCGTGGGTGAGATCATCGCCGTGCTCGGCCATGCCGACGAACCGGGTATCGCCACGGATATCGCCGTCTACAGCCACCAGCTGCCCTGGGAGTTTCCCGAGGCGGTGACCCGCGAGGCCGAAGGCTTCGGTGCCGAGGTCAATCCGGACACTGCGGGCAAGCGTCTCGACCTGCGCGACCTGCCGATGGTGACCATCGACGGCGCCGATGCCCGTGATCTCGACGATGCCGTGTTCGCCGAGCCCCGCGGCGACGGCTTTCGCGTGTTGGTGGCGATTGCCGATGTCGCCGAGTACGTGCATCCCGGCCGGCCCCTGGACGACGAAGCCGAGAAACGCGGCACTTCGGTGTACTTTCCCGATCGCGTGATCCCGATGCTGCCCGAGGCCCTGTCCAACGGTCTGTGTTCGCTCAATCCGAAAGTCGATCGCCTGTGCCTCGTCTGCGAGATGAAGGTCGACGGCAAGGGCAAGGTCACATCAAGCCGTTTCCACGAGGCGGTGATGCGTTCGCACGCGCGACTGACCTACGATCATGTGCGGCGCATCATGGAAGCCGGTGACCCGGATCTGACCGAACGATTCGGTCACGTGCTGGGCAATCTGCAGGCCCTGTTCGAGGTCTACCGGCTGTTCTTCCGTCGCCGGGAACGGCGCGGCGCACTCGATTTCGACTCGCAGCAGGCATATTTCGAATTCGACACGGATGGGCGAGTGGCCAATATCCGGCTGCAGCAGCGCCACGACGCGCATCGCCTGATCGAGGAGCTGATGGTCGCGGCCAATGTCGAGGCGGCCAAGTTCGTCGGCCGCGGCAAACTGCCCCTGCTTTACCGGGTTCACGAACCGCCCCCGTCGGACAAGCTCGAGGGGCTCGAGGAGTTTCTGCGTGTCAACGGCATCCAGGTACGCTGGTCGGAGACGCCCGATCCGCAGCAGTTTGCCGCCATCCAGCACAAGCTGTCCGGCCAGCCCAACGAGTCCCTGGTCAACGCGCAGTTGCTGCGCAGCCTCAGCATGGCGGTCTACCAGCCTGAAAACAAAGGTCACTTCGGGCTGGCGCTCGAGCACTATGCGCATTTCACATCGCCGATCCGACGCTATCCCGACTTGCTGTTGCACCGTGCGATCAAGCACCTGTGCCGCAACCTGAAAAAGCGTGACTTCCACTACGGTCACGCACGTATGGAGGAGCTGGGACGGCACTGTTCCTGGACCGAACGGCGTGCCGAAGACGCTTCGCGCGATGTCGAGGAGCGCCTCAAGTGCCAGTTCATGCAGCGCCATGTCGGTGACATATTCGGCGGCATCATTTCCGGCGTGACCAGCTTCGGCCTGTTCGTCGAGATCGACAACCTGGCGGTCAGCGGCCTGGTCCACGTCACGGCACTGCCCAACGACTACTACCATTTTGATCCGGTCAGCTCCAGCATGACCGGCAAGCGCCGCGGCATTCGCTATCGTCTCGCCGACCGCGTCCGTGTCGAGGTCATCGCTGTCAATCTCGAAGAGCGCAAGATCGATTTTCGGCTCTTCGAGCAAGAGGACGACTGAACGGCAAAGCGAACATGAAACGCGAACTGGCGATGGGTATCAACGCTGTCGAGGGGCTGGTTCGCAACGCTCCCGAACGGATCGTGCGCGCCTGGATCAAGCCGGGCGGTCGTCGGCTCGACTCGCTCGAGGATGCATTGCGCTCGACTGGCGTTGCCGTTGAACATGCCGATGAACGTTCGCTCGACCGCATGGCTGGCAAGGTCCGCCATCAGGGTGTGATCGCCGAGTTCAATCCGCGCCAGCCCGGCGACGACCGGCGATTGCAGGAACTGGCCGAAGAGATTGACGAACAGGCCCTGTTCCTGGTGCTTGACGGCGTGCAGGACCCCGGTAATCTGGGCGCCTGCCTGCGTACCGCTGCCGCGGCCGGTGTGACGGCGGTGATCATCCCGAAGGACAAGGCGGCCGGCCTGACGCCGGCAGCGCGCCGGGCGGCGGCGGGTGCGGCCGAACGGGTCGAGTTGGTCGTGGTGACCAACCTGGCGCGCAGTCTGCGCCTGCTGGCCGATCAGGGGATCTGGCGCGTCGGCCTGGCGGCCGGTAGCGGTCGCAGCCTTTTCGATGGCCATCTGTCCGGTGCGCTGGCACTGGTGCTCGGCAGCGAGGAGAAGGGTCTCAGGCGGCTGACGCGCGAGCACTGTGATGAACTGGTCGAGATTCCGATGCCCGGCGCGATCGAAAGTCTCAATGTTTCGGTCGCGGCCGGCGTTGCCCTGTTTGCCGCGCTGCACAGGAGGCGTTCATGAAAGCGGTCAACGGATTCCGGGTCGATCTGCCCGACTGGGTAACCGAGTTCTCGGCGAAATTGCCGGTGTGCCTGCCGACAGCGCGTGAGCGCATGGCCGCGGCGGTCAGCCTGTCGGAACAGAATGTACGGCACGATACCGGTGGTCCCTTCGGTGCCCTGGTTGTGGTGGCGGCGACCGGCGAGGTGGTATCGCTTGGCGTCAACCGGGTTGAGCCACAGCTGTGTTCGGCCGCACATGCCGAGATCGTCGCACTCAGCCTGGCGCAGCGCCGAATGGGTTCCTGGAGCCTGGCCGACACGCGGCTGGGTCCGCTGCAGCTGGTCAGTTCCTGTGAACCCTGCGCGATGTGCCTGGGTGCGATTCCCTGGTCGGGTGTCCATTCGGTGCTGTGCGGTGCGATCAAGGCCGATGCAGAGGCGGCCGGTTTCGACGAGGGGGTGCGCCCGGCGCAGTGGGTCGAAGCGCTCGAGCGGCGCGGCATCGAGGTCCGGACCGGCATCCTGCGGGAACCGGCAGCGCGGGTGCTGGAGCGTTACGCCAGCGGTGGAAGGACCATCTACAATCCTTGAGGCAGGGACCAGGGACTAGGGATAAGAAAAAGCCGGGGCGGTGGACCGCCCCGGCTTTCTTCTTATGCAGGTCTCGGCGGGGCCGAGACATTCGCCTCAGGCGAATTACTGCTGGAGCATTTCGGTCAGCTTCTGCTGCAGCTCCGGATCATTCTGGATCGACATCGCGATCTGGTTGAAGGACTCGACGTCCAGGCCGGCTTCTTCGACCGCGGCCGTCATTTCCTCGTTGGCTTCCAGCTGCAGCTCGTTGGCCTTCTCGGGATCGTCGACTTCCTGCAGGCGTGCGGAAAAGTCCTGCTGGATGCTGGCGATCTCGACCTGGGCCTCGGCAAACTGCTCGAGCTGCTGGTCGCTGACATCAATCGTTTCAGGCTGTGCCTGCTGTTGCCCTTGCTGGGCCATGGCGGCCATGCCGAACAGCAGTGCAACGGTAACGGTAAACAGTTTGAGGGTATTGCGAAGCGTCATGTCTTGACTCCTTGAACTTGGTTGTGTGTTTTGCTTGCGGTTTCATAATTGCAACTCGCATGCCAGCCGTTTCAGGCACCAGAAAACAACGGGTTGGAGTGGGCCGCCTACGCGCATCGCCTTTTTGATGTGTCATAATGGCGCATGTGACAGTACTGACACCGCTCCGAAGTTTGCGCCTGCAGCTCGTGCTGCTGCTTGTGTTGCCGCTGGCCTTGTTCGGCACGCTGGTGGTCTGGGCAACCTATGAGGCGGTCGAGACCCTGGTCGAACGCCGCCTGGAAAAGGAAATCGAACTGGTGGCGCGCGCCCTGCGAGTACCCGTGGAGCAGGCGTTACAGGCGGGTGACCTGAAAAGTGTCGAACAGACCCTCGACGCGGTCTTCGAGATCGGCCGCGTATACGGCGCGTACGTCTACGATGCCGGTGGCCGACGCATTGCCGTGGCCGGCGAGGCCCGGCCCGGACCTCGCGAGCAGGTCGAAGCCGCCGAGCTGGTCCAGATCGGTGAAGAGATGGGCCGCTACGCCGAGTTGGCCGGGGAAGATGTTTTTTCCTATTTCGTGCCGCTCAACGATCCCGCCGGGCGCATCGCCGGGTTGTTGCAGGTGGTGCGGCTTGAAAGCGAGATCGCCCGGCGCCTCGACGAAATCAAGACGCAGAGCTGGCTGGCCTGGGGTGGCGTGATGATCGTGATGCTGGTTATCGTGCTCATCGGTCATCGCCTGGCGGTGGGGCGTCATGTCGACCGCCTGGTCGAGGACATGGCGCGGATCGAGGCCGGCGAGCGCGAGCACCGGGCCAATCCCGGCGGTCCGGTCGAGTTTTCCGGGGTGGCGGCCGCGCTCAATCGCATGCTCGATGGTCTCGACCGCATGGCCCGCGAGCTGGCCGAGCAGCGGCGTGAGCGGCGGAGCATGGAGCGGCGGATGCTGGCCCAGGAAGGGCTGGCTCGTCTGGGCCAGTTTTCCTCCGGCGTTGCGCACGAGCTGGGCGCGCCGCTGACCGTCATCGACGGCGATACGCGCCGGCTGCAGCGGGAAGCGTCGCTCTCGCCGGATGCACAGCGTCGCCTCGACCGCATTCGGCGCCAGGTCCATCGCACGCGCGAGCTCATCAATCAGTTGATGGAGTTTGCACGCAGCGACCGCAGCGAGCCCGAAGCGGTTGACCTGGGGCGCTTGCTGCAGCGCGTTCTTGCCGGGCTCCGCCCGGAATGCGAAAGTCGCGGCATCACACTCGAAGGGCCTTCGGAAGAGGGCGGCTGGCTGGTCGAGGGCTGGTCGCCGCGCCTGGAGCATGCCCTGCTGAATCTGGCACGCAATGCCGTTCAAGCGGCGGAACACCGGGTCCGGGTCAGCGTTCGAGATTCCAGCCGCTCGGTCACGATCAGTTTTGAGGATGACGGTCCCGGCATTCCGGTCGGACAGCGCGAACAGATCTTCGAGCCTTTCCACACGGCCGGGAAGGGGCGACAGGGCACGGGCCTGGGCCTGGCCATCGTGCGTGGCGTGGCCGAGGAGCATGCTGCCCGCATCGACGTGCTGAGCAGCGATGAGCTGGGCGGCAGTCGTTTCGAGCTGGAAATTCCGAGGCAGGTGACATGAGCCGATCTGCGCGCATCCTCGTCGTGGAAGATGACCACACCCTGGCCGAGTTGCTGGTCGAGGAACTCGAGGCCGAGGGCTGGGCGGTCGATGCGCAAGACAGCGCGGAACAGGCCCTGGCGATCGTCGACGAATTCGAGCCCGATCTGGTCGTCAGCGATCTGCAGCTGCCGGGCATGGACGGGCTGGGCCTGCTGGCGGCATTGCGCAAGAGGCATGCGCCGCCGGCGGTACTGATGATCAGCGCCTACGGCACCGTGGAGCGGGCGGTAGCCGCGCTGCAGGCCGGCGCCGAGAATTTCCTGACCAAGCCGCTGGATATGGATCACTTCGTCCTCAGCGTCCGGCGCCTGGTCGACAATCGCCGCCTGCACGAGGAAGTTCGCCGCTTCCGCGAGCTGCTCGACAGCCCCTCGTTTCACGGCATGCAGGGATCGAGCCGCGTGATGCGCATTCTCTACGATCGGGTGCGACAGGTGGCGAAGGCAGATGGTGCCGTCCTGGTAACGGGTGAATCGGGAACCGGCAAGGACCTGGTCGCGCGTGCGATTCACGCCGAGAGCGGGCGCAGCGAAGCACCGTTCCTGGCCGTCAATTGTGCCGGCATCCCGGCCGATCTGATGGAGTCGGAGTTCTTCGGACATGCCGAGGGCGCGTTCTCCGGCGCCGACCGGGCGCGCGGCGGCCTGTTCCGCGAGGCTGACGGCGGCACCCTGTTTCTCGACGAAATCGGCGAGATGCCGCTTTCGCTGCAGGCCAAGCTGCTGCGCGCGCTGCAGGACGGTCGCATCCGCCCGGTGGGGGCCGATCGCGAGCATCAGGTCGATGTCCGCCTGGTCGCCGCCACCAACAAGGATCTGTCCGAGGAAGTGCGTTCCGGCGAATTTCGCGAGGATCTCTACTACCGGCTGGAAGCCTTCCAGCTCGAGATCCCGCCCCTGCGTGATCGGGGCGAGGACCTGGAAATGCTGGCGATGCAGTTCGTCGCGCGCCATGCTGTTGCCCGCCAGCGGCCGGCCCGATCGATCAGTCACGAGGCCCTGAGCCTGATCCGGGCCTATCCCTGGCCGGGTAATGTGCGCGAGCTGAGCAACGCCATGGAGCGCGCGGTGACCTTCTGCGAGGACGAGGTGGTGGGACCGGACCACTTGCCCGAGCGCGTGCGTCAACCGCGGCATGACACAGACAGTGCCGATACGGCCGATCCGCTGGAGTCGCTGCTTCAGGAAGGTGAGATGCTGCCAAGCCTGGACGAGCTTCGCGCGCGTTATGTGCGCTACGTGCTCGATCGAGTCGACGGTAACAAGCGCCGTGCCGCGGCGTTGCTCGGGGTCGGGCGTCGGACCCTGTATCGCTGGCTTGATAATGCTTGAGCGGGCGTGGTTAAGCCGCGGTTGAACTATGGGTGGGAGTATGGAATCCGAGTACAAGGGGCCCATGCAGGAAACCTCAAAGGAGAGACCCTCATGCAGTGGACAAATCGATTCTCGAAATTGTCGATCATCATCGCGGTATTGGTTCTGGCCGCGTGCGCCACGACCACTGATCCGTATACCGGAGAAGAGCGCGGCACCCGCACCTCGCAGGGGGCTGCCATCGGTGCCGGTGTCGGCGCGGTCCTGGGTGCGATTTCCGGCGGTGACCGACTCAAGAGAGCGGCTATCGGCGCCGGTGTGGGCGCAATCAGCGGGGCGGCCATCGGCAACTACATGGACCGCCAGGAAGCTGAATTGCGAGAGCAGTTGCGCGGTACCGGTGTGAGCGTGACACGCCGCGGCGACGAGATCATTCTCAACATGCCCGGCAACGTCACCTTCGATTTCGACAGCGCCAGTCTGAAGTCGGATTTCTACGAGGTGCTCAATTCAGTCGCCCTGGTGCTCGACGAGTATGAAAGCACAGTGCTGGTCATCGATGGCCATACCGATTCGACCGGATCGCGCAGTTACAACATGGAGCTTTCACGGCGTCGGGCCGAGGCAGTGGGTCGCTACCTCCAGTCCCAGGATATCGATCCGGTGCGGATGGCCACTTACGGCTACGGGCCCGATCACCCGGTCGCATCCAATGACACCGATGCGGGGCGGGCGGCCAACCGGCGGGTGGAGTTGACCCTGATGCCGCTTACTGAATAGTGATTGCCGGCCTGGCGGCGCGCTCAGTCGCCGCCGGTCGCCGGCTCGAGGACCAGTTCCACGGCCCGTGCAGGCAACCCGACGTCTTCGCGCAGGACGCGATGGTCGGCCGCCGGCAGTTCTTCGAACTGCCGCTGGCGAACCCGTGCCGGCAGGAATACCGGCCCGAAGCGGACCCGTTTGAGGCGCGCCACTTGCGCGCCCACGGCCTCCCACAGGCGCCGCACCTCGCGCTGACGGCCCTCCATCAGGGCCACCGTGTACCAGCTGTGGCCACCGGTCACTTCGCCGGCCACGACGTCGCTGAAACGCGCCGGCCCGTCGTCGAGTTCGACGCCTTCCAGCAGGCGCCGGATCTGCGCGTCGTCGACCGAGCCGCGGATCCGGCACAGGTATTCGCGATCGACCTGGCCGCTCGGATGCATCATGCGGTGAGCCAGTTCGCCGTCGGTGGTCAGGATCAGCAAGCCGGCCGTGTTGATATCGAGCCGGCCGACCGCGATCCAGCGACCGCTGTCGAGCTTTGGGAGCCGGTCGAAGACGGTCCGCCGACCTTCGGGGTCGCTGCGGGTGGTGATCTCGCCCTCGGGCTTGTGGTAGATCAGGGTGCGGTGATCGGTCGGCTGCGTCGCGATGCGCCAGCGCCGGCCATCGAGTTCGACCAGGCTGCCTTCGCCGACGGTCGTGCCCAGTTCGGCCACCGTGCCGTCAACGCGGATCTCGCCGGCTTCGATGCGCGCTTCGAGTTTGCGCCGTGAGCCGAGCCCGGCCCGGGCCAGCACTTTCTGCAGTCGCTCGCTGGCGCTGGTTTCAGCCGGCTGAGCGCTCGTTGTCGGTTTCGGGCGCCGCTTCGGCGTCTTCTTCCGACTGCCCTTCGGACGAGCCTTCCCCGGCGATGCCTTCGCTGCCTTGCGCTGCGTCGGTCCGGTCCGGCTCGCTGCCGTCACTTTCGCGGGCTTCCTCGCCGGTCTGCGCGTGGTCTTCTTCTTTCTCGTCGGCTTGTTCATGATCGTCATCCTCCGCGCTGGACGAGACCGGTCCGGAATCCGGGGCCTGCAGTTCCAGTTCAGGTTCGAGCGTGTCGATGTCCTTGATCTCGGCCAGGGTCGGCAATTCGTCCAGCGACTTGAGATCGAAGTAATCGAGAAAGGTGCGGGTCGTGCCCAGCAGTTCCGGACGACCGGGCACATCGCGATGGCCGACCACCTTGATCCAATCGCGCTCCTGCATGGTGCGCAGGATGTTGGAACTGACCGAGACGCCGCGGATTTGCTCGATCTCACCGCGCGTAATCGGCTGGCGGTAGGCGATGATGGCCAGGGTCTCGAGCAGTGCGCGCGAGTAGCGGGGCGGCTTTTCCGCCCATAGCTGGGAAATGACGGGCATCAGGTCGCTGCGGATCTGCAGCCGGTAACCGCTCCCGACTTCCTTCAGTTCCACGGCACGTTCTTCCAGTTCGGCGTCGAGCGCGGCGAGTGCTTCGCGTAGCTTGCCGTGGCCGGGCTGTTCCTCGGCCGGGAACAGGCCGTTGAGCTGGTTGAGGCTCAGCGGATTGCCGGCGGCCAGCAAGGCGCCTTCGACGATACGTTTGAGAGTGTTGATTTCCATTGCGTTATCTTCGCGCTCAGGCCTGGGACGGGGCACGGACGTAGATGTTGCCGAACAATTCCTGCTGGACCAGGTCGATGAGGTGCTCGCGCAGCAATTCGAGCATGGCCAGGAAGGTCACGACGGCCCCCATGCGGCCTTCCTCGAGGTCGAAACAGCGGTCGAACTCCACGTACTGGTCGCTGGAGACCAGGCTGATGATACGGGACATGCGTTCGCGTACCGAAAGCGGTTCGGCCTGGATGTGGTGCTGGGCGAACATTTCGGCGCGGGCCATCACGTCCTTCAGCGCCAGCAGCACTTCGCGCAGGTCGACTTCGGGTGGAACGCGCACCTGGCCATGATCCTCGACCTCGGCCGCGGCCACCGCCACATCGCGTTCCAGCCTGGGCAGGCCGTCGAGATCCTCGGCCGCCTGCTTGAAGCGTTCGTATTCCTGCAGTCGCCGTATCAGCTCAGCGCGCGGGTCTGCTTCCTCGTCCTCCTCGACGTGGGGACGTGGCAGCAACATGCGCGACTTGATTTCGGCCAGGATGGCGGCCATCACCAGGTATTCGGCGGCGAGTTCGAGGCGCAGTTCGGTCATCAATTCGATGTAGCCGGTGTACTGACGCGTCACCTCTGCGATGGGGATGTCGAGAATGTCGAGATTCTGCCGTCGGATCAGGTACAGCAGCAGGTCGAGCGGTCCCTCGAAAGCCTCCAGAAACACTTCCAGCGCGTCGGGTGGAATGTAGAGATCGTCGGGCAGCTGCAGCAGGGGCGAGCCCTGCACGATGGCAAAAGGCATTTCCTCCTGGTGGGCCCGGTTATCGGGGGCGTCGCTCATGGGGTGCAAGTGTAGCGGTTTGGACGACGCGATAGGAGTCGGATGGCGGCCGGGTTTCGGCATGGCAGGGCGGGGGCCGATACAATGCCGTTTTCCACGCGATGGATGAGTGCTGCGATGCTCTACATGATTCTCGGCCGCGACGCCGAGCAAAGCCTTCAGCGGCGCAGCGGCGCCCGCGACGCACATCTGGCGCGCATCCGCGCTCTGGCCGACGACGGTCGACTGGTGCTGGCCGGGCCGCTGCCGGCCATCGATGCCGAAGATCCGGGCCCGGCTGGCTTCAGCGGCTCGCTGATCGTGGCCGAGTTCGACAGCCTGATCTCGGCGCGCGACTGGGCCGATGGCGATCCGTACCTGCAGTGCGGCGCCTGGACCGAAACCGAAGTGAAGCCCTTCAAACAGGTGCTGCCGTGAGCGATCGGCCCGCCATGATTCGCGAGCGCCTGGAAGCGGCGCTGGCACCGGACGAGCTCGAGATCGTCGACGAGTCGCACCTGCACCGCGGTCATCCGGGGGCAAAGGACGGGCGCGGGCATTTCCGCGTGCGCATCGTCAGCGACGTTTTCGCCGGGCTGCCGCGCCTGGCCCGGCATCGACGTGTCTATGCCGCTGTGGGTGACCTGATGACGACCGATATTCACGCGCTCAATATTGAGGCTCTTTCCAGTAATGAGATATAAACTGCTGATGTTCATTCCTTTGTTCCTGCTGGTTGCCTGTGAGCAGCAGCCGGAAAGTGGGCGAGAGACGCGCGACGAAGTCGTACTGGTCAAGGTCGATGGCGAGCCGGTAACCCTGCCCATGCTCGAACGGGTGATGGAAGCTCGCGGCGTCAGTGAGGATGAGCATGAGCGCATGCGCGCACTGCTCGATGAACTGGTACGGATGCAGGCGGTGGCCAATGCCGCCGAGGCCGAGGGTCTGGAAACCGATCCCGAGGTGCGCGCCGATTTACGCCTGGCCCGATTGCAGACCTTCTATCGACACTACATCAACCGGGCGCAACAGGCCGAACCGGTGACCGAAGAGGACATCGAGGCGGTCTACGAAGCCCAGCTGGAGCGTTCGGGCGATACCCAGTACCGCATTGCCGCCATTCGCTATGCCGATCCGGCCCGGGGACGCGCCGCGCTGTCGCAGTTGGCGGCGGGCGAGACCGACTTTGCACGCTTGCAGCGCCAAGCCGAACAGCGTGGCCTGGCGGTGGACGAACCCGGCTGGATCGATCGCAGCCAGGTGCCCGGCGAGTTCGCCCACGCAATGGCAGACACCGACGTAGACGGGGTCGTGCCGATGCTGTTGGAATCCGGTCAGGGCTGGCACCTGGTCCGGGTGCTCGAGACCCGGCCCCTGGAGGCGCCGGGCCTGGACGAAGTGCGCGAAGGTATTGCCCGATCGCTGCTACAGGACCAGCGTCAGCGGCTGATCGAATCGCTCTACGATCAGGCCGAAATTACACCCATGCTGCCGCTCGAGGAGGCCGACCCGGAGCCGGAGGAGTAGTCTGCGTGTTTAGTCACGGAGTTTATTGAAACCGCAGATTTCGCAGATTGACGCAGATTTGGAAAAGACCATTTTTCTGTTGGAAATCTGCGCGAATCTGCGTAATCTGCGGTTCCCCAAGACCGTCAGGGTAGATTCACTCCCTGCGGCGCCACCCAGCCTTCGGCGCGGTGCTCGGCCACGACCGTGGTGTAGATGCCGCCGCGGACATTGAATTCTGCGCTCAGGCGCATGAAGCGCGGCTGGACGGCGTCAACCAGGTCGGCGAGAATGCGGTTGGTGACATCCTCGTGAAAGGCACCCTCGTCGCGAAAGCTCCAGATGTAGCCCTTGAGCGCCTTGAGTTCGACGCAGCTGGTGTCCGGAACGTACTCGATCAAGAGCTCGGCAAAGTCCGGCTGGCCGGTCTTGGGACACAGGCAGGTGAACTCGGGAATGCGAATACGAATGGTATAATCCCGCGCCGGCTGCGGGTTGGAAAAGGTTTCCAGATTCTTGCTGGGTTCAATGGCCATTTCGGTCGGCTTCCTGGCGTCGATTGCGCGTACATTACAACAACTCGAAACGATACTCTGTCCTGATGCGACTCACCGCAATGAAACTGTCCGGCTTCAAGTCCTTTGTTGAGCCGACCTCGATCAAGTTTCCCTCCAACCTGATGGGCATCGTCGGGCCCAACGGCTGCGGCAAGTCCAACATCATCGATGCCGTTCGCTGGGTGATGGGCGAGAGCTCGGCCCGCCAGCTGCGCGGCGAGTCGATGAGCGACGTGATCTTTTCCGGCTCGAGCGCCCGCAAGCCGGTGGCGACCGCCACCGTCGAGCTGTTCTTCGACAATACCGATGGCCGCGCCGGCGGGGAGTATGCCGACTTCAACGAAATCTCGGTAAAGCGCCAGGTGACGCGCGACGGCCAGTCGATCTACTGGCTCAATGGCACCAAGTGTCGGCGCAAGGACATCACCAACCTGTTTCTGGGGACCGGCCTGGGCCCGCGCAGCTACGCCATCATCGAGCAGGGCATGATCTCGCAGATCGTCGAGGCCCGGCCCGAGGACCTGCGCGGCTTTCTCGAAGAGGCGGCCGGCATTTCGCGCTACAAGGAGCGCCGGCGCGAAACCGAGAACCGCATTCGCCATACACGCGAGAATCTCGAGCGCCTCGGTGACCTGCGCGAGGAAGTCGACAAGCACCTCGACAAGCTCAAGCGCCAGGCCAACGCGGCCGAGCGCTACAAGAAGCTCAAGGCCCGTTACCGTGGTGACGAGGCGCGCCTGATGGCGCTGCGCTGGCGCGAGCTCAATGCGCGTGCGCAAGGCGAGGAGAAGGCCTTGCGCGAGGTCGAAAATCGGCTGCAGGAAGCGCTGGCGCGCCAGCGCGGCGCCGAAAAGGAACTCGAGGACCTGCGCCAGGGCCAGCACGAGGCGCGTGATGCGGTCTCGAAGGTGCAGGGCGAGCTCTACGAGGTGGGTAGCGAGATCGCCCGCATCGAGCAGGACATCGAGCATCAGCGCCAGATTCGCAAGCGCCAGCAGTCGGAGTACGCCGAAACCGAGGGCCAGCTCAACGAACTCAAACAGCACCTGGTGCTCGACAAGGCGCAGGTCGAGGAAACCTCCCAATTGCTGGCCCGACTGGGGCCGGAACTGGAATCGGCACGCGAGGCCGAACGGCAGGCGCAGCAGGAAGTCGAGCGCATCGACCAGGGACTGGAAGACTGGCAGCAGCGCTGGCAGCAGCATCAGGAAGCCGCCGGCAATGCCTCGAGCGAGGCCGAACTGCTGCGCCAACGCATCGAGCACCTCGACGAGCGCATGAGCCAGGCGGCTGAGCGGCTCAAGGCGCTCGATGAAGACAGCGGCGATGCCGCCTTCGAGCGCCTCACCGGTGAAAAGCACAAGCTGGGTGAGCAAGTCGAGGGCAGCGAATCGAAACTCGCCGAGCAGCGCGAAGCGATTGCGGCGCGGCGCGAGCGCCTCGATGAGCTGCGATCGAACATCGAAAATCTGCGCAATGATCTCGAAACGGCGCGCGCCGAACGACACGAGCGCCAGGCCCGGCTCGAGTCACTGCGCCTGCTCAATCGCGGCGACGACCACGAGGGCGCCCTGGAAGACTGGCTGAGGCAGCGCGAACTCGATCCCGAGGCGCGCTTGCTCGGCGCGCTGGAAGTGGCCGACCGGCAGTGGAATCGCGCGGTCGAGACGGTGCTCGACAACTGGCTCAAGGCGGTGCGCGTCGACCGGATCGGCGATCATCTTGGCGCTGAGCTGCCGGCGGCGGGCTTGTGCCTGATCGAGTCCACGGAATCCGGGCAGCGTCCCGGCACGCTGGCCGAACAGGTCTCCGGCGCCGGGGCGGCAGCGGCCATCCTGTCGCGGGTGTACTGCGCGAGTGACCTCGAAGATGCCCGCCGCAGGCTGGGCGAACTTTCCGAGCACGAATCGGTGATCACGCCCGACGGCATCTGGATGGGCCGGGGCTGGCTGCGACAGCCGCGCCAGGCCAGCGATGAGGCCGGCCTGCTGCAGCGCGAGCAGGAGATCCGCGAACTTGGCGAATCCGTCAAGACCGATGCCGGGCGCATCGAGTCGATCGAACAGGAACTGGCCGAGTCACGCAAGGCGCATGAGGTGCTTGAATCGGAACTTGCCGGAGCCCGTGCCGAACTGGAGGCCGGTCAGCGTGAGCATGCGCGGCTGCAGGGGCAGCTCAGCAGCATCGATGCCCGCCTGGACAGTCTCGACAAGCAGCGCCGGGCAGCGCGCGAGGAAGTCGAGACACTCAAGGCCCGTCAGGCCGAAGACAAGCAGTCGGTCAGCGAGGCCCGCGGGCGCATGGAAGCGGCGCTCGAGCGCATGCAGGAAACCGAGTCGGGTCGCGAACCGTTGCAGGCCAAACGGCGGGAACTCGACGAGGCGCGCCAGCAGGCGCGAGCCCGCCTGGCCGAATCACGGGAAAAGCGAGAAGCACTCTCGATCAAGGTCGAGTCCAGCCGGGCCGGGCTGGAATCCCTGCGCCAGTCGATCGAACGCATGGACAACCAGGTCGGCCAGCTGCAGTCACGCTACCTGGAGTTGAGCGAGGCGCTGGCACGGGGCGATGAGCCGGTCGAGGCGCAGCAGAAGAAGCGCGACGAGCTGCTCGATCAGCGTCTCAAGATCGAGGAGCGCCTGCGCGAGGCGAGGACGCATCTCGAGTCCCTCGAGGCCCAGTGGCGCGAGCAGGACGAGATTCGCCAGGCTGCGGCCGGCGAGGCCGAACAGGTCCGGGCCGATCAGACCAGTGGCCAGCTGGCGCTGAAGGAAACCCAGCTCAAAGCCGAAACCATCGCCGGGCGCATCGCCGAACTGGATGCCGATCTCGATGCATTGCTCGAGGAGCTGCCCGAGGGTGCCGAGGCCCAGAAGTATCAGCGCGAGCTCGAATCGCTCGAGCAGAAGATTCGTCGTCTGGAGCCGGTCAACCTGGCCGCCATCGAGGAGTTCGAGACCGAGTCCGAGCGCAAGGAATACCTCGACCGTCAGCACCAGGACCTGTTCGATGCCCTGGAAACGCTGGAGAAGGCCATCGACCGCATCGACCGCGATACGCGCACCCGCTTCCGCGAGACCTTCGAGCAGGTCAACAAGAACATGGAAACCCTGTTTCCGCGCCTGTTCGGCGGCGGTCACGGCTATCTCGAGATGGTCGGCGATGACTGGCTGTCGGCCGGCGTGGCTATCCTGGCGCGCCCGCCGGGCAAGCGCATCGCGCGCATTCACCTGCTTTCTGGCGGGGAGAAGGCGCTCACCGCGGTAGCCTTCGTGTTCGCGATCTTCAACCTGAACCCGGCGCCGTTCTGCCTGCTCGATGAGGTCGACGCACCGCTCGACGACGCCAACGTCGGTCGCTTCTCCGACATGGTGCGCGAGATGTCCGAGCAGGTGCAGTTCCTGGTCGTGACCCACAACAAGGTCACCATGGAAGTCGCGCACCAGATGCTCGGCGTAACCATGCGTGAACCCGGCGTATCCAGGCTGGTATCGGTGGATCTCGATCGGGCCGTCGCCCTGGCCGAAGCTTGATCACCCGGTTCGGGAGGCGGCGTGCACGCATGCCGTTCGGTTACACTCTGTGCAACCGCAAACTGCAAGGTCTGACGACGTGGACAACCTGCGCCTGATCCTGATTCTGATCGGCCTGGCGGTGCTGGCGCTGATCGTGCTGCTGCATCGGCCGGCTGGCGAGTCGAAGCGCAATCACGCGCGCTGGCGAGGCGCCCGCCGAGAGCCCACCCTGGGCGAGGTCGACGAGTCCGTTCCGGATCGGTCCGACAGTCACGGAGCGGATGTCGCCGGCGCTGAAAATGCCGCGCTGTGGCCGAATGTTGGCGGCGCTGAAACCGATGAGGACAATGCCGGTCACCTGGCTGGCGACGGCGCGGGCATTCATGAACAGCCCGACAAGATTGTCTATCTCTACATCTGCCGTCGCGGAGACAAGCGCATCAGTGGGTCCGAGCTGCTCGATGCGGCGATCAAGGCCGGCCTGAACTTCGGTGATATGAATATCTTCCACCGCCTCCACGAGGGCGAGAGCAGGCCGGTCTTTTCGATGGCCAATCTCACGCCACCGGGGCACTTTGATCCCGCGGCCTGGAACGTCTTCGATACGCCTGGCGTGACCCTGTTCCTGACCCTGCCGGCACCGGTCAGCGCCCTGGACGCCTGGGACGCCATGCTGGCCACCGCCGAGCGCATCAGCAAGCTGCTTGAAGCCGATGTGCTCGACGACGGCAAATGCCTGCTCACGCGGCAGCGCATTGCCCAGATCCGCGAGGAAATGCGCGAGTACGATCGCCGCTCGGGCATGATCAAGCCTGCATGAGCGATCGGCAAGCGGCGGCCCGGCAGCGCATCGAGCAGCTGCGCGGCTCGCTCCGCGAGCACAACTACCGCTACTACGTGCTCGACGATCCGGTCATTTCCGATGCGGAATACGATCGCCTGTTGCGAGATCTGGAGGCGCTCGAGCGCGAGCATCCCGAACTGGTCACGGCCGATTCCCCCACCCAGCGCGTTGGTGCCGAACCCGCCGAAGGCTTCGAGACGGTCGCGCATCGCATTCCCATGCTTTCCCTGGGCAATGCCTTCAGCGCGGATGAAGTCCGCGAGTTCGACCGGAGGGTGCGTGACACGCTCGATATCGAAACGGTCGACTACAGTGCTGAACCCAAGCTCGACGGCGTCGCCATCGCCCTGCGCTACGAGTCCGGCAAGCTGGTGCTGGCGGCAACCCGCGGCGACGGTCGCCGCGGCGAGGACGTGACCGCCAACGTGCGCACGATCAGGGCGGTGCCGCTGAGGCTGCGTGGCGATCGGCTTCCCGACGTGCTCGAGGTGCGCGGCGAGATCTTCATGACGCGTTCGGGCTTCGCCGAACTCAATCAACGTCTGGCCGATGCCGGCGACAAGACCTTCGTCAATCCGCGCAACGCCGCTTCGGGCAGCCTGCGCCAGCTCGATTCGGCCATCACGGCAAACCGGCCGCTACATTTTTTCTGCTACCAGGCTGCTGACGCCGAGGATTTGCCCGAGCGTCACTCGGAAATACTGGCCTTGCTGCGCGAGTTCGGTTTCCCGGTCAGCCCGGAGGCGCGCACCGTGCAGGGTCTGGATGGACTGATCGAATACTACGAGTGGATCGGCCAACGCCGGGACCAGCTCGATTACGACATTGACGGCGTGGTCTACAAGGTCGACGATCTTGATCAGCAGCAGGAGCTCGGCTTCGTCTCGCGGGCGCCGCGCTGGGCGCTGGCGCACAAGTTTCCGGCCCAGGAAGAGGTGACGCGGCTGAAGTCGATCGAGGTCCAGGTCGGGCGCACCGGCGCGCTTACGCCGGTGGCACGGCTCGAGCCGGTATTCGTCGGCGGTGTGACGGTCACCAACGCCACGCTGCACAATGCCGACGAGGTGCGTCGCAAGGATGTGCGGCCCGGCGACTACGTCGTGGTACGGCGCGCCGGCGATGTCATTCCCGAGATCGTGCGCTCGATCCCCGAGCGGCGCGAAAAGGAACTGCCCGAGTGGCACATGCCCGAGACCTGCCCGGAGTGCGGCTCGGCGGTGGAGCAGGTCGAGGGCGAAGCGGCTGCCCGCTGCACCGGCGGCCTGGTGTGTCCCGCCCAGCGTCGGCGGGCGCTCGAGCATTTTGTCTCACGTGCGGCCATGGACATCGATGGCCTGGGCGAAAAGGTCATCGCGCAGCTGGTCGAGCAGGACCTGGTGCACAGCCCGGCCGACCTGTTCCTGCTCGACCGCGACACCCTGGCTGGCCTGGAGCGGATGGGCGAGAAATCGGCCGACAACCTGATCCAGTCGCTAGAGAACAGCAAGCGGGTCACGCTCGGCCAGTTGCTGTTCGCGCTCGGCATCCGCGAGGTCGGGGCGGTCACCGCCCAGGCCCTGGCGCGGCATTTCGGCACGCTCGATGCCCTGGCCCAGGCCTCGGTGGAAGATCTCGAGGCCGTGCGCGATGTCGGTCCGGTGGTGGCGCGCCATGTACACGCTTTTTTCGAGGAGGCGCACAACCGCGAAGTCATCGACAAACTGCTGGCCGCCGGCGTTGAGTACGAGCCGGAAAAAGCCGCGGCGGCAGCGGGAGAACGGCCGCTTGATGGTTGCACCTACGTGCTAACCGGTAGCTTGTCCTCGCTGACCCGCTCGCAGGCCAAGCAGCGGCTCGAGGCCCTGGGTGCGCGTGTGACCGGCAGCGTGTCGAAGAACACCACGGCCGTGATTGCCGGCGACAATCCCGGGTCCAAGCTTGATCGGGCCCGCGAGCTCGGCGTCGAGTTGCTCGACGAGGCGGCTCTGGAAAGCTTGCTGGAATCCCACCAGGGCTGAAATTGTTTCAGGTCAATAAGCGGCAGCGAGAGATTGCTAGAGTATGTGATATCGGGTGTTTTAACCCGCAAGCTGATGCATGATTCGAGGAGATGGAGCGATGACTGATCCGATCAAGGAAATCCTGGTGCCGGTCGACGGTTCGGAGAACGCCAACCGGGCCGTGCGGTTCGCCGCTACCATGGCCGAGCGCCTGGATGTACCGATGCGCCTGTTCTATGTGTTTCCTGCGGCTTCGGTCGAGATCATCGGCATGGCCGGCATGTCACGCGACGATATCGATCAGGCTGCCCAGACCGCGGCGCAGCGTGCCTTCGATGCCACCCGGGAGGCACTTGGTGATGCCGCTCCCAAGGCACTCGACGAAGACACCTCGATCGGCGATCCGGCGGAGGAGATCGTACGCTTCACCGAGGATGATCCCGGCGTGATGGTCATCATGGGTCGCCGCGGCCTGTCGCGCATGAAGTCTCTGGTGCTGGGCAGTGTCAGCGACAAGGTCAGCCGCCACGCCAAGAGTCCCGTCACGATCATTACCTAACAAAAATCCCGCGAGCGACTGTCGAGTTCGGCCAGCCAGTCATCGAGGCAGTCGATACGTTCCGCCACCAGGTGGCACACGCCCTCGACGTTCTGCAGCTTGCCGTGCACGCGCAGGATGCGGCCACCGAGCACCTCGCGGCGATAGCGTTCGAGCAGCTTCGGCCAGACCACCACGTTGATGATCCCGGTCTCGTCCTCCAGCGACAGGAAGACCACACCCGAGGCCGTGCCCGGGCGCTGGCGGTGCGTGACCAGGCCGGCCGCCGACAGGCGGCGTCCGTCGGCCTGTTGCGGTAATTCATTGGCCCGAAGGGTCTGCCGTCCCAGCCGGCGGCGCAGCAGTTTCAGCGGATGCCGTTCCAGGCTGAGCCCCAGGCTGGCATAGTCATCGATCAACTCGCTGCGGGCATCGGGCAGGGTGAGTTGCACCGGTTTGTCGTGGATTTCGGTACCGGCCAGCAGATCCCCCTGGCGTCGCGCCCCCAGCGCGGCCCAGCGGGCACGGTGCCGGTGCCCGGCCAGCCCCTTGAGCGCGCCGGCATCGGCGAGTTTTCGCAAAGCGGCCCGGTCCAGCCCGGCCCGCTCGGTCAGCTCGTCGACATCGCGGAAGGGAGATTCCGATCGCGCATGCGCGATCCGTTCGGCGACGTCTTCGCGAAATCCCTTGATCATGCGAAAACCCAACCGGACCGCCGGTTGGGTTGTTTGCTGGTTTGCTGGTTTGCTGGTTGGCTGGTTTTGGTCATTCGAACATTCGAATTTCGAATTTGTTTGTGATTTGGTATTTGGTGCTTGGTGCTTTCCTGTAAGGGTGCAATCCCAGTCGCTATAGCGCACATCCACCGGCAACACCCGCACGCCATGGCGTTTCACGTCGTTGATGATCTGCGCCGGCGCATAGAAGCCCATCGGCTGGCTGTTGAGCAATGCGCAGGCAAAGGCGGCCGGGTGGTGGCATTTGAGCCAGGACGAGACGTAGGTCAGCAGGGCGAAGCTGGCCGCATGCGATTCGGGAAAGCCGTATTCACCGAAACCACAGATCTGCCGGTAGATGCGTTCGGCGAATTCGTCGGAGTAGCCGCGTTCGCCCATGCCCTCGAGCAGCCGTTCGCGAAATGGCTCCAGCCCGCCGCGCCGACGCCAGGCCGCCATCGCCCGGCGGAGCTGGTCGGCTTCGCCGGCGCTGAAGCCGGCCGCGACCATGGCGATCTGCATCACCTGTTCCTGGAAGATCGGCACGCCCAGGGTGCGTTCAAGCACGGTTTTCAGTTCCGGGCTGGGGTAGGCCACGGCATCAGGGTTCCGCCGACGTTCGAGATAAGGGTGGACCATATCGCCCTGGATCGGACCGGGCCGCACGATCGCCACCTCGATGACCAGGTCGTAGAAACAGCGCGGCTTGAGTCGCGGCAGCATCGCCATCTGCGCCCGCGACTCGACCTGGAAGACCCCCACCGCATCGCCGCGGCAGAGCATGTCGTAGGTTTGGGCGTCTTCACGGGGAATGGCTGCCAGCGTCAGCTTGCGCGGCTTCGTTGGTTCCTCGGGTGGTTCTTTCGTTCGCTGGTTGGCTGGTTCGCTGGTTGGCTGGTTTTGAACATTCGAATTTCGGTCATTCGAATTTGTTTGTAATTTGGTGCTTGGAATTTGGTGCTTGCTGTTCACCAGCTCCATTGCTTTCCGGATCACCGTCAACATCCCCAGCGCCAGGCAGTCGACCTTGAGCAGGCCGAGCGTTTCGAGGTCGTCCTTGTCCCACTGGATGATGGTGCGATCGGCCATGGCGGCGTTTTCCACCGGCACCAGTTCGTACAGCGGTGTATCCGATATGACCATGCCGCCGACATGCTGGGAGAGATGGCGCGGAAAGCCGATCAGGCGGTCGGTCAGTTCGAGCAAGTGTTTCGTCAGCGCCGCGTCCGGATCGAGGCCGTTTTCACGCAGCCGCTCGGGCCAGACTTCGGGTTGGTCCCACCAGGCCAGCGAGGCGGTCAGGCGGTTGATGCGTTCGGGCTCGAAGCCCAGCGCGCGGCCGACATCCTGCATGGCGCTGCGCGGGCGGTAGCAGATTACCGTCGCGGCCAGGGCGGCGCGTTCGCGGCCGTATTTTTCGTAAACGTACTGCAGCACTTCTTCGCGTCGCTCGTGCTCGAAGTCGACGTCGATGTCCGGTGGCTCGTTGCGCTCCTTCGACAAAAAGCGCTCGAACAGCAGCTGCTGTTTCGACGGATCGACCTCGGTCACGCCCAGGCAGTAGCACACCGCCGAGTTGGCCGCCGAGCCGCGGCCCTGGCAGAGAATGCCGCGCGAGCGGGCGAAGACCACCAGGTCATGCACGGTCAGGAAGAAGGCTTCCACGCCCATGGCCTCGATCAGGGCCAGTTCGCGCGAGAGCAGGGCCTGAACCGTCTCCGGAACGGTCTTGCCGTAGCGTTTCCGGGCGCCTTCCAGGGTGAGCTGGCGCAAATGCTGGATGGGGCTGAGCGGCTGCGGCACCAGCTCGCGCGGATAGCGGTAGTTCAGTTCGTCGAGCGAGAAAGCGCAGCGTTCAGCCAGTCTCAGGGTTTCGCTCAGCCATTCGCCCGGATACAGCTTCGCCAGGACTTCGCGGCCGCGCAGATGCTGCTCGCCGCTGGCGGCCAGGGCCAGGCCGCACTCGGCCACCGGCCGCCCCATGCGCAGGGCCGTGAACACATCCAGCAGCGGCTTGTCCTCACGCACTGCCAGGCGTACGTCGCCGCAGGCCAGACGCGGGATGCCGTGACGCTCGCCCAGCCGCTCGAGTTCGCGCAACCATTCACGCTCGCCGGGGACGAGCAGGCGGCTCGCGCCCAGCCACAGGCGATTGCCGAAACGCTGTTTGAGCCAGGCGGCAAGAGTTTCGTTGGCTGGTTCGCTGGTTGGCTGGTTCGCTCGTTCTGTCGTCCCGGAAATCGCGAAGCGGTTATCCGGGATCTCGCACCTGGTGGCATCTCTCATCCATGCCGTGCCGCCGTCGAACGTGCGAGGTCCCGGCTCTTCGGCCGGGACGACAGGATTTGGGGAGCTCTTCCCCGTTTGTCGGGCCGGTTTCCAGATCACCAGCACGTTCTCGAGGCCCTCGTCCAGGTCTGTGACCTCGAGCCGGTACTCACCCTTGCCGGCACGTCGCCGGGCGCGGGTAATCAGGCGGCAGATCTGTGCATAGGCGGCCCGGTCGGGCGCCAGCAACACCAGGTGGAGGCTGTCAAGATGGAACTCGCTGCCGATGATCAGATGAACCCCGTGTTCCCGCACCGCCTCGTGGGCGCGTACCACCCCGGCCATCGAGCACTCGTCGGTGATCGCCAGGGCCGCATAGCCGCGCTCGGCGGCACGCCGGACCAGGGCTTGTGGCTGCGCGGCCGAGCGCCGGAAGCTGAAGGCACTCAGCGCATGCAGTTCGGCGTATCCGGGTGGGGGCGAGGCGGGCATGACGGACTCCGATGATTCGCGGATTTTGAGAAACTATAAATTTATATAGTATCCTGATCCACCCATACGGAGTCTTTCAATGTGGGCTCAGGTCCAGCTCGAAAAGCTGCTCGATCAACGCTCCGATCTCTGGCGGGGACGGGCACGCAGGTCCTTCCCGGCTGTGTCCACCGGTCTGGACTGGCTCGACCGCGGGCTGCCCGGCGGTTGGCCGCTGGGCCGGCTGACCGAGTTTCTGCCGCGCGTGAGCGGCTGCGGCGAACTGGGCCTGCTGCTGCCGCTGCTGGCCCGCTGCACACAGCGGGAACAGCCGGTGGTGCTGGCCGGGCCGATGCTGGTGCCCGGGCCACAGGCCCTGATCAAGGCGGGTGTGGTGCTCGAGCACCTGGTGGTGGTGCGCGAGGTCCGTGAGGTGTTGTGGGCGGCCGAGCAGTGCCTGAAAAGCGGCTTGTGCGGTAGCGTGGTGGTCTGGCCGCCGGCCGGCCGGGTGGGGGAGCGGGTCGTGCGTCGCCTGCAACTGGCTTCCGAGCAGAGCCCGGGACCGGCTTTCGTGATCTATCGCCCCGGGCAGTCGCCACCGGCGTCGGTTTCGGCCCTGCGCCTGGGCCTGGGTCCCGGGCCCGAGGTCGAGGTCCTGCGCAGTCCGGCCGGCCTGGTCGAGTCGAGGCGACTGTCCCCGGTGTTTGAATCCGTCATCGAACTATCGCGCTACCGAGAGCATGTCCGCTCGGCCCGGTGAACTGTGGTTGGGGCTGCACTGCCCGCAGTTGCCCCTGCTGGCGGCCTGGCAGTGTGATCCGGAACCGCCCGGGCTGTACGCCGTGCACGGCTATCGGCGTGGCCGCCACGTGATTCTGCAGGCCAGCACGGCGGCGCAGCGCGCCGGGGTGGCGCCGGGCCAGCCGCTGAGCACGGCGCTGGCGATCGCGCCGGCGCTTGCCAGCCGGCCGCGCCATTCGCGAGCCGAGCGTGCCTTGATCGAGCAACTGGCGCTGGGTGCCTGGCGGGTCAGCAGCCATGTGGTGCAGGCCCCACCCGACAGCGTGGTACTGGAAATTGCCGGTAGCCGGCGCCTCTACGGCGGCCTGCGGCCGCTGGTCGAAACCCTCTGCGCACAGCTTGAACACGAGGGTCTGCCGGTGCGGGTCGGTTCGGCGCCGGTGGCGGCCACGGCCCGGCTGTTTGCCCGTCACGGTCTGCATGCCGCCAGCCCGGGCACCATGCGCGAGAAACTGGCGGACCTGTCCCTGGACGCACTGGCCCTGGATGAGGAACAGGCACATGCCCTGGCGGGTTGCGGCCTGAAATCCGTGGCCGATCTGCTGCGCTTGCCGAAGCCTGAGCGGGCGCGGCGCTTCGGGTCGGAGCTGAACCGGCGCCTGGCCTGCCTGGAAGGGCGATCACCCACGCCGCTGGCCGCCTGGCAGCCGCCGGAGACATTCCGGCTGCGGCTGGAACTGCCGGCGGCCAGCAGCGACAGTTCGGCCCTGTTGTTCGTGCTGCGCCGCGCCGTGGCCCGCATGGCGCACTGGCTGGACGTTCGCGATCAGGCGCTCACACGCCTGCATGTTGCACTCAGGCGTGAGGATGGCGGCGGCAGCGTGCCGCTTCAGGTGGGCTTGTCGCGTCCGGGTATGGATCAGGCTCGCTTGCTGGAACTGCTCGCCCTCAAGCTCGAGAAACTCGAGCTGCCGGGGGCGGTGGAAGCCGTCGAACTGCATGCCGAGAGTACCGATGAGCACCGCCCGCCGCAGGCCGACCTGTGGAGCGGCAACAACCGTGGCGATGCCTGGCCGGCGCTGCTGGATCGATTGCAGGCGCGCGTGGGTGAGGGCGGTCTGGCTGGTCTGGCCGTGCGGCCCGATCATCGTCCCGAAAGAGCCTGGCGCTGGGTCGCGCCGGGAACCCCGGTGCGCTGCGAGGACGAGCGGCCGCGGCCAACCTGGCTCTTGCCCGAGCCGCGCTCCTGCCGGCGCGAGCAGCTGTGCCTGGAAGAGGGGCCGGAACGGATCGAGGCCGGCTGGTGGGACGGCGTGGAATGCCGGCGCGATTACTTCATCGCCCGCGACCGTCAAGGCCGCCGCCTGTGGGTTTTCCACGAGCACGCCGGCGAGGGCGGCTGGTTCATCCAGGGGGTCTTCGACGACATCGCGTCGACGTCTTGAAAGCGGGCGCGGCGAGCCACATTTATATCGACGAGATCGCCGCAAGGGGTCTCATCACGCCCGGCCTGATACAGGCGGGCAGTTGTCAACCCAATACCGATTGCTTCATAAGGAGGATACGGTTATGAACACATTCGATCTTTCACCCCTGTACCGCACGGCCATTGGCTTTGATCGCCTGGCCGACATGCTTTCGAACGCGCAACGCGTCGATACCAACGGTTATCCGCCCTACAACATCGAGTCGCTGGGCGAGGACCGCTACCGCATCACCATGGCGGTGGCCGGTTTCGGCCGTGACGAACTCGACATCGTCTCCGAGCAGAACACACTGACGGTTTCCGGCAACAAGAACGAGCCTTCCGAGGCCGACGAAGGAGACCGCGAGTTCCTCTATCGGGGCATTGCCAATCGCAGCTTCGAGCGCCGTTTCCAGCTCGCCGATCATGTCAAGGTGGCCGGCGCCGACCTGGAGAACGGGCTGCTGCACATTGAACTGCAGCGCGAATTGCCCGAACGGATGAAGCCGCGCAAGATCGAGATCGGTAGCGGCGAGAGCCATGTGATCGAGGGTCGCGAGGAGAAGTCCGCCGAGGCGGCCTGACTCGTTTCCTTCCAACATCAGCCAACGTACAGGGGCGCCTTCGGGCGCCCCGTTTTGTGTAGCATGACGGCATGACCGTATCGCGCTCCCCGCAGCCGGCCTGGCTCAACCTCTATCCGCTTTACCAGTGGCTCGTCTACGTGCCGCTGGCGGCGGTGACCACACTGGTCGGGGCGCTGCTGTCGGTGCCGCTGGCATTGCTGGTTTCGCCGCGCCTGGCCAATCTGTATGTCGCCGTGCCCTGGGGCCGGATCCTGTCGTGGCTGGTGCCGGTCCGGGTCGAGGTCGAGGGCATGGAGCATGTCGACCGGAACCAGTCCTACGTGGTCGTGGCCAACCATCAGAGTCAGTTCGATATTCCGGTGGTTTATGGCTGGATCGGCCTGGACCTGCGCTGGGTGGCCAAGGCCGAACTGAGCCGTATTCCCTTCGTGGCGGCCGGCTGTCGGGCCATCGGTCATGTCTTTATCGATCGCTCGGATCCCGATCAGGCCCGCAACGCGATCAACCGTGCCGTCGGACACCTCAAGCCGGGAACCGGCCTGATGTTTTTCGCCGAGGGCACTCGCAGTCGCAGTGGCGCGCTGCTGCCCTTCAAGAAAGGCGCTTTCCGCGTTGCTATTGAGAAGCAGCTTCCGGTGCTGCCGGTGACGGTGATCGGATCACGCGATATCCTGCCGGCCGGCAGCCTGCGCATCCGACCCGGGCGGGTGCGACTGGTGGTTCATCAGCCGATCGATACGCAGGGCATGAATGCGAAAGATCTCGGCGACCTGCGCCGAAGTGCCCAGGCGCAGATTGCCGAGGCTTTGGTGCGAACCGGTCCCGCTACCTGATGCATCTGGAGCGACCCGATCCGGCCTACACCGCCTCGAAGCGGGCCCGACGCAATTTCGGTCTGGCCGTGCGCCTGACCGCCGGGTTCGTCGCCGTGATCTGGGCGGTGTTTCTGCTCGACCTGCTCGCCGGTCTCGACCTGGCCCGCTTCGGGTTGCGGCCACGTGAAGCCGCAGGGCTTCTCGGACTGGTCACGACGCCGCTGCTGCACGCCAATCTGGCACACATCGCCTCGAACACCTTTCCGCTCTTTGTCGGCGGGGTGGCGATGCTGTTTCTCTATCCCAATTCAGCGCTGAAGGCGTTGCCGATGATCTATGTCGGCAGCGCGGCCCTGGCCTGGCTGATCGCTCGATCGAGCCTGCATATCGGCGCCAGTGGACTGGTCTACGGTATCCTGGCCTATGTGTTCGTGGCGGGCGTTCTGCGGCGTGATCTGCGTTCGGTCGGGGTGTCGCTGCTGATCTGGTTTCTTTACGGTTCTCTGCTCTGGGGCGTGCTGCCGCTCGAATCGGGTGTCAGCTGGGAACTGCACGCCTGCGGAGCCATCATCGGAATCGTGCTGGCGATCGTCTTTCGGCACCAGGATCTGCCGCCGATGAAGCGCTACGATTGGGAAGACGAGTTTCCCGACGAGGCCAACGACCTGGATGACAATCGTTTCGGAGACCGCTGGCCCTGAGGCAAGAGGAGAACCCGTGAAATGGTGAGAAAGCTGTTCGGCATCCTGCTGGCAATGATCGTGGTCCTGATCGTCATTGGCTTCATGTTGCCCACGACCCTCGTGGTCGAGCGCTCGCGCGTGATCGATCGATCGCCCGAAGTCCTGTTCGAGGTCCTGAGTGATCTGCACCATTTCACGCAATGGGCCCCCTGGCTGGTACGCAACCCGGATATGGACTGGCGCCTCGAAGGCCCGGATAGCGGCGTGGGCGCGACGCTGGTGTGGCGGGAAACGCCGGAATCCGGCGAGAGCCGACTACGGATCGTCGGCACGACACCGCCCGAGCGCGTCGAACTGATACTCGAGATGGCCGATACCGAGTTCGATAACTGGTTTCATGTCACGCCGGATGAAGGCGGTCAGCGAGTCAGCTGGGGCATGCGGGCACAGTTCGGTGCCCTCGACCTGGTCGGGCGATACGTTGGCCTGATCCTGCCCGGGCTGATCGGCAAGGACTACCGGGAAGGGCTCGAGCGCCTGGAAGATTACCTCGAACAATCGCCCGGTGGCGCGCCGCAACTGCCGGCCTCGCGCGACTGAGCATGGGCGTGCCGGCGCTCCATGTCATCGGCTGCGGCCGCGCGGGACGCGCCATTGCACGGCGGCTCATTGCCACCGGCCGCGTGCGTCCGGGCCTGGTCATCAATCGCACGCTTGAAAGCGCGGCCGATGCGGTCGCATTCATTGGCGGCGGCGAGCCGGCAACGGCTTCCGACGAGCGCCTGGCCGGAGGCTGGCTGATGCTGGGCCTGCCCGATGGTGTGCTGGCAAGCAAGATCCACTCGCTGTCACAACGCTTGCCGGTTCGGCCGGCGCTGGCCTTTCATCTTTCCGGGGCCCTGCCGGCCGATGTGCTCTCGCCCCTGGAGGTGCCGGTCGCGAGCGTGCACCCGGTACGTGCCTTTGCCGATCCGCGGTTTGCCGTCGAGCACTTCGAGCGGACCTGGTGCGTGGCGGAAGGGGAAAGGGAAGCGCTCGACTGCCTGCAGCCGGTGTTCGAGGCCGCCGGCGCGCGCTGGTTGAGCTTCGCTTCGACGCACAAGGGCGCCTGGCATGCCGCCACCGTTGCGGCCAGCAACTTCCTGGTGACGACCCAGGCCTTGGCGCGGGAGCTGGCCGTCCTGGCCGGCCTGCCGGAGGCACAGGCGGCCGAAGTGCTGAGCGATCTGCAGCAGGGCACGCTCGAATCCGTACGCGCAAGTGATCCCGTTCGTGCCCTGACCGGGCCGATCGAGCGCAGCGATTTCACGGCCTGCCGACGCGTGGTTGATGCATTGGACAGGCTGCCCGCACAGCAGCGCCAACTGTTCGGCGCACTTGCTCTGGCGACGCTTGACCTGGCCGTGGTCAAGCGCGGCGCGCGCGAGACCGACGCGGACCTGCGCAAGCTGCTTCGGGATCTGGCAGGACGACCTACCAACGACTGAAGTCGACGTCGCCGATGGCCGAGCGCCAGTCTGCGACCGGCGCCGGCTGGTGCGTTCCCCGGGCGAGGGCGGCCTGGAATACCTCGCCGGAGAGCAGGGTGACGCCCAGCCGTTCCAGGTGTGGATTCCACAACTGGCAGTCGCACAGCAGAAATTCCCAGGTCTCGAGCGCGCGCATCAGCGCGGCGAGTGCGAACTTTGAAGCATCGCGCCGGCGGTGGAACTTGGATTCGGCGAAGAAGATGCGCCCGATTGCGACGCCGTAGAGACCGCCGATCAGCTCGTCGTCCTCGGTGTGGATCTCGATACTGTGGGCGTGGCCGAGCCGATGCAGTTCGATGTAGGCCTGCTGCATGTCGCTGGTGATCCAGGTCCCGTCCTGGTCGTGACGCGGTCCGGCGCAGGCGGCGATGACAGCCTCGAAGCAACTGTCGGCGCTGACATGAAACCGGCCCTGACGCAGGCTGCGCCGCAGCCGCCGGGAGATGTGCATGCCCCCGGGCAGCATCACGGCCCGCGGCGCGGGCGACCACCACAGGATCGGGCCGGACGCCTCGTACCAGGGAAAGATGCCCTTTCGGTAGGCCTTGAGCAGGCGGCCTGGATGAAGGTCCCCACCCCAGGCCAGCAGGCCGTCCTCGCGCGGATCGGCGAGCGGATCCGGAAAGGGGCTGTCGGGTGCATCGCCCAGTCGCGGAACGGGTCCGTTCATCCTTCGCTCCGATAGGGGTCGAGCTGCTCAAGTTGCTCGCGGCGCTGCTCGAGCCAGGCTCCTTCGCTTTCCAGCCAGCGCCTGATGCCCTCGCGCAGGCCGCGATGGCGGATGTAGTGGAAGGAGCGGGTCTTGTGCGGCAGAAAACCGCGCCGGATCTTGTGCTCGCCCTGGGCGCCGGGCTCGAACCATTCCAGGCCCTCGGTAATGCAGTAGTCGATGCCCTGGTAGTAGCAGGTTTCGAAATGAACATCGCGGGTCTCGACCAGGCTGCCCCAGTAGCGACCGTACAGCCGCTTTTCGTCACGCCAATACACCGCGCAGGCGAGGTCCTTGCCGTCGTGTTCGGCGATGCAGACCAGGAACTGATCACCGAAGCTGGTCGCAGCACGTTCGAAGAACTCCCGGTTGAGCGAGGGCAGGTTGCCGTACAGGGCAAAGGTGACCTGGTAGCAGCGCTCGACCAGATCGAGCTCGGCCTCACTCAGTGTGCTGCCGTCGCGCCAGCGAAAGTGCCAGCCATCGGCATGCACGCGATGGCGCTCGGCGCGGATGTTCTTGCGTGGCTTGTGGCGCAGCCGGGCGAGGAAATCATCGAAGTCTTGGTAGCCCGTATTATGCCAGTGGTACTGCCAGTCGAAACGCTCGAGCCAGCCGGCCTCGCGCAGCACCCCGGTGTCGTTCTCGTCGCAGTAATTGACGCCGGCCGACCAGAGATCGAGCGTCTCGACCAGGCTTTCCATGCGCCTGACCAGCCGCAGTGCAGCCTGCGGATGACGATCACTGCCGAGCAGGCGCGGACCGGTGACCGGGGTGAAGGGCGCGGCGACCAGCAGCTTGGGATACCACGGCATTCCGGCCTGCTGTGAGGCGTGGGCCCAGGCGAAGTCGAAAACGAATTCGCCGTGGGAGTGCTCCTTGAGCCAGGCCGGTGCGGCACAGAGGATTTCATCGGCTTCCGTCTCGACCAGGGCCAGGGGCCGCCAGCCGCTGTTGGCACCCGTACATCCGGCGCTCTCGACGCTGGCGAGGAAGCGCCAGTCGACGAATGGCCCGGTGGCGCACAGGCCGTTCCAGGCCGACTCGTCGATGTGCGAGAACGGCTTCTCGAGTGTCGGCGATTCAGTCCTGTTGCTCGTCAAGATAGCGTTCTGCATCCAGCGCGGCCATGCAGCCGAAGCCGGCCGAGGTCACCGCCTGGCGGTAGATGTGGTCGGCGACATCGCCGGCGGCGAATACGCCCGGGACCGAAGTGGCCGTGGCCATGCCTTCCTGGCCGGTCCGGATGTGAATGTAGCCATTGGTCATGTCGAGTTGGTCGGCAAAGATCTTGGTGTTGGGATCGTGGCCGATGGCGATGAAGACACCGTCGAGGTCGATCTCGCTGGTCTCGCCGCCTTGTACCTGTTTGATGCGCATGCCGGTCACGCCGTCATCGTCGCCCAGTACCTCGTCGAGGACGTGGTTCCAGCGAAACTCGACCTTGCCTTCGGATTCCTTCTGGAACAGGCGATCCTGCAGGATCTTTTCGGCCCTGAGCTCGTCGCGGCGGTGGACGAGGGTCACCTTGCTGGCGATGTTGGCCAGATACAGTGCTTCTTCGACGGCCGTGTTGCCGCCGCCGATGACGGCGACCGGCTTTTCGCGGTAGAAGAACCCGTCGCAGGTCGCGCAGGCCGACACGCCCCGGCCCTTGAAGGCATCTTCCGAGGGCAGGCCGAGATAGCGGGCCGATGCGCCCGTGGCGATGATCAGGGCGTCGCAGGTGTAGACGCCGCTGTCGCCCTCGAGCCGGAAGGGCTGCTGTAGCAGGTCGGCCGTGTGGATGTGATCGAAAATGATCTGGGTGTCGAAGGCTTCGGCGTGCGCCCCCATTTGCTGCATCAGTGCCGGCCCCTGCAGGTCGGGATAGCTGCCGGGCCAGTTTTCCACGTCGGTGGTTGTGGTCAGCTGGCCGCCCTGTTCGATGCCTGTGATCAGGGCCGGTTGCAGGTTGGCGCGCGCCGCGTAGATGGCCGCGGTGTAGCCGGCGGGGCCGGAACCGAGGATCAGCAGGCGGAAATGTCGGGGGTCGGACATGTATAATTTCTCCGTTTCGGGCCGGGCGCTTCAAAGGCAATGACTTGTGGTCGCCCGCACACTAATCCAAGGCGGGCCGGTCGACGATCGGTCCTTTTATTTTGGCAGCTTTGAAGGAGCACGAGGATGCGAATCGGAATTCCCCGCGAGATCAAGACCCTGGAAGGTCGGGTGGCACTGGTCCCTGCAGCCTGCGGAGATCTTGTGCGCGCAGGACACGAGGTCTTGATTCAATCGGGAGCCGGCGACAAGAGCGGTTTTTCCGACGACGATTTCCGCCAGGCCGGGGTGGATGTCCTGCCCGATGCCGAAGCCCTCTACGGCAAGGCCGAGCTGGTGGTCAAGGTCAAGGAACCGATCGACGGAGACCTCGACCACCTGCGCTCCGACCACCTGCTGTTCTGTTACCTGCACCTGGCCGCCGAGCCGAAACTGACCGATCGCCTGCTCGACATCGGCCTGACCGGCGTGGCTTTCGAAACGGTCGAGGACAGCGATGGCTCGCTGCCCCTGCTGGCTCCGATGAGCAATATCGCCGGTCGGATCGGGGTCCAGGTCGGTACCCATCTGCTACACCAGCCCGAAGGCGGGCGCGGCGTACTGCTTGGTGGTCTTCCTGCAGCCGATCGCGGGCATGTCGTGGTGCTCGGCGCCGGTGCGGCTGGTGGCAACTCGGCGCGCCTGGCGGCTGCCTCCGGCGCTCGTGTGACGGTCTTCGACAAGCGTCAGGACCGCCTGGCCGAAATGATGGCCATCGGCCCCAATGTGACGGCACTTTATCCCTATGTCGAGACCGTGGCCGAGTTCGTGTCCAAGGCTGACCTGGTCATCGGCGCGGTGCTGGTCACCGGCGCCAGGGCGCCGCACGTGATTACCCGCGAGATGATCTCGTCGATGAACGAAGGGGCGGTGGTGGTCGACATCTCGGTCGATCAGGGCGGCTGCGTCGAGACCACGCGACCGACCACCTATGCCGACCCGACCTACCAGGTTGATGGCGTGACGCATTTTGCCGTCACCAACATGCCCGGCGCGGTGCCGCGCACATCCAGTCAGGCATTGTCGGCGGCCATTCTGCCCTATGTGCAGCATATGGCGCGCCCGGACTGGCTCCAGGTCGAGGCCCTCGCCAAGGGCGTGAACGTGCGCGACGGCGAACTTGTACACCCGGCCCTTAAGCAAGCATAATCAACAAATTGGATCTCAAACCTGATGCAGGATCATAGGTGACCCAGCGCACGAGGAAGAAGGAACCGGTCGACGAGTCCGCGCTGGCGATGAAGCGGCGCCTGTCCGAGGCCCTGTTCCTGCTGATCCTGGTCGCGGCCGTCTATCTCCTGCTTTGTCTGCTCAGTCACGACCCGGGCGATCCGGGCTGGTCGCGCGCGGCCGCCGAAGACGGCGTCAACAATCTCGGCGGCGCATTCGGCGCATGGCTGGCCGATTTGTTCCTGGCCCTGTTCGGCTACATGGCTTACGCCGCGCCGCTACTGATCGGATTTGCCGGGTTTCGCGTGCTCAGTGAGCGCGCTGAACCGGCCGGACTGGCTGAATGGTCGGTGCGTACCGGCGGCCTGCTGCTGGCCGTGTTGACCGGGTGCATGCTGCTGGCGATGCAATCAGCTGGTGAAGCGGACGGTCCCGGCGGGGGCGTGATCGGCGATGTGCTGGCCGGACCGATGGTCGGTTCGCTGGGCCTGACCGGCGGTGTCTTGATCAGTCTGAGCATATTCCTGGCCGGTATCACCCTGTTTACCGGGCTGTCCTGGATCGACGCGGTCGACCGCACCGGTCGCGCCGCGCTGGCTGGCGCGACCTGGGCCATTGATCGCGTGGTGCAGGCACGCGACTGGTTTGCCGGTCGGCGTGCCCGCGCCGAGCGCGAGGAGGTCCGCAAGCGGGACTCGATCCGACGCAAGTCGCGCAAGGAAGTCCGGATTGAACCGCGCGTCGAACTGGAAGCCAACAAACCAGGGGAGAAGAAGGTCCGCCAGCAGCCGCTGTTCAAGAATCTTTCGCCGGGCGACCTGCCGCCGTTGGAGTTGCTCGATGAGCCGCCGGCCAAGCGCGCCGGCTATTCCGAGGACGCGCTCAAGGCCATGAGCCGCCAGGTCGAGCTCAAGCTGGCCGACTTCGGCGTCGAGGTCGAGGTCGTGGCCGTCCATCCCGGACCGGTGATTACCCGTTTCGAACTGCAGCCGGCACCCGGTGTGAAGGGCGCGCAAATTTCCAATCTGTCCAAGGACCTGGCCCGGGGATTGAGCGTGATCTCGGTGCGTGTGGTCGACGTGATCCCGGGCAAGAGCGTGATTGGCCTGGAGATTCCCAACCAGAACCGGGAGATCGTCTACCTGCGCGAGATTCTGGCTTCGGAAGCCTACGCCAGGGCTGGCTCACCGCTGACCCTGGGTCTGGGCAAGAGCATTTCCGGCAAGCCGATGGTGGCCGACCTGGCGCGCATGCCCCATCTGCTGGTGGCCGGGACCACCGGCTCGGGCAAGTCGGTGGCGATCAACGCCATGATCCTGAGCCTGCTTTACAAGTCCACGCCCGATCAGGTGCGCCTGATCATGATCGATCCGAAGATGCTCGAACTATCGGTCTACGAGGGCATCCAGCATCTGCTGACGCCGGTGGTCATCGACATGAAGGAGGCGGCCAACGCGCTCAGATGGTGCGTGGCCGAAATGGAGCGACGCTACAAGCTGATGGCCTCGGTCGGCGTGCGCAACCTGGCCGGTTACAACCGCAAGGTGGCCGAGGCGGCAAGCAAGGGCCAGCCCATCCCCGACCCGCTGGTCGATCCCTCTGGCCTGGCCGAGGGTGAAGAACCGCCAGCGCTCGAGAAATTGCCCTACATCGTGGTCGTGGTCGACGAGTTCGCTGACATGATGATGATTGTCGGCAAGAAGATCGAGCAGCTCATCGCGCGCCTGGCGCAGAAGGCGAGGGCCTCGGGCATTCACCTGATTCTGGCCACGCAGCGGCCTTCGGTGGACGTGATCACCGGCCTGATCAAGGCCAACATCCCCACACGCATGGCCTTTCAGGTGTCCTCGCGCGTTGATTCGCGCACCATTCTCGATCAGCAAGGCGCGGAACAGTTGCTGGGTCATGGCGACATGCTCTACCTGCCGCCCGGCTCGGGCCTGCCCGAGCGCATTCACGGCGCCTTCGTGGATGATCACGAAGTCCACGCCGTGGTCGAATCGCTCAAACAACAGGGTGAGCCCGATTACCTCGAGGAGGTGCTGGCGGAGACCCAGACCACGACTGATGGCCAGCAGATCGGCGCCACCGGGTTCCCGGAAGCCGGGAGCGGGGATTCCGACGACGAGCTCTACGACAAGGCCGTGGCTTACGTGGTCGAAAGCCGCCGGGCTTCGATCTCCGGCGTCCAGCGGCAGCTGCGCATCGGCTACAACCGGGCCGCGCGGCTGATCGAGGACATGGAGTCGCAGGGCGTCGTCAGCCCACCCGAGCACAACGGCCAGCGCGAGGTGCTGGCACCCAAGCCGCCGCCGCGTGACTGAGTCAGTCGCGGTTCAGCACGGTTGAAGCACACTCGCAGGCTCAAGGCTCCACAGGAGAATTCGCGACATGATGATGGACTGGCTGGCAGCCCTTTTACTGACGATTTCATCCACTGGTGCGTCTGCCGAAAATGGACGCGCACAGCTTGACGCCTTCGCCGAAGGCCTGGAGACCTTGTCCGGGCGCTTCGAGCAAGTCACGGTCGATGCCGGTGGCTCGGTCACGGAAGAATCCTCCGGCGAACTGTACTTTTCGCGTCCCGACCACTTTCGCTGGAACTACGATGAGCCCTTCCCGCAGGAGATCGTGGCCGATGGCGAGCAGTTGTGGCACTACGACGAATCGCTCGAGCAGGTGACGGTGCGCGAGCAGCCGGCTGCGAACGAATCCCCGCTACTGGTATTGATGCGGCCGGAATTGCTCGAGCGCTTCTACCGCGTGACGGCCAGCGATGCCACAGGGTTCGATTTCGTACCGCTCGACGACAACGCCGAAATCGAACGGGGCCGCCTGGAATTCCAGGATCGGCAGCCAGCCGTGCTTGAACTGATCGACAGCTTCGGCCAGACCACTCGCCTGCGCTTGTTCGATCTCGATCGCAACCCGGAACTTTCGGCAGACCTGTTCCAATTCTCGGTGCCCGAAGGTGTTGACCTGCTCGAGGGCTATTGACGCCGCTGATCGAACCGGCTCGATGGCTCCCAGCGCTCGCGGTTGCGGGTGCCCAGGATGGGACCGCTGAGCGCGGAGTAACGCTGATCCGGCGCCTTCACCGGCGTGGGCCCGGTACCGGGATTGGGTCGTCCATGACGATGGTCCCGGAACGGGATCAGGATCGTCTGCACCGGCTGCTGGCCGATTTCGGCGGATTCGTCGGTCCGCGATGCGGCCGCGGCAGATTGCCGCCGGGTCGCCCGGCGCTCACGCAGGGCCTCGATGTACCGGCGATTGGCTTCAGCAATTTTTGCCAGATCTTCGTCAGCGGGAACCAGGCTGATCCCTCGTACAATGCTGTGGCGCACTGCCTCGCTGTTGCAGGGTCGATCGGAAAACTCGATCACTCCGTCGGCCTCGCAACGGTAGACTTCCCCGAGCACGGGTGAACACAGTCCGAGCAGCATCCAGGCGATCAGTATGCGGCAGGTCACGGCTTTCAGTTCTGGGGTGTGTCGAAGTCCGTCACGGAGTCTTCGTCCTCGGGATTGGTCAACACCTCGACCGACTGTCGAGCCTGGTCGAGCAACTGGTGGCAACGCTTTGAAAGCGTCACGCCCCGCTTGAAGCGGTCGAGAGAATCGGCCAGGCTCAACTCTCCGGATTCCAGCGCTTCGACCAGCCCTTCCAGTTCCTCCAGCGAGGATTCGAAATCCTGCGGCTCGGCATCACCGGCCTTTGCTGTTTGCTTCTTGTTGCTCATGCCTTCGATTCTACCGCAGCATCCGTCACGTCGCTGTTGTCGCGACGCCAGACCAGGCGTTGGCCGCGTCGTTCCAGCTCGGCCGCGAAGTCGGCTTCGAGCCAGCGATCACCCACGGCCACCAGTCGGTCCCCGCTGCGAATACGCGGCCAGGCGTTGCGTTGCCAGGGCGGCACATCGGCCTCGACCAGTAGCTGCTTGACCGGTCGGCTCGGCCCCTGACCCGGGCGCAACCGTTCACCGGGCCGGCCTGATGTGACACTCAATTGCAGGGGCGGGCCCGACGGACCGGCCAGCACCAGCCGCCCCAGGTCGCCAGGCAGTTCGAGGGGCCCGGCACCGTCCCAGGTCAGAAGCCAGTCATCAGGAATCCCGGATACGTCTACCGCCCATAATTGCTGTCGCCAGAGGCGAATGCAGTGGTGCTGCCAGCGCAATTCGGGTACCCGGTCCGCATCGGCCTCGGCCAGTTGCCCAGCAAAAGCTTCCAGCTGTCGTCCCGGTGGCGGCGTCCATCCCAATCGCAGGCACCAGCGGCGAAGGATTTCTCCCCGGTACCAGTCGTCGTCTCCTGCCAGTCGATCGAGCCGGAGGGAGCAGTTCCCGTCGAGTGCCTGTTCGAGATCGATCGATGTGCGATCGGCGATGAAGCGAGCGGCGCCCCGGCACAGGCGCGCCGAGCGCAGAATGGCCTCGTCGGCCCCGGGCCAGCGCTCGCGAATGAGCGGCAGCAATCGGTGACGGACCTGATTACGATCGAAGTCCGGAAGATCGTTGGCAGGGTCCCGGATCGAATCGAGGCCGCGTTCGGCCAGGAAGGCTTCGATCTCCGATCGGGTCCAGTCGAGCAATGGCCGGATCAACCAGCCGCCGGCAAATGCGCGTTGCTGCGGAATGCCGGACAGGCCTTCCGGTCCGGCCCCGCGCAGCAGTCGCAACAGGATGGTTTCGACCTGGTCATCGGCGTGGTGGGCGGTGACCAACACGTCACCCGGCTCCATCCGCCCGGCCAGGGCCACATAGCGGGCGTGTCGGGCCGCGGCCTCGACGCCGTCGCCGGGTTCGACTTCGATCGACAGCACGTCGCAGGTCGTGCCCGCCTGTCCGGCCAGTTCTGCAGCGCGCCTCGCCCGCGCAGAGCTGCCGCTGTCGAGACCGTGATCGATGTGAACACAGTGCAGGCGCTCGCGGCCGTATCGCTCGAGCAGGGCGTGCAGCAGGCAGACCGAATCGGGACCGCCGCTGAAGGCGACGATGACGTCGCCCGCTTCGGGCAGGGAATGGAGCGGAGGTGGGCGTCTGGCCGTCATGGCCGCACGGCGCTTACTGGCGCTCGAAGGCTCCAGGCGCCATCAGTCGTTCATAGCGCTCATCGAGCAGCGTCTGTGTGGGCTGATTCGACAGATGCCCGAGCTGGGCGACGATGGTCTCGCGAATCCGCACCGCCACTTCCTGCGGCGCGCGATGAGCGCCACCGGCCGGTTCCTTGATGATCTTGTCGATCAGCTTGAGCCGCTTGAGCTTGCGGGCAGTCAGGCTCATTGCTTCGGCCGCCACGGGTGCCTTGTCTGCACTTTTCCACAGGATGGAGGCACAGCCTTCGGGCGAAATGACCGAATAGATGCTGTACTGCAGCATGCTGGTGCGGTCGCCCACGCCGATGGCCAGAGCCCCGCCGGAACCGCCTTCACCGATCACGAAACAGATGATCGGTACCGGCAGGCGCGACATCACGGCGAGGTTGCGGGCAATCGCCTCGGACTGGCCGCGTTCCTCGGCGCCAACGCCGGGATAGGCGCCCGGGGTGTCGATAAAGGTGACGATCGGCATGCCGAAGCGGGCGGCCATCTCCATCAGGCGCTGGGCCTTGCGGTAACCCTCCGGGCGCGGCATACCGAAGTTGCGATAGACCTTCTCACGCGTATCCCGGCCCTTCTGGTGACCGATCAGCATCACGCTCATGCCATCGACCATGGCCGGGCCGCCGACGATGGCGTGATCGTCGGCGAAGTGGCGATCACCGTGCAGCTCTTCGAAGCGGTCGAACACCATCGGCACGTAGTCGAGGGTGTAAGGGCGTTGCGGGTGGCGTGCCAGCTGTGAAATCTGCCAGTCGCTCAGTTCCGAGAAGATGGCTTCGGTGCGATCGCGGCACTTCTGCTCGAGGCGCCTGATTTCGTCCTCGAGATTCATCGAGGCGCCGGAGCCGACGTTGCGCAGTTCGCGGATCTTGGCTTCGAGTTCGGCGATGGGTTGTTCGAAGTCGAGGTAGCTGGAGTTCATGCAAAGGCCGTGGCCGCTGGTTGACCAGAGAGTATAACGTTCCCGTCATGCAGGATGAACCCCGACGGCGACGGGGCCGCGAGGAATCCTCTGCAGATCGAAATTCTCTCGGGCCCATTGCCACTGTGCATCCAGCGAGCGGGTGCCGGCGGGCGGTTCGTGGCCCAGTGCGCGCAGGGCCAGGCGCATGGCCTCCGACGGCGTTCTGGCAGCGACCGGGTCATCATTATCGGACTTGCTCAGCTTGCGGCCCTGATCGTCGGTGACGACCGGCAGGTGCATCCAGCCTGGCGGCGACAGGCCCAGGCGCCGGTAGACGAGCAGTTGGCGTGGCGTCGAATCGAGCAGATCGGCGCCGCGCACCACCTCGGTGATCCCGGTCGCGGCGTCGTCAACGACCACGGCCAGCTGGTAGGCGATCAACCCGTCCCCGCGGCGGATGATGAAGTCGCCGCCGATCCGTCCGGGGTGATCGCAATACTCGCCCTGGATCACATCGACGAAGCATTCGGTCTCGGCATCGTCGGTGCGCAGGCGCACGCTGCGCGGTTCCCGCCCTGGTGGCAAGCCATCCCGGCAGGTACCCGGGTAGATACCGTCGGGCGGCAGGTGGCGCCGGCTGCAGCCGCACCAGTAGGCCGACTTGTTGTCGAGCAGTTGTTTCAGGGCCTTGTCGTGCAGTGATGCCGAGCGACTCTGGTAGCTGACAGGGGCATCGGAGCGCAAGCCGAAACGCGCCAGGGTGGCGATCTGTTCCTCGGCGGCTCCGGGTACTTCACGGGGCGGGTCGAGATCCTCGACCCGGATCAACCAGCGGCCATTCTGGCTGCGTGCTCGCAGATAACTGCCAACCGCGGCAACCAGGGATCCGAAGTGCAGCACGCCCGTGGGCGAGGGCGCGAAACGTCCGACATAGGGTTTTGTGGTGTCGTTGGCCTGGGACACGGAGTGACTTGGAAACGATGGGCGAAAGCGCCATTCTACGGTCTAGTCCATGCGATTGAAGTCGAGGTTCGTGATGCGGCGAATTGTTCTGTTTCTGGCAACCAACATGGCGGTCCTGTTGGTTTTGGGTGTGGTCATGAATCTGCTCGAGCCGTGGCTGATACGCCAGGGCATCGATCTCAACCACGCATTCATCCTGGGCTTTGCAGTGATTTTCGGCATGGGCGGCGCCTTCATCTCTCTTCTGATGTCGAAGAAGATCGCCCTGATGAGCACCCGGGCCCAGGTGATCGAAAAGCCGCGCAATGCTACCGAGAAGTGGCTGGTCGATACCGTAGCGCGGCAGGCGAAGGAAGCCGGTATCGGCATGCCCGACGTGGCCGTCTACGACGCGCCCGAGCCCAATGCCTTTGCCACCGGGGCGTCACGCAACAACGCCCTGGTGGCTGTCAGCAGTGGCTTGCTACACCACATGCAAACGAACGAGGTCGAGGCCGTTCTGGCCCACGAAGTCTCGCACGTGGCCAATGGCGACATGGTCACGATGACGCTGCTACAGGGCGTGCTCAATACCTTCGTGCTGTTGCTTTCGCGGGTACTCGGCCAGATTATCGATCGGGTCGTGTTTCGCAGTGAGCGCGGTTACGGTCCGGGCTATTTCGTGACCGTGATCGTGCTGCAGATCGTGCTCGGCATCCTGGCCAGCATGATCACCATGGCCTTCTCGCGCTGGCGCGAGTTCCGGGCCGATGCCGGCGGCGCCCAACTGGCCGGGAGGCACAACATGATCGCTGCCCTCAAGCGCCTGGGCCAGGCTCGCGGCCCGGCGCAGCTGCCGGAATCGGTGGAAGCTTTCGGGATTCGTGGCCGGGTGGGGCAAGGCCTCAAGCGATTGCTTATGAGCCATCCTCCCCTGGAGGAGCGCATCCGGGCGCTGTCCCAGGGCGCGGTTTGATGCCGCCCGTCTGCCTCCGGCGGCTCTAGTCGATATGCGGCTGCTGCGAGGCTTGCTGGCCTCGACAAGTCAACTTCTGTTCCGCCCGCCTGCTACGCAGGCTGATGGCGGGTAACTTTTTTCCCGCGCGAAAAAAGTAACCAAAAAACGCGCTTAAAAGCAGGCGGTTACGTCTCGAAAATCTCGCTGCGGAGCGGCTTCACAGACTCCGGCTGGGGCTTCGCTTGTGCCCGGCTGAGGAACATGCTGGCTTGCGATGACGCTTGCAGCGGCCCGCGTCTGGAACAACGACTTCGAGTGGCGTTCCACTAGCGATCACTGTCCCACCCTCAATCGAAGCCGACCCCGATCGAGGTCGTGCCGTCTGGGTGCGGGCTACGCCAGGGCTTTAACGAAAACGCCATGTTTCACGACCGAGCATTAGCGAAGGCAAAAGCGGTATCTCCGTTAAGCCCAAGAGCCATCTGGTCCTGCGGACCAACCGCGTCTTCTAAGAGCGTTTTTGGTGACTTTTGTCGCGACTGACAAAAGTTACTCGCCATCAGCCTGCGAAGCAGGCGGGCGAAATCGCCTTTGACTTGTCGAGACCGCCGAACCCGGCGGTAGCAACGCACAAACTAGCAGCAGCAAAACGACAAATCACCCGCCACCAGCCTGCGAAGCAGGCGCGACCCAACCTAGACGGAAGCCTCCTCGCGCACAAATTCCCCCTGCACCAAAATAATTCCGAATTGCCACAAAGTAGCCAAATCACCGGTATTCTCAACTCGCGGAGCGATGATTCGGGTCCTGTGCTGGCGAGCTTCGCTGACCAGGGTCGACAGTTTCTGGCGTCGTTCCTCGTTGTCGCTCAGGTCCTGGATCATTTCAGGGGCGAGTCGCGCGAAATCGATGTCGAGGTGGCGTAGCTGGCTGTCGATCGGGGCATCCGGGCCGACGTCGCACAGGGCGAAGCGACAATCCAGTTTCCTCAGGCGCTCGATGAAGGCCTGCACGGGTCGAAGCTTCTCGCGCACCTCGGCTTCACGGAAACCGAGAATCAATCCGGTCGGAGAGAGTGGGCCGTCGGCAAGTCGCTTTTCGATTGCCTCGATGGCCGACTCATCCGTGAGCGTTTCCAGGCTGAGCGGCACGAGCCACTGTGCGTCCGGTTCCTTGCGTTCGTTGATCAGCGCTTCCAGGCGGTCAAGCATGTCAGCGTCCACGCGTGGCGCCAGGCCGACACGCGCGGCGGCGGCCATATAGACGGCGGGCAGCATGACCTCGTCGCTGTCTTCGGGGCGCAGGCGCGTTTCCACCTCGCTGATCAGGAATTCATCGTCTTCCATGCTGGTGATCGGTGAAGTGACCAGGCCGAACTCGTCCTGGTCGAGGGCATGGCGCAGCCGCTCGTCCCAGGCGGCATCGTCCTCGTCGCCCTCGGCGGATACGCGCGGCCGGTAACGGACGAAGCCCTTGCCGCCGGCACGCATGGCTTCGGCCAGCGCCGACTCGGCCTGCTCGATCAGCGTGTCAGGGTGATGCAGTTCGCTGCCTGCGATCGCCAGTCCGATGCTGGCCGAGACCGTCAGGCTGGTATCGCGCACGTCGATGATGCGTCCGGTCGATTGTTCCACGATGTCGCTGGCCAGTTTCTCGGCCTCCTCCCGGTCGTCACACTCGGCGAACAGTGCAAAGCTGTGATCGCGCAGGCGGGCCATTTCGTGCGTTTCGCCGGCGACGTCCCGGAAAAGATTGGCCGCTTCTCCGACCAGGTCGTCAGTGGCACCCACGCCGACCTTGTCGAGCAGCTGGTCGTGATCGTCGAGCGACATGACCAGCACCGTTAGCCCACTGGTATCGGAGCGCCCGTCGACTGCGCGCTCGAGCAGCTCGGTGAAGGCCGGCGCGTTGAGCATGCCGGTCAGCAGGTCCGAGGTCCGGAGCTTGCGCAATTCTTCCTCGAGCTCGGGATCACCCTGCGTTACCTTTTCGCGCACCAGCATCTGGGCGCAGTACTCACCGCCGTAGCGCGCTGGCGAAAACGAGACCGAGGCGGTAAAGGCCGTGCCGTCCTGGCAGTGGGCGTTGAGCTGCAGGGCCTCGCTCGGCAGCTCGTCGCGAGCGATGGCCTTGAGCACCTGTTTGAGGTCGGGTACTTCATCGCTGGCCGAGAGCAAATCGAGCATGGACAGGCCCTCGAGCTCTTCGAAGGAATCGAATCCGAACAATTCCAGGTAGGCCCGGTTGGCGTAGATGTGCAGACCCTCGTGAATGTAGGCGATGGCCTCGCTGGAACTGTCGAGCAGCAGGGTGTAGCGATCCTCGATGTCGGCCAGGCTTCTGAGCGCAATTTCGGCGTCCCTGCGCGCCCTGAGCGATTCGACCTGGTGGGTGACGAGTCGCTTGAGTTGGCGCAGGCCGGCCTGGTTGACGAAGCCGTCGACGCCGGCGGCGGCCACGGCCAGGGCCGCTTCCGTATCTTCTTCGTCGATCAATGCCAGCACCGGTACGAAGCGGTCCTGTTCGCGTGCGGCGCGAGTGCTGGCCTCGAACAGGGGCAGGTCGGCCGAATCGACGTTGACCATGACCATGTCGATGGGTTCGGACTCGAAGGTTCGCTGTACGGCATTGCCGGTATCGGCAAACAGGGTTCTCACCCCGGCGTCGTCGCCCAGCATCTGGGATAGCTGACGCGGAGCCGATGGGTCGTCGGTGACGGTGAGTATGCGAATCTCGGTCGGCTGCTTGGCCATGTGCTTGCCTTTGGTTATGTTGCTTCGAATCTTATCGTTGCCGGAGCCGGGATTAAAGTACCGGAATTTTGTAGGGCGCACCGGCGCGCTCTCGCACCAGTCGCGGGACGAGATAGCCGGACAGTTCCCGGCGTAGCGTTTCCATCAGTTCGCGCGCCCGCGTGTCGTCACAATCGAAGCGTTGCGCGCCCGACACCGGATCGAGCAAGTGCAGATAATAGGGCAGGGCGCCGGCCTCGAAACTGCGCCGCATCAACGCGGTCAGTGCCTCGGCCGAGTCGTTGACCCCGGCCAGCAGTACGGCCTGGTTGAGCAGGTATGCACCGGCTCGCTGAAGCCGCGAGAGCGCGCCATCGACATCGCGGTCGAACTCGCGCGCGTGATTGGCGTGCAGCACCATGACCACCGGCCAGGGCAGGCGCTCGAGCCAGGCGATCAAGGCTTCGTCGACGCGATCGGGCAGGACGACGGGCAGGCGAGTGTGAATGCGCAGGCGCCGGATGTGCCTGATCCCAGCGAGTTGATCGGTCAGTTCGGTCAGCCGTGCGGTGGAGAGCATCAGCGGATCGCCACCGGAGAGAATGACTTCCTCGATGCTGGTATCGGCGGCAATGTAGTCGACTGCCGATTGCCAGCGGGAGCGCGCCGCAAGTTCGCTGGCGTACGGGAAGGCCTGGCGAAAGCAGTAGCGGCAGTGGACGGCACAGGCACCCGTGCTTACCAGCAGCACGCGACCGTGATACTTGTGCAGCACCCCGCGAGCGGCGCTGCTGGCGCAATCGCCGACCGGATCGTCACTGAACCCCGGCGCTGTCTGCGTTTCAGAGGCATCGGGCAGGACTTGCAGCAGCAGCGGATCTTGCCGATCGCCCGGTTGCATGCGGGCGAGGAAGGCAGCGGGCACCAGCACCGGAAAACGCGGTGAAACGCCCGCGCCGACCGGGTCGAGGCCGAGTCGGTTCAGCAACTCCGATGGACTGCGCACGGCCTGTTTCAACTGGTCACGCCAGTCGCCCGGCTTGGGCGAAGCCCCGGTTCGCGCTAAACTATGCATATTCATTGATCAGCTTTGCTGGTATCCCGAAAAGCCATCGCCCCGACCGCACCGGCCGGGGCGTCATTGTAATCCGGAGACGACATGGCAACCTACAGTACCAACGAGTTCAAGTCGGGATTGAAGATCATTCTCGACGGCGATCCCTACAACATCGTCGAGAACGAATTCGTCAAGCCCGGCAAGGGCCAGGCCTTCAATCGCGTCAAGGTGCGCAATCTGCTCACCGGGCGTGTGATCGAAAGGACCTTCAAGTCCGGCGAATCGGTCGAGGCCGCTGACGTGTTCGAGAAGGAAATCCAGTACCTCTACAGCGACGGCGAGTTCTGGCATTTCATGGATCCCGAGTCCTTCGAGCAGCTCGCCGCCGACGAGAAGGTCATCGGTGATTCGGCCCAGTGGCTGAAGGAAGAGGACATGTGCCCGGTCACGCTGTGGAACGGTTCGCCGATCCAGATCCTGCCGCCCAATTTCGTCGAACTGAAGGTGGTCGAAACCGATCCCGGCCTGAAGGGCGATACCTCCGGCAGCGGCGGCAAGCCGGCGCATCTCGAGACCGGTGCGACCGTGCGCGTACCGCTGTTCGTGCAGGAAGGCGAGGTCATCAAGGTCGATACCCGCACCGGCGAATACATGTCGCGGGTCAAGGACTGAGTACGTGAGTGCCGGTGCCGAAATCCTGCTGCCACGCTGGGTCGTTCCGGTCTGCCCGGAAGGGGTCGTGCTCAAGGACCACGCCGTGGTCGTTCGCGACGGCCGCATCGAGCAGGTGGCACCGGCCGATCAGGCGCAGCGGGCGTATCCGGAAGCCCTCGTGACACGACTGCCGCGGCACGCCCTGATGCCGGGGCTGATCAACATGCATGCGCACAGCGCCATGGCCTTGATGCGCGGTCTGGCCGACGATCTGCCCCTGATGCGCTGGCTCGAGGACCACATTTGGCCGACCGAGCAGCGTTGGGTAGCGGCTGACTTTGTACGCGCCGGTACCGAATTGGCGATGGCCGAGATGTTGCGTGGCGGCACGACCTGCTTTAACGACAATTATTTTTTCCCGGATGTGACGGCCGCAGCGGCACAGCGTGCCGGCATGCGTGCCGTAGTCGGCATCCCCGTAATTTCGGTGCCGACCGCCTGGGCGCAGACCGAAGACGAATATTTCCGTCGCGGCCTGGCCATGCACCAGGAACTGGCCGAACTGCCGCTGGTCGGTTCGGCCTTTGCGCCGCATGCACCCTATACGGTGACCGACGGCGCCTTCGAAAAGATTCGCTCGCTGGCCGAGGAACTCGATATTCCGATCCATTTGCACCTGCTCGAGACCGCGGGAGAGATCCAGGCCAGCCTCGACCAGTACGGCATGAAGCCGCTCGACCGGATGGAGTCTCTGGGCCTGATGACGCCCCGGCTGTTAGCGGTGCACATGACCCAGCTCGATGACGCCGATATCCGGCGCGTGGCCCGCGCCGGCGTCCAGGTGCTGCATTGTCCGGCGTCCAACCTGAAACTGGCCAGCGGCACCTGCCGCGTCGCGGACCTGGTCGCCGCGGGTGTCAACGTGACCGTCGGTACTGACGGCGCAGCCAGCAACAACACGCTGGACATGTTCAGCGAGATTCGCCTGGCCGCGCTGTTGGCCAAGGGTGCCAGCGGCGACCCCGAAGCAGTCCCGGCCGAAACGGCGCTGGCCATGGCGACCATCAACGGTGCCCGTGCGCTGGGTCAGGAAGACCGACTCGGCTCGATCGAGGCGGGCAAGGCAGCCGATCTGGTCGCCGTCGATCTGGTCGAGCCGGAGACTTCGCCGGCTCATCACGTCATCTCCCACCTGGTCTATGCTGTAGCCCGCCGGCAGGTCAGCGATGTCTGGATCGACGGCAAACGCATGATGGCCGGGCATGAACTGCAGACCCTGGATGTTGAGCGCATCGTCCACGACGCTGAACAGTGGCGTCACCGAATTCAGGGCGATTCTGTTAACGATGCATCGCGGAGCAGCAGTCTTGAACGCTGAATCCGGCCGGACGGAGAATGTCGACCCGCGCGAAGCGGGTCATTTCGACAGCCTGGCGGCGCGCTGGTGGGATCCGGAGGGCGACTTCCGGACGCTGCACGACATGAATGGCCCGCGCGTGACCTGGCTGGCCGAGCGGGTCAAGCTGGATGGTGCCCGGGTGGTCGATGTCGGTTGCGGCGGTGGTGTGCTAAGCGAGGCTCTGACCCGGCGCGGCGCACGGGTGACCGGGATCGATGTCGCTGATCGACCCCTCGAAGTGGCGAAACTGCATGCGATCGAGAGCGAGCTTGAGATCGACTATCGCCGGATCACGGCCGAGGCCCTGGCCGAAGCCGAGCCGGAGCGTTACGACGTCGTCTGCTGCCTGGAAATGCTCGAGCACGTGCCCGAACCACAAAGCGTGGTGGCCGCCTGCGCTCGATTGTGCCGGCCCGGTGGTACGTTGCTGTTCAGTACGATCAACCGCTCGCCACTGGCCTGGGCCACGGCCATCGTCGGCGCCGAGTACGTGCTCGGCCTCTTGCCGAAGGGTACGCACCGCTATGATCGGCTGATCCGTCCCGCCGAACTGGCGACAGCCTGCCGGAGCCAGGGCCTGAAAGTCCATGAGATCACGGGCATGCGCTACAACCCGGTCTCGCGCACGGTCCGTATCGGTGCTGCGCCGAGTGTCAACTATTTCCTGCATGCCAGGAAACCGGAATCGGCGTGAGCCACGCGCAGCGTCCTGCCGCCATCCTGTTCGACCTCGACGGTACCCTCGTCGACAGCGCACCCGATCTGCTGGCGGCGCTGGACCACGTGCGGGCCGGGCACGGCCTGCCCGCCTGCGATCACCAGGCCTTGCGCGAGCAGGTCTCACGCGGTGCGGCCGGGCTGCTCGAGGCCGGACTGCCCGCACTCGATTCCTCTGTCCTGGAGGCCGCCCGCAGACAGCTCCTGGACTACTATGCCGATCACTATTGGCAGCACTCGCACCTGTTCGAGGGTGTCGAGGCACTGCTCGATGAGCTCCGGCAGCGTGGGATCGTGCTGGGCGTGGTCACGAACAAGATCGCGCGCTTTGCCGAGCCGGTGCTGCAAGCATCCGGATTGGCCGAGTATTTCGGCTGCCTGATCGCCGGTGATCAGGTCAGCCGGCCCAAGCCGGACCCCGAGCCGGTTCTTGCCGCCTGCAAGCAGTTGGGCGCATTGTCCGAATCGACCTGGTTCGTCGGCGACGATGAGCGCGATGTCATCGCCGGGCGAGCTGCCGGCGTAACAACGGTGGTGGCCGGCTGGGGTTATCTGCCCAGCGGAGCCGATCCGTTGCAATGGGGAGCCGATGCATGGACTGATTCTCCGCAGGCGCTGCTCGCCCGGATCGATTCCGGTGAACCGGGCTGATGGATCCGCTGGACTGGTGCCGGGAACGCCTTTTGCTGCGCGGCAGTCCACTGGCCGCTTCGCTGCCTTTCGCTCCGGCCGAGCACCGGGACGCCATCCTCGCCCTGCGGGCTGCAATCTCGGAGATCGCCGCCGTGCCCGACAGCGTCAGCGAGCCAATGGTTGGCGAGCAGAAGTTGGCGTGGTGGCGCGAGGCCCTGCGCAACAGAGCGCCCCATCCGGCCATCGAGGCGATGTCAGCCTCGGGAGCTCTGGATCGGCTGCAGGGCAAGGATTTCGATGAGTTGATCGATCGGGTTATCCGCGTACTCGAACCTGCGCGCTTCGAGAGACGCGAATCCGCCTGGCAACATTGCCTGGATCTCGGCGGCCCGGCCGCCATACTCGAAGCCCGCCTGATCGCGCCCGGAGACGCGGCAGAGAACTGGCGCGCTTTCGGCGGCTTTGCCTATTTCTTGCGGCTGGTGCGCGACCTGGCCATTGACGCCCGATCCGGGCGCTGGCCGGTGCCCCTGGATCTGCAGGCTGAGTATCAGCTCGCGCGTCAGGACGTGGTCGGCGGCGAACCGGGAAGGAACTGGGATGGTCTGGTGCGAGCCTGGCTGGCGGATGGGATGCAACGCTTCTCCGATTCGCCCAGGGACTTCTCGCCGGAAACCCGCTGGCAGCAGCGCCATCTTCTGATCGGACATGCGCTGGACCGGCGGCTGCTCAAGGCGCTGGCGCGCAGGCCGCGCAAGCTGCTCGAAAGCCGCATCCGGCCGGGACATGCCGGCAACGTCTGGGTCGCCTGGCGGACGGCCCGTCGACTACGTAAAGCGACGATCAGTCGGAACTGATGATGTCCGGTCCCTTGCCGGCGGACTTTTCGTAGACGCCCTTGCCGATCTTGCGGTACTGCGTGAATCCCGCCTTTTCGACATCATGGGTCGACGGCGCGCGCGAATGATCGCCGGTGAGATTGGGCGAAGATATCAGGCGCCTGACCGGACGGCGGCAATACGGGCAGCGCTGCATGCGCGGATCGTCCATTTTCTGCAGGATGGTGAACGGCTCGCGGCAGTAGTCACAGCCCGTTTCGTGTTCGCTGACGTATTCATAGAACGGCATGCTGCAGATGATAGCGCAGCGGCAAGGACGTGAGACAATGCGCGCCCGGAATCAAAGCGGAGACTTCATGAGCGAATCATCCCGGGCCGTCTGGCTGATCACCGGTGCTGCGGGCGCATTGGGACAGGCGCTGGTGCGCCATGTATTGGCCGCCGGCCACGACTGCATCGCCCTCGATCGTAACGAGCGCGGCCTGAATGCCCTCCACGACGAACTCGAGCAGGCGGGGCAGGGTGTTCCGGCGCTGATGCCCATGGACCTGGCTGGCGCCGCCCCCGAGGACTATCAGCGCCTGGCTGACACGATTGCCGAACGCTTCGGTCGCATTGACGTGCTCGTGCACAACGCCGCCAGCTTCCAAGCCCTGCGGCCACTGCTGCACCAGCAGCCGGGCGAATGGCTGGAAGTCATCCAGACTTCACTGACCGCGCCCTACATGCTGAGCGCGGTGCTGGCCCCGCTCATGCCCGGTGACGGGCAGGGACGGGTGGTGATGATCAACGATCGACACTGTCTGGAGAAACCCGGCAACTGGGGCGCCTACGGCGTGGCCCAGGCCGGCCGCGAGCAGATGGCGCGCAGCCTCACCGCCGAACGCGTTCCCGGCGCGCCGCGGATTCTGGCAATCGATCCGGGGCCGTTCTACAGCCCGCTGCGGGTCGCGGCCTGGCCGTCGGACTCGCCGGAAAACCTGCCCTCGGCCGACGAGGCCGCCGCAAGTATCATGGACGCGATTGAACAGGCACCCCAGGAGGAAAGTTGATCATGTCGGACGATCTGTTTCTCAAGATCATCGAGCGCGAGATTCCGGCCGATATCGTTTTCGAGAACGACGAGATGCTGGCCTTCCGCGACATCAATCCGCAGGCGCCGGTGCACATCCTGATCATTCCCAAGCGCCGGATCGCGACCCTGAACGACCTCGAGGGTGACGATACCGAGCTGATCGGGCGGCTGGTGTTGACGGCGCGAAAGCTCGCCGCGGACGAAGGCCTGGCCGAGGATGGCTATCGCCTGGTGTTCAACTGCAATGAAAACGGCGGTCAGTCCGTTTACCACATCCACCTGCACCTGCTCGGCGGCCGCCGCATGGACTGGCCTCCTGGTTAATGAGTTTTTGAAACCGCAGATTTCGCAGATTGACGCAGATCCATGCAGCTTGTTCTTGCCAGTTTCAATCTGCGCAAATCTGCGTAATCTGCGGTTAGAGAAATGCCGATCTTAGGACTCTTGAGTTTCGGGTAACCCGCTGCTCAGCCAGGCGCCGGCCAGGCCCATGGCTGCCAGGATCAGGATGATGCCGGAAGTCGGCAGCACGGTGGTCAGCGCCCCGACGCTGCCGGCCAGCAGCAAGACGATGCCGATGACCGAATTGCTGACCGCGACGTAGTCGGTGCGCTTGTTGCCGCCGGCCAGGTCGACGATATAGGTCTTGCGTCCCAGCCGTACGCCCGAGTGCGCCATCATCAGCAGGAAGAAGAACAGGGGATAGAGCCAGCTGCTGCTGGCCATGGCCGGTATGCCGTTGACGACAGCCACCAGGGCGAGGCCGACTCCGGCCGAGGCCGACCCGGCCAGGATCATGACCCGGCGGCTGGAGATGTCGGCGAATCGCCCCCAGAACGGCGCCGAAACCAGGCTGGCGACGCCGTCCGCGACGACGAACAGGCCCAGTACCACCAATGCGCCCTCGGTGCGCTCATGCGCGAGCATGATGAAAAACGGTGCGCTCAACGCCGAGCACAGCAGCAGCGCGCGGGCGATGACGAAACGCCGGAAGGCCGGGTCGCTGCCCAGCAGGCCGAGTCGCTTCACCGCCTCGCTCAGGGCGTTGCCACCGCCCTCGGTCGCGCCGGGAAACTCGCGGATCATGCCGTAGCTTGCCGCTGCCACCAGCCAAAGCCCGCTGGCGATGACCAGTAGCACCAGGTAGATCGTTTGGTCGCCCGGTTCCTGGCCGTCGAGCAGCAGGATCGTGCCAATGCCGATGGTGATCAGCCCCGCGAGGAACTGCGACCAGCCGTTGACCCGGCCGCGGCGGGTCTTCGGCACGGTCTTGCCGAGCACGTCCTTCGAAGCGACCGAGCACAGGCCGCGCGACAGGCTGAACACGATCAGTGCCGCGAGCAGGCCGAAGCCGGCGGCGGTGCCGCTCAGAGTGACCGCAACCATGGCCATGGCCAGCACCGCCAGGGACTGAAGGATGCTGCCGAGCACGAAGGTCCATTTGCGCACGGCCTGGCGGCGGACGAAACTGGCGATGACCAGCTGCGGAATCAGCGAGCCCGACTCGCGCACCGGGACCAGGAAGGCGGTAAAAATGCCGGGTGCCGCCAAAGCCGCCAGCAGCCAGGCCAGGATGGTCTTGGGATTGGCGATGGCATCGCCGAGCTTGGTGAAGAACTGCGTGAGGACCTGCAGCATGAAGTTGCCCGGCACGACCTTGCAGGCCTGCTCGTCGATATCCTTGCAGACGCGCGCGTCTTCTTCGTTGACGAGCTGCTGATAGAGGTGATCGAGCCGTTTGCTGGCAAACAGCTGCTCCCTCATTGGCTGTCGCCTTCCGCTGAAGAACGCTCTCCGTCAGCCTCGTCCCCATCGACTGCCCAGGGCGTGACCCGCAGCAGCAGGCCCAGCGATGGCGAATCGAAGTATTCCAGTCGACCGGGCCGAATGGTCCGGCTTTGCTGGAGATGGTCGCGACTCAGCGCGGCCGCCGGATCGGCGGTCAGGACGGCAAGCGGTCCGGTGGTTTGCGGTGCATGCCAGTAGAGTGAAACCTCGGCGTGCATGAACTGGCGTTGGCGCAGGCGAATCGTGCCGTCCAGCCGATAGCGAAACTGCGGAAACAGCTGTCCGGCCGTTGTGACGGCCTGTCCGTTGCGCTGCGGCCGTCCATGGGGCGCCAGGACAATCCAATCGGCGCCCAGCGGGCGATCGTCGTGAATGCGCACGGTCCCCGTGCGGCTGGGCTCAAGCGGCTGGTGCCAGCCAAGCCAGTGGTGGACGCGGTGGCCGGGGCTGTTCTGCAGGCGCTCAAGGGCCTGCTGCATGGGCTCACTGAGCTCGTCGACCGCGAGCCAGGGGTCGGGATAGATCAGCAGCTCGGTCAACGTCGTCTGGCCTTCCTCAAGGCGTTCGAGGGCCTCGGCGACTTCCAGCACCGAGCGCAGGTCGGCGTTGGACGATCCGTCGGGATCGTCACGCGGACTGTCGTCCTGCTCGCGGTTGAAGCGCTTCCATTCGGGATCGTGAGCGTCCGCTGGCAGTGCCGGCAGGTCATCGACCGGCCAGGCATCGAATTCACCGCCGACGTGCGTGAAGACGATGAGCTCGACGCGATAGAAGCGGTGTTCCTCGCTGTCCTGGGCCACCGATGACCCGGCCAGGGCGACGAGAGGGAATACGATGAGCAAGGCGCGAAGGGCTTTCATGACCGAAAGTTTAACCGACCCGCCGCGCTGCCGGGACGGCGAGAGTCTGGTATCTTCTCCCTCTTTCTTCCTCACGGGAGTCGACATGATTCGATCCGCATCACTCGTCCTGATCCTGCTCAGCCTGCCCGCATTTGCCCTGGCCGACGGCATGAGCCTCGAACAGATCGCCCGCCTGCAGCAGGTGGGTGAGACCGCCGTCAGTCCCGACGGCCGGATGGTCGCTTTTACCCGCTCTGTGCCGCGCGATCTGGCCGATGATGAAGACGGTTCGGCCTGGAGCGAATTGCACCTGATCGACGCCGACGGGAACGAGTTTGGGTACGTTACCGGCGCGGTCAACGTCGGCAATATCGGTTGGCTGCCCGATTCGTCGGCCATCACCTTCGTGGCCAAACGCGACGACGATGAACACAGCACGCTCTACCGGATTCCGGTCAAGGGCGGCGAAGCGCGTTCGATCGTCAGCGTGGGCGAGGGCGTGGTCGATTACAGCATCGCCCCCGACGGCAAGCGCGTGGCCCTGGTCGCGAGCAAGCCAGAGGACGAGGCGGTCGAGGAGCGCCGCGAGAAGGGTTTTGATGCAGTCATCTTCGAGGAGCAGTGGCGGCCGCGGCAACTCTTCATCGGCCAACTCGACGGCGGCACCGAACCCGAAGCAGTCGCAATCGACGGTTCGGTCCAGGGCGTGAATTGGTCGCCGGATGGTGATCGCCTGGCTGTCCGGGTCACTCCGAGACAGCTGGTTGACGATACTTTGATGTTTCAGCGCATCCGCATCATCAGTCCGGAAGGCGAGATTCTGGGGCGCATCGACAACCCGGGAAAGCTCGCCGACGTGGCCTGGAGCGACGACGGCGAACACCTGGCTTTCATCGCTACCGAAACCATCAAGGACACGCGCCCGGGCCGCCTGATGGTGGCCGGCAAAAATGGTGGCGAGTGGGCACACCTGATGGAAGGGCTCGAGGGGCATGTGATCGACGTTGACTGGGACGGTGATCGCATCGTGTTTCTCAGCCACGAGGGCGTCGAATCGCGCGTCGGCAGCATCGAACCCGATGGTAGCGATCAGCGGACGCTGCTAGAGCGCCCGGCGCTGGCGGTTGCAGACGTCGAGGTGGCTGGTGGCCGCACCGTGGTCACGGCCTCGACACCGGAACATCCGCGCGAGATCTATCAGCGCGAGGACGGATCCGACGGCGCCCGGCGCCTGACCGACTCCAATCCCTGGCTGGCCGAGGTCGAACTGGCGCGCCAGGAAGTCGTCACCTACGAGGCGCGCGACGGGCTCGAAATCCAGGGCCTGCTGGTGTGGCCGCTGGACTACGACGAGGGCCAACGCTATCCCCTGATTCTGGCCGTTCACGGCGGGCCGGAAAGCCACTATTCCAACGGCTGGCTGACCAGCTACAACCTGCCGGCGCAGCATGCCGCGGCCGAGGGATACGTCATGTTCTACCCCAACTACCGCGGCAGCACGGGCCGCGGCGTCGAGTTCGCCCTGCTGTCGCAGGGGCGCCCGGCGCAGGAAGAATTCGACGACCTGGTCGATGGGGTCGACCACCTGATCGAGCGTGGCCTGGTCGACGGCGAACGGGTCGGAATCACCGGCGGTTCCTACGGCGGCTACGCCAGCGCCTGGGGTGCGACCTACTACAGCGACCGCTTCGCCGCAGCAGTGATGAACGTCGGTTTGTCGGACAAGATCGCGATGCTCGGCACCTCCGATATTCCGCAGGAACTCTACGAGGTGCACTACCGCACCTGGCCCTGGGAAGACTGGGAGCTGTATCGCCAGGCCAGCCCGATCCGTCACGTCGAGAATGCAAAAACGCCGATTCTGATTCTGCACGGCGACGCTGATCCGCGCGTCGATCCGACCCAGTCACGCATTCTCTACCGCTACCTCACCCTGCAGGAAGATCCACCGCCGGTGCGACTGGTGCTCTACCCGGGCGAAGGCCACGGCAATCAGCGGGCAGCCAGTCGCTGGGATTACAGTCTGCGGCTGATGCGCTGGATGGATCACTATCTGAAGGGCGAGGGCGGTGAGCCGCCCCCGCATGAACTCGACTACGGACCGTTTGAATAGGTTTTAGTCGACCGGGTCGACCGACACGCGGACACGAATCGTATCGCCGGGATGGTGGGCCATGGTCGTACGATGCAAGCGGCCGCCGTACTCGTAAGTCACCCGGTAACCCCGATCCACCGTTCGTTCGCGCCAGTCGCGTTCGACCCGGCAGCGTTCACGAACGACCGGGTAGTGGCGCCCGTCGCGGGCCCTGGAGGCATCGTGGCCGATGCTGCCGCCGAGCAGCGCGCCCGCTGCCGTAGCCGCATCCCGCCCCCGGCCGCTACCGAACTGATTGCCGATGACACCGCCGATGATCGCGCCGACCACGGTGGGCGCGTGTGAGTGACGGCGCTCGCGCACATACGCCGTTTCCTCCCGGCAGATTTCACGGTCGATCGGCGTGCGGTGCACTTCGCGCATCGGTTCCACGTCGACGACGCGGGCCGTCTCGTAGCTGCCGCCCCCGGCCATGGCGAGGCCGCTTGCCGCCAGCGTGGTGGCCATGATCAGAATTCTCGCTTTCATTATTTCAAGCCTCCGTGAGCTAGGAAGAAGCTGGTGACCAGCGTTGGGGGATAGCGTATGGGGGATTGGCTGAATTGATTCTGAATCAATTGTTGTTGTGTTGATGGGGGTTGTTTGTCAGCTTCGCTGTCGCTGGGTTGGTTGTTGCCACGGGTGGCTGTGCGAGCCTCGACACTTCAAAAGCGGTTTCGCCCGGCTTGCTTCGCAGGCTGGTTCGTCAACTCGCTGATGCTAGCTAGTGTGTAGCTACCGCCGCGGTCGGCGGCCTCGACAAGTCAAAGGCGGTTCCGCCCGCCTGCTTCGCAGGCTGATGGCGGGCAACTTTTTTCCCGCGCGAAAAAAGTAGCCAAAAAACGCGCTTAAAAGCAGGCGGTTACGCCTCAAGAACCTTCAAGCGGAGTGGCTTCACGGACTGTGACTGGGGCTTTGCTTGGGCCCGGCTGTGGAACATGCTGGCTTACGATAACGCCTGCAGCGGCCCGCATCTGGCGCAATGACTTCGAGTGACGTTCCGCCCCAGGGGCTTATCCCACCCTCAATCGAAGCCGACCCTGATCGAGGCCGTGCAGTCTGGGTGCGGGCTACGCCAAGGCGTTATCGAAAACGCCCTGTTCCTCGACCGAGCCATCGCGAAGGCAGAAGCGGTATCTCCGTTAAGCCCAAGAGCCATCTGGTCCTGCGGAACAACCGCGTCTTCTAAGCGCACTTTTGCTGACTTTTGTTGCAACCGACAAAAGTCAGTCGCCCAAAGAGCCTGCGAAGCAGGCCGGGCGAAACCGCCTTTGACTCGTCGAGGCTCGCACTGCGACCTGTGGCATCAGCCAACCCAGCGGCAGCGAGTTGACGAACCAGCCTGCGCAGCAGACCACACACCCCATTTGCCGGCGCCCAACGGGTGGATTACGATGCTTGCATCGCGACCGCTGGAGGAGGCCAGAATGGCGGAGCAAGATATCGGTGCAATACGCAACGTGGCCCTGCTGGGTCACGCGGGTTCGGGCAAGACTTCTCTTTTGGAAATGCTGTTGGTCAAGGCTGGTGTACTCGGCGAGCCGGGCTCGCTCGAGCGCGGGACCATGGTCAGCGACTTCGACCCGCTCGAGAAGGACTACCAACACTCGCTCAACTCCGCCCTCGCTTCGCTCGATTTCGATGGTGTGCATGTCAACATCCTTGACACCCCGGGCGATCCGGACTTTCGCGGCCAGGCGCTGGCCGCCATGGGTGCGGCCGAGACCGCGGTGATCGTCGTCAATGCGGCCAACGGCATCGAGATGTCGACGCGCCGGCTGATGCGCCGCGCCAGGCAACGACAGCGCTGCCGCATCATCGTCATCAATCGCATGGATGCCGAGGGCGCCAATCTCGAGCAGCTGGTGCACGATATCCGCGAGGAGTTCGGCGCTCAGTGCCTGCCGATCAACCTGCCAACTGATAACGGTGCGACCGTGCGTGACTGCTTTTTCAAGTCCGACGGCGAGACCGATATCCTGTCCGTGGCCGACGCGCACACCGAGATCCTCGACCAGGTGGTCGAAGTCGACGAGGACTTGATGGCGCGCTATCTCGACGGCGAGGAGATCGACGCCGATTCCCTGCACGACGCCTTCGAGAAGGCCCTGCGCCAGGGGCACCTGGTGCCGATCTGCTTTACCTCTGCCCTAACCGGTGCCGGCTGCGGCGAGTTTCTGCGCTTTTGTCGCAATCTCCTGCCCAGCCCGCTGGAAGGCAATCCGCCACCGTTCCGGAAGGGGCCGGAGGGCGAGCGAGTCGAGGCCAGCATGTCGGCCGATGATCACGTCCTGGCCCACGTCTTCAAGATCACCAACGATCCCTACGCGGGCAAGCTCAGCCTGTTTCGTGTCTACCAGGGCAGCATTCGCCCCGATACCCAGCTCTTCGTCGGCGATGGCCGCAAACCGATCAAGGCCGCGCATCTGTATCGTATCCAGGGCAAGGACCACATCGAAATCGACCGGGCCATTGCGGGCGATATCTGTGCCCTGGCCAAGGTCGAGGACATTCACTACGACGCCATCCTGCACGATTCGCACGAGGAAGATCACTACTACCTCGAGCCGGTCGATTTCCCGCAGCCCATGTTCGGACTTGCCGTGGCGGCCACTACGCGGGGCAACGAGCAGAAGCTTGCCAGCTCGCTGGCGCGCCTGGCCGAGGAAGATCCCTGCTTCATCGTCGAGCACAACCAGGAGCTGAACGAGACGGTCATCCGCGGCCTGGGCGAAATGCATCTGAGGGTCATGCTCGAACGCATGAAGCAGCGCTACAACGTCGAGGTCGAGACCCGCAACCCACGCATCGCCTATCGTGAAACGATCACCCGCCCGGGCGAAGGCCACTATCGCCACAAGAAGCAGACCGGCGGTGCCGGCCAGTTCGGCGAGGTGTTCATGCGGGTGCGGCCGCTGGGCCGCGGCGAAGGCTTCCAGTTTCGCTCGGAGGTCGTCGGCGGTGCGATTCCCACCAACCTGATACCGGCCGTGGAGAAGGGCGTCCGGCAGCTGCTTGACGAAGGCGCCATTGCCGGCTTTCCACTACAGGATGTCGAAGCGGTGGTCTACGACGGCAAGCACCACCCGGTTGATTCGAAGGAAGTCGCTTTTGTCATCGCCGGGCGGCGCGCCTTCCTGGACGCGGTGAAAAACGCCGGGCCGCAGGTGCTCGAACCGATCGTCGAGCTCGAGGTGGCCGTGCCCGACAGTGCCATGGGCGACGTGACCGGAACCCTGGCCGCCAAACGTGCCCGCATCCAGGGTACCGACAGCGTGCATGGCGGCATGACCAACATCTCGGCGGCCGTGCCGCTTTCGGCGTTGAGCGAGTTTCCGACCGAACTGAAGAGCCTGACCGGCGGGGAAGGGCGCTACACCATGTCCTTTTCCCACTACGAGGCCGTGCCAGCCAATGTGCAGGCGGAACTGGTCAAGGGTTTCGAGTCGAACGGTTCCGGCGACGAGAGCTGAGGGCGAGCAGGTGTTCGTGCAGCCGGTCAACCCGCTGCCGGAGTTGTTCGAGGCTGCCGTCGTTTTCGATGACGTCCGTGGCCGCGGCCAGGCGCTGCTGCCGATCGGTCTGGGCGGCGAGCATCCGCTCAGCTTGCTCGCGCGTGATGTCGTCGCGGGCCATCAGGCGTTCGATCTGGGTCGACGCCGGCACATCGACAACCACGACTCGGTCGGCGTCGGCAAATAATCCCGTTTCGATCAGCAGGGGAACGACCAGCAGCACGTAGGCGTCGTTGTCGTGCTGGTCGATGCGGCGGCGCGCCTCGGATTCGATCAGTGGATGCAGGATGGCCTCGAGCCGTCGCCGGGCGCTGTCGTCGTCGAAGACTTCCTGGCGCAGTGCGGCCCGGTCGAGATTTCCGTTGTCGTCAAGCACGGCCGGACCGAAGGCCTTGACCACTGCCTGCAAGCCGGGACTGTCGGGCGTGACGACTTCGCGGGCGATTCGATCGGTATCGATCACCGGCACGCCCTTGCCTGCAAGCTGGTCGGAAACGGCCGTCTTGCCACTGGCGATGCCGCCCGTCAGAACCACCAGCAGCGGCTTTCCGTGTCTGCTCTCTTTCATGCACCTGAACCCTTGGCAATCCATCCATTATGCATGCTGGCGCCATCCGGGCCGTGCTTCACTCCACCAGCAATTTGGGTTAATGTGAATAGAGGGACGCAATGCTGATGAGGGGACTACCCATTGACCGACATCCTGATTGTCGATGATCACGATCTCGTTCGTACTGGTCTGAAGAACATCCTTGGCGGCAGCCGGGGGTTCAACATCGTGGCCGAAGCATCCACCGGTGAAGAGGCCATCCGGTTGACTCGCAAGCTCGAACCTGACCTGGTGTTGATGGACGTCGGGCTGCCGGGGCTTTCCGGGCTGGAAACGACCGAGCGCATTCTCAAGGCGCAGCCGGAAGTGAAAGTCATCGTGCTGACCGCCCACAGCGAACCACCGTTGCCTGCGCGGCTGCTGGACTCGGGTGCGTCGGGCTATCTCACCAAGGCCTGCGATGCCGAGGAACTGATTCGCGCCGTGCAGAAGGTCGCCGCCGGCGAGCGCTACATCGGGGCCGATATTTCCCAGCAGCTGGCAATTTCCCTGTTGCCCGGCACGCCGCAATCGCCGTTCCAGGAACTGACCAGCCGTGAGCTCGAAATCACGCTGATGCTGACCCAGGGCATGAAGATGCAGTCGATTGCAGAGGTGCTCAACGTCAGCCCGAAGACGGTCGCGACCTACAAGTACCGCATCTACGACAAGGTCGGCGTCAGCAGCGAAGTTGAACTGCTGCGCCAGGCCCTGCGACACGGACTGGTTTCAGCCGACGTTTGAGTCTGCGCGGCGACCGAATCGATCGCCGCGCTTTTTTCAGGAATCGTCCTTGAGACGATAAATGCCGCCGCCTTCGGGAATGGCTCCGCTACCGCCGTCGCGCTTCTGCTCGGATTCCTTCTCGGTCGAAGATTTCGACGGCTCGGGCGATCGCGATTCGGTCGGGTTGTCGCGCTTGTTTTCCTCATTCCGATCGCGGGGCTTGTGCGCTTCCTTGCTGGATGCCTCGACCTTCTTGTCAGCCGGCTGGCCGGCATGATCCGAATCGGCTCCGGTGGACTGGTTTCCGGAGCGGGGCTCAACCCGATCCTGGTCCTTGCCTTGCGTCTGCCTGGGCGATTGCCGCTCATCCTGCGGTTTTCCAGAATCCGATTCGCCGGCGCGCGAGGAGCGCTCGTCCGGCACGGTTTCGGGACGTTTCTCGGGTGTTTGCCTCGAAGTGTCCTTGCTTGCGGCTTGCTTGTTCGGCTCACCCGAGTCGGATTTTCGGCTTTCGTTTTCGGCTGCGGGTGTCGCAGCAGCCGGTGCCGCGACCTGGCCCTGGTTGCGGTTGTCATCCTTGCCTGATTCCGGTCCGTTCGACGGCTTGCGCTCAGCGTTGCTCGTCTGGGACTGATCCGCGTTCGAAGGACTCTGGTTGTTCTGATCGGTATTTCCGGCCGCGCGCGAACGACGCTTCTTGCCGCCACGACGCCGCCGCTTCTTCTTCTTTTTCGCTCCGCCGTCGGGCGACTGGTTATTGTCGGCCTGCGGCGGGCTGCCGGACGGTTTGCCGTCCTGCTGGGGCTTGCTCGCGGCCTTCTTCTTTTTCTTGCTGCCGGACCGCGTCTTCTTTTTCGCGCCGTCGGGCTTGCCCTGGTGGCGGTGTGAACTGCTGACGGCCTTGCCGGTGCGTTTGCTGGCATGCTTGTGCGGCTGCGGCCGCTTGCGGCGCTGCTGGCCGTCCTTGCCGCCGTCATCGGACTGTCGGCCGAACAACTTGGCGAGCCAGGCGAGGAAACCGCCGCTGGCGCGCTTGGGCGCCGGTGCCGGAGTCGTGCGTTGAAGACTGCTGACCGCAGCTGGCTTCGGGGGAGGACCCGGCTGGGCTTCGCTCTGCGCGGGCAGGGATTCGAGCTCATCGCCGGAGGCCAGCGCATAGCTCGGTTCCTCGACGGATTCGCTGCTGCGCAGACGCTGGATTTCGAAGCGCGGCGTTTCCAGCCAGCGGTTGGCCACGACCGTGATGCCCACCTTGGTGCGCGACTCGATTTCCTCGGTGGCCTGGCGCTTTTCGTTGAGCAGGAAGTTGGCAACATCGATCGGCGCCTGCACGATGACGCGCGAGGTGTTCTCCTTCATCGACTCTTCTTCGGCCAGGCGCAGGATCGACAGCGCCAGCGACTCGATTGAACGAATCGCCCCGTAACCGTCGCAGCGCGGGCAGGTGATATAGCTCGATTCGCCCAGCGAGGGACGCAGGCGCTGGCGCGACATCTCGAGCAGGCCAAAGCGCGAAATACGGCCGATCTGCACACGCGCCTTGTCCATTTTCATGGCTTCGCGCAGGCGGCTTTCGACCTGGCGTTGGGCATCCTTGCTCATCATGTCGATAAAGTCGATCACGATCAGGCCGCCGAGGTCGCGGATGCGCAGCTGGCGGGCGATCTCGTCGGCCGCCTCGAGGTTGGTCTGTAGCGCCGTTTCCTCGATATCGGCACCCTTGGTGGCGCGTGCCGAATTGATGTCGATCGACAGCAAAGCTTCGGTGTGGTCGATGACCACGGCGCCGCCCGAGGGCAAGCGCACTTCGCGGGCGAAGGCCGATTCGATCTGGCTTTCGATCTGGTAACGCGAGAACAGCGGGGTGTCGTCGCGATAAAGCTTGAGCTTGCGCAGGTTGTGCGGCATGACCTGCTGCATGAACTCGCGCGCGTCCTCGAAGACCTTTTCGTCGTCGATCAGGATTTCGCCGATATCCTCGCGCAGATAGTCGCGCAGCGCACGAATGATCAGGTTGCTTTCCTGGTAGATCAGGAAGGGTGCCTTCTTGCTGCCGGCGGCTTCCTTGATCGCGCTCCACAGTTGCAGCAGGTAATCGAGGTCCCACTGCAGTTCCTCGCGATCGCGACCCACGCCAGCGGTGCGAACGATGCAGCCCATGCCGGTGGGAATCTCGATCTCGTTGAGGGCGTCGAGCAGTTCCTTGCGCTCTTCGCGCGTGATCTGACGCGACACGCCGCCGGCACGCGGGTTGTTGGGCATCAGCACCAGGTATCGGCCAGCGAGAGACACGAAGGTCGTCAGGGCCGCACCCTTGGTGCCGCGCTCTTCCTTGTCGACCTGGACGATGATCTCCTTACCACCCTGTACCGCGTCCTTGATGTCGACACGTTCACCCGATTCCAGGGTCTTGATCGCCGCATCATTGAAATACTCGCGGCTGATTTCCTTCATCGAAAGGAAGCCGTGGCGCTCGGAACCGAACTCCACGAAGCAGGCGTCCAGGCTGGGCTCGACCCGGGTGATGCGGCCCTTGTAGATATTGGACTTCTTCTGCTCCTGGGCGGGAACCTCGATATCGAGATCGAGCAGGGACTGGCCATCGGCAATGGCCACGCGCAACTCTTCGGGCTGAGTTGCGTTGATCAGCATGCGTTTCATTATTGTTCCTCCGGCGCTCCCGACCGCCGCGAAGGGGTCATGAAGGCGGGGTGCCGGACAGGCCGGGCTCCGACTGAGCCGGAACCTGGGCGGGCAAACCAGCCTGGATCGATTGGCGACGAGCCGATTCACGGCCCGCGTCTCTCCCCGGCAGGCCCACAATGGCAGCCTGCCGTCTGGTTTCCGATCGGCCGCGCGAGGCGCTGGCCTGCAATATCTGGCACCGAGCCCGGCAACGACGTCGATTCGGCCGATCCGGGAGCGCGTGTTCTTTCAGTCCGCCGCCTGGCGAGCCCGGTCATTCCGAAGGCGCCGGCGGCACGTTTTCGTTCTACTGCAGTCCGTCCAGGCACGCGGCCAGGGGCTGCAGGTCGATCGGTTGGTCCGTTTCGGACCGCTTCCGGCCATGCATTCCATGCACCGGAAGTGTGCAAGCGGTACAGTATTCGGGCGCGGACAAAGTGTCCGCCCGTTGCGCCGACAGCCTGTATAGCCGGGTCGGCGCCTGTGACAGCATTCTTGTTCGGGATCAGGAGCGTGTTGGCGGCTTGTTGAAAGCCGGCTGCTAGGCTCATGTGCCCGAACTGAATATTTTATCATCGATCCTTTCGCGGCGATAGCCGTCCGGCAGCGTTCGGGCCGGCATGCCGCCTTTCCCGACGGTATCGGCAACATGACCAACAACAAGCGGGGTTCGGGCGTGCGCCACGTCACTGTGGGCAGGGACCGGGCCGGTCAGAGACTGGACAATTTCCTGATGCACGAGCTGGGCCGGGTTCCGCGCAGTCTGGTCTACCGCTTGGTGCGTACCGGCCAGGTGCGGGTCGACGGTCGCCGCGCCAAGCCGATGAAGAAGCTTGGCGAGGGCGATGAGGTGCGCATTCCGCCGGTGGCAGCGCCGGGAGATGTCGAGACCAGCGTGCCTGACGAAGCGGTCGAGCGTATCCGCGCATGCATCATCGAGCACAACGAGGAATACCTGGTCATCGACAAGCCGGCTGGCGTGGCCGTCCAGGGCGGCAGCGGCCTGACGTGGAGCCTGATGGACGTGCTCGGCAAATTGGGCGAGGGTTTCCGGCCGGTCCACCGGATCGATCGGCCGACCAGCGGACTGCTGGTCGTCGCCTGCGGTCACCGCGCAGCACGCGAGCTGCAGCGGGCTTTTGCCGGGCAACGCGTCGAAAAGCGCTATTTGGCGTTGCTGCAGGGCCGTTTGCCCGAAGAGCAGGTGACAGTCGATACCCCGCTGAAGAAGGTGCGCGATGCCAGCGGCCAACGCCGCGTGATTGCCGCCGATGACGGCCAGGATGCGGTCACGCACTTCCGGCTGCTGGAGCGCATCGGAGACTTCAGTTACGTTGAGGCGAGCATCGAAACCGGGCGCACGCACCAGATTCGCGCTCACGCAGCGAGCATTGGTCATCCCCTGGTCGGCGACGACCGGTACAATCAGCAGCCGGCTCCGACGCCGTGCCGGCGACTGTTCCTGCACGCGCACTACCTGAAACTGCCGTGGCCGGAAGAGCGGGTTTTCGGTGCACCGCTGCCCGACGAGTTGTCGAAGGTGCTCGATGCGCTGCGCGAGCCCGGCCCGGCACAATCATCCTGAGCGAGAGCGAAGTCGAGAACGAATGTATCAGCCCCTGAGCATCTATGTCGGTTTGCGTTATCTGCGCGCCAAGCGGCGTAACCATTTCATTTCCTTCATCTCGCTGATCTCGATGGGCGGCATTGCCCTGGGCGTGATGACCCTGATTACCGTATTGAGCGTGATGAACGGTTTCGAGCGCGAGCTGCGCGAGCGGATTCTCGGCATGATCTCGCACGCCACCATCGAGGGTTATGAACGCCGCCTGGAAGGCTGGGAGGGCCTGCTTGATCAAGTGCGCGAGCATCCCTCGGTGGTTGGTGCTGCACCCTTTGTCGAGCAGGAGACCCTGGTCAAGGGGCGTTCGACGGCCGGCGCGCAGATCCGTGGTATCGATCCCGCGCTCGAACCGGAAGTGTCCGAAATCGATGCGCAGGTTCGGGGCGACGGTTTCGAGGGCCTCGAGCCGGGCAGCTGGCGGGTCATCCTCGGCGCCGGCCTGGCCGCCCGATTGGGTGTGGTGCCGGGTGACCAGGTCACGATCTTCGCACCCGAAATCCGGACCACGCCGGCCGGGGTGATGCCGCAGGTTCGGCGCTTCGAGGTGACGGGTGTTTTCGAGGCCGGAGTGCATCAGTACGACACGGCACTCGCGGTGATTCATTATCGCGATGCCCAGCGCCTGTTCCGGTTGGGCGAGCAGGTCGGTGGCATCCGCCTCAAGTTCGATGACATGATGCGCGCCCGCGCAATCGCCTGGGAGCTCGGCGACAAGCTCGACGGCGATTTCCGGATTCGCGACTGGACCCAGCAGCATGCCAATTTCTTCCGTGCGGTACAGACCGAAAAGACCGTCATGTTCATCATTCTTTCCCTGATCGTGGCGGTAGCGGCCTTCAACATCATCTCCACCCTGGTGATGGTGGTCACCGACAAGCAGGCCGACATCGCTATCCTCAAGACCATGGGCCTGGGGCCAAAGCGCATCATGGGCATCTTCATCGTGCAGGGTTCGCTGATCGGCGTGATCGGCACGGTTCTCGGCATTGCCGCGGGCGTGGCACTGGCACTCAATGTCGAGTCGGTCGTTGCCTCGCTCGAGAGCGTACTCAATACCGACTTCCTTTCGGCCGAGGTCTACTACATCAGCGATCTGCCTTCGGAGCTGCGCTTCGGCGACGTCGTCCGTTTCGGCGGCCTGGCCCTGTGCCTGTCACTGCTGTCGACCATCTATCCGGCCTGGCGGGCAGCCCGGACCCAGCCGGTGGAGGCGCTTCGCCATGAATGACATCGTGATCAGCGCACGCGGACTCAAACGAGTATTCGTGCAAGGCCGGACCGAGCTGCACGTGCTGCGCGGCGTCGACCTCGACATTCGCGCCGGCGAACAGGTTGCCATCGTCGGCGCTTCGGGCGTGGGCAAGAGCACGCTGCTGCATTTGCTCGGCGGCCTGGATCGGCCCACCGCCGGTACCGTCGAGATCGCCGGTGAGAACATGGCGCGGGCGGACGAGGCGCGCCGCGCGGCGTTGCGCAACCGTCATCTGGGCTTCGTCTACCAGTTCCACCACCTGCTGCCGGAATTCAGCGCGCTGGAAAACGTCGCCATGCCGCTGCTGATTGCGGGTCGGCCGGCGCGGGAAGCGGCCGACTCGGCAAAGGCCTTGCTCGATCGGGTCGGTCTGGGGGAACGCCTCGATCACAAGCCAGGCGAGCTTTCCGGCGGAGAGCGCCAGCGCGCGGCGGTGGCTCGCGCCCTGATCAACCGCCCGGCCTGCGTGCTCGGCGACGAGCCCACCGGCAACCTGGATGAGCGCAACGCCGCGCAGGTCTACGAGCTGATGCTTGAACTCAATCGCGAGTTTCAAACCAGCGTGGTTCTGGTCACGCACGATCGGCAGCTGGCCCGCCGGGCGGATCGTCGTCTGGAGATGACCGGGGGCATGCTGGTGCCGCTCGACTGAGCCATGGCGGCGGGCGGGGCCTGGCGATTCCTGCTTGCGTTCGCCGCTGGCTGTCTCGCGGCGCCCTGGCTTCCGGTGCTGCCTGGCTGGACGCTCTGGCTTGCGTTGCTGATACTGGCCGCCGGCGGACTGGCATTTCGAACGACGTGTCTCGCAGCCACCTGCCTGCTCGGCGGACTGTGGTTCACGGCCGCGGTCCAGTGGCAGCTGGATAGTGAATGGCCGAGCGCGCGTGATGGCAGCCTGGTTTCAGTGACCGGTACGCTGGTCGAACTGCCGCAGCGTTTCGATCAAAGCGAGCGATTCCTGCTGGCCGTCGACCAGTCCGAATCCGATCCGGACGTGCCCGCACGATTGCTGGTCAGCTGGTACCGGCCTTCAGAACGGCTGCAACCGGGAAGCCGCTGGTCCATGCAACTCGAACTGGAGCCGCCAACCGGCCGGCTCAATCCGGGCGGATTCGACTACCGGCGTTATCTGCTAAGCCGGCGTATCGGTGCGACCGCCCGGGTGCGTGGCGAACCCGAGCGCCTGGCGGAGGAAGCCCTTCGCGGACGGATCGACCGCCAACGTCAACGCCTGGCCGACATCATCCAGGCCGAGACGGTCGATCTGGATGTCGCCGCGCTCAAGCGCGCCCTGGGCGTGGCCGACCGCTCGGGACTCCGGCCGGAACTGTCTGAACAGCTGCGTCAAACGGGTACGGCCCATCTGCTGGCGATCTCGGGACTGCATATCGGTATGGTTGCCGGGATTGCCGGCCTGTTGATCAGCCTGCTCGCTGCTCCGCTGGTCCTGGTGTGGAAGCGTCTGGACCGGCGCCGCCTGGCCGTGCTCGGCGGTCTGCTGGCTGCTTTCGGCTACGCCGCACTGGCCGGCTTCACCCTTCCGACCCAGCGCGCACTGATCATGCTGGGCGTGGCCGCCATGGCGCTGCTTGCACGCCGCGCCGTCGCGCCCGGACATGCGCTGCTGCTGGCGTTGATCGCTGTGCTGCTGTTCGATCCACTCGCACCGCTGGCAACCGGATTCTGGCTCAGCTTCGCGGCCGTGGCGGTGTTGATCTGGGCCTTCGCCTGGCGACCGGCCGGCGACGGCCGCTGGCTGGCCGGCCTGCTGCGCGCCCAGCTGATCGTCATGATCGGTCTGCTGCCGCTCAACGTCGGCCTGTTCGGACAATTGGTGCCCGGTGCGCTGTTGGCCAACCTGGTCGCCATTCCGCTGGTCGGGCTGGTTGTCCTGCCGGCACTGCTGCTCGATATCGGCAGCATGCTGGCGGGATTGCCGGCAAGCTTTGCTGCGGCCATCGCTGACTGGGGTCTGTCCCGCTTGCTGGTCTTTCTGGACTGGCTGCACGGCATCGACTGGGCCTTCGTACCGCACGTGGGTGGCGGGGGCCTGTCCCTGTTGCTTGCTGCGGCGGGCGCGCTCTGGCTATTGGCGCCGGTCGGTTGGCCGGCCCGTTGGCTGGGGGTGTCGCTGATGCTGCCCTTGCTCCTGCCGCCGATGGACCGGCCGGATCAGGGAGAGCTCGACGTGCATTTTCTCGATGTCGGCAGTGGTCTGGCCGTGCTGGTCGATTCGGCCGATGAAACGCTGCTCTTCGATACCGGGCCGGGCGACGGCGAGGGCGGAGACCTGCTTTCCCGGATCCTCCCGGGGCTGTTGGTGCGCATCGGCAGCGACGGTCTCGACCGCGTGGTGATATCGCATGACCATCGTGGGCACGCCGGCGGGGCAGCCAGCGTGGCCGACTCGCCACGAATCTATGCCTCGGCGCCGGGACCGGGTCAGGCCTGTCGGCGCGGAACCCAATGGCAGTCCGGGGGGTATCGTTTCCATTTCCTGCATCCATCGCCTGGTCTGCCGGATCTCGGGCCCAATTCGTCCTGCGTGCTGCAGGTGAGCGGACCGGGTGGGTCGCTCCTGCTCACCGGCGGCATCGATGCCGACGTCGAGGCCCGGCTGCTGCTCGATCAGCCGGCGCTGACAGCCGATGTGTTGCAGCTGCCCGCCGGCGGGCATCGCAGCGGTGGGAGTGCCGGGTTTCTCGAAGCGCTCTCGCCGGATCTTGCGGTGGCCTCGGTCGCACGATTCGACCGCTACGACCGGGTACACGAAGAACTCCAGGGCCGGCTGGTGGCGGCGGGCATTCGCTGGTTGAGTACCGGCCGCTGCGGTGCGATCCGCATCCGGTTTCGACCGGAGCGAGCCCCGCGGGTCTCGAGTATGGCAACCACATCCCGGCGTTTCTGGCGCGACCCGGGAAATTGCCCTTGATTCTCGCCGGGTGTCGGCGCGACGCAGGCAGCGCAAACCGTTATCATGCCCGCTGGATCCTGATGGCCGAATTGAAGACCCGACATGCTCGAAATTGTCATTGCCGGCGGCTGGCTGATGGTGCCCATCCTCGCCTGTTCCATCATCGCTGCCGCCATCATCATCGAACGCTTCGTCAAGCTCAGGCGCAAGCGCGTGTTGCCCAATGGTGTGCTCACGCGTGTGCAGCAATGGGCGGCGGCCAGTGAGCTGGATCGCCAGCACATCGAACAGCTCAAGCGCAGCTCGGCCCTGGGGCGCGTGCTGGCGGCAGCGCTGGTCAACCGCAAGCGCGAGCGCGAGGTCATCAAGGACGCGGTGGAAGATACCGGCCGGCATGTGGTGCACGAACTGGAGCGATTTCTCAACACGCTGGGCACAATTGCCGGCATCACGCCGCTGCTGGGCCTGCTGGGCACGGTCATCGGCATGATCGAGGTGTTCTCGGCCATCATGATTCACGGCGTGGGCGATCCCAACCAGCTTGCCGGCGGTATTTCACAGGCCCTGATCACGACCGCAGCTGGCCTGACGGTCGCGATTCCCAGCTATTTCTTCTATCGCTACTTCCGCGGCCTGGTGCGTACCTATGTGGTCGATATGGAAGAGCAGGCGATCGACCTGCTGGAAACCATCGAGCACAAGCGACCGCCCAGCGTGCGCGTCTGAAGGTTCGTCATGAAGCTCCTGCAGGAAGAACGCGAAGAGCCGGAAATCAATCTCACGTCGCTGATCGACGTGGTGTTCCTGTTGCTGATCTTCTTCATGGTCTCGACCACTTTCGAGCGCCAGGCCTTGCTGCGCCTTGATCTGCCGGAAGCGAGTACGGCCGAAAGCGAAACCGTGCCGGAGCTGGTCGAGTTCATCGTCACTGAGGACGGCCGCCTGTTCGTGGGTGATCAGGAACTGGTCGATCAGCGCCAGGCTACGGTACAGGCCGCCATCGCCCGGCGCTTTGCCGAAGATCCGGATTCAGTTCTGGTCATCCGGGCCGATGCCGAGGCGCCCCATCGCCTGGTGGTGCGGGTGCTGGATTCGGCGGCCGCCGAGGGCATCCGCCGGGTGAGCATCGCCGCGCTCGAGGGAGAGGGCGAATGACGGGCCAGACCTCGATGACCGGCGGGCAGGTCTACCGCCGTCTCCTCGGCATGGTGATGCAGCATCGCCTGATCTTCTTCCTGGCGCTGCTGGCCGTGGCCCTGGACGCGGCCGGGCAGGGCCTGTTCTTCTACCTGCTGCGCCCGCTGATCGATGACACCATCGCCTCGCCCACCCCCGAGTTCAACTATGTGCTGCCGGCACTGGTCTTCCTGTCTCTGATCCTGCGCGTGGTGGGGAATTTCGGTGGCGAGTTCGGCATGCAGTGGGTCGGTCGCAAACTGATTGCCGACCTGCGCAACGCGCTGTTCGACCGCTATCTGCAACTTCCGGCCGCGTACTTCGATCGGGAATCCTCGGGCCAGATGATCTCGCGCGTGACCTACAACACCGAGCAGGTTGCCGAGGCCGCAACCAAGGCGCTGATCGGCGTCTCGCGCGACATCATGACCGTGGTTGCCCTGTTCGGCGTCATGCTGATCCAGTCCTGGCGCCTGACCGTGTCGCTGCTGCTGTTGTTGCCGATCATCGGCGTGATGGCCTATGTCATCAGCCGGCACTTCCGCCGCATCTCGACCAACATCCAGGATTCCATGGGCGATGTCACCCATATCACCGAGGAGGCGGTCAACGGCCAGCAGGTGGTCAAGGTCTTCGGCGGGCAAGCCCACGAACGTAACAAGTTCCAGGGCATCAACGAGAGCAACCGCCGCCTGCATCTGCGCCTGGTCGGCACCCAGTTGCTGTCCTCTTCACTGGTCCAGCTGGCTGCCGGCGTGGCGCTGGTGGTGCTTTTGGTTGTCGCGGCCAGCGACCTGATGGGCGATACCGTGACCGCCGGGATATTCATGTCGGTGCTGGCCGCGCTGGCGGCCACCATCCCGCCCCTCAAGCGCCTGACCAAGATGCACGTCACGATCGAGCGTGGGGTGGCCGCGGCCGAAAGCATCTTCCGGGTTGTGGACACGCCCGGCGAGGACGATACCGGCACGCATGAACCGGACCGATTGCGCGGCGATATCCGCTTCGAGCAGGTGTCGTTTTCGTATCCGGATGCCAGTGACTCGGCCCTGGTCGATCTCGACCTCCATATTCCGGCCGGCAAGGTCACGGCCCTGGTCGGTCGCTCGGGCTCGGGCAAGAGCACGATCGTCAAGCTGCTGCCGCGCTTCTATCAGCCTGTTAGTGGACGGATCCTTGTCGACGGCATCGACATCCGTGATTTCGGTCTGGCTGCACTGAGAGATCAGATCGCCCTGGTCAGCCAGGACGTGGTGCTGTTCAACGACACCATTGCCCGCAATATCGCCTACGGCGCCCTGGCCGATGCCAGCAATGAGCAGATCGAGAAGGCGGCGAAGACCGCGCACGCCATGGAATTCATTGAACGCCTGCCGCTGGGACTGGATACACCCATCGGCGAGGACGGTTCACTGCTCTCGGGCGGCCAGCGCCAGCGCATTGCCATCGCCCGGGCGGTGCTCAAGGATGCCCCCATCCTGATCCTCGACGAGGCGACCTCTGCGCTCGATGCCGAATCGGAACAGGCCGTTCAGGAAGCGCTCGAAGTACTGATGGAGAACCGCACGACCCTGGTCATTGCGCATCGTCTGACCACCGTGCAGATGGCCGACCAGGTCGTGGTACTCGACCACGGCCGGGTGGTGGAGTCGGGTTCGCATGCCGAGCTGCTCGAGCGCGACGACGGGCTATACCGTTATCTGCACAAGCTACAGCTCGCCAGCGGCTGACCGGTGGTGAGACAGGGACTGGAGCGTCACCTGCTTCGACGCTGGCAAGCGGCCGGGCCCCCTCCGTTTTACCTGCGCCTGCTGAGCCTGCTCTATCGTCTGGCGACGAAACGACGCTGGTCGCGCCCGGCCGAGCGCCCGCCCTGTCCGGTCATCGTGGTGGGCAATATCACCGCCGGCGGCAGCGGCAAGACGCCGGTGGTCGCCGCGGTGGCCCGCCTGTTGTGTGAGCAGGGGCAGACCCCGGCGATCATCAGTCGCGGCTACGGCGGTCGAGTGTCATCCGAACCACGGGCCGTGACTTCCGTCAGTGACCCGGCCGAGGTCGGCGATGAGCCGGTATTGTTGGCCCGCCGGGCCGGCTGCCCGGTCTGGGTCTGTGCTGACCGTCGCGCCGCCCTGCATGCGGGACTTCGCGGCGGAGCCGATGTGATCGTTGCCGACGACGGTCTGCAGCACCCGAATCTGCCGCGCAGTTTCGAGATCTGCGTGATCGACGGCCAGCGCGGGTTTGGCAATGGTCATCTGTTGCCGGCCGGACCCTTGCGGCAGCCGCTGGAGCGGCTCGATAGTGTTGATGCCACCCTCATCAAGCGCACTGGCTCCACGGACTGCAGCGCTGATCTGCCGGGCATGCATGTTCCGGTTGAGCCCGGCGCTCCCTATCGGCTCGGCACCGGCGAGGGAACAGAAGGGACCGAGATCGATCGCCAGGCGACCTTTGATGCCGTCTGCGCCATCGGCAACCCCGATAGTTTCTTTGCCTTGCTCGAAGCGCTGTGTTACCGCTTTCGTCGCCATCCGTTTCCGGACCACCACGTCTTTTCCGGTCGGGAGTTCTCCGGACTGGCCGGACCCTTGTTGGTGACCGAAAAGGATGCGGTCAAGCTCGAGCGCCTGACAGGACTGCCCGAGTGCTGGGTGCTGCCGATCGAGGCGCAGTTACCAGAGACACTGATCGGCCAGCTGCTTAGCCATGTGCGAGAATTCCGTCCGTCATGAGTCCGTTTCACGTCCTCATTCCCGCCCGTCTGGCCTCGACACGCTTGCCGCGCAAGCCACTGCTCGACCTGGCCGGGCGGGCCCTGATCCTGCGCGTCTGCGATGTGGCACGATCGGCCGGTGCCGCTAGCGTGCACGTCGCCACCGACAGTGAGGAGATCGCCGACATCGTCCGCGCCGATGGCCAGGCGGTGGTGATGACGCGCGCCGACCACGCCAGTGGGACCGATCGCCTGGTCGAGGCCGTCGAACAGCTGAACCTGGATGACGCGGGCCTGATCGTCAATCTGCAGGGCGACGAACCGGAGATGCCGGCCGGATGCCTGCAGCAGGTTGCCGCGCTGCTCGATGCCTGCCCCTCGACCGAGATGGCCACCCTGTGGCGGCCGTTCGCCGACGAGGCCGAATGGCGTGACCCGAATGTCGTCAAGCTGGTGGCCGATGCCGAGGGCAGGGCGCTGTATTTCTCGCGTAGCCCGATACCGCATGTCCGCGCCGGCGGCTGGCCACAAGACGGCGCGCGAGCCCACGTCGGCCTTTACGCCTATCGGGTCGGTGCGCTCCGAAACTGGCCGGGGCTGCCGGCGTCCGAACTGGAACGCTTTGAATCACTCGAACAACTGCGGGCACTGGCCGGCGGCTGGACCATCCGGGTTGCGCGCGCCGAAGCTGCGGTGCCGGCCGGCATTGATACGCCCGAGGACCTGGAGGCCGCACGGCGGCGCGTTTACGACTGATCCTGATCCGCGAATGGGCCGCTTGCGCTACACTGGCGATCAGATCGACATCCTGATAAATGGCTTTTAATAGCGCTCCTAAACTCATGGAAACTATACTTTTTGTATGCCTTGGAAATATCTGCCGCAGCCCCACGGCCAAGGCGGTGTTCGACTGGAAGCTGTCGCAGGCCGGACTGGTCGTCGAGACCGACTCGGCCGGAATCACCGGGTATCACGCGGGCAGTCCGCCTGACGCACGCGCCCAGGAAATCGCGCGCGCCTGGGGATTGGACATCAGCGGTGAACGAGCCCGGATCGTGACTCCCGAGGACTTTACCCGCTTCGACCTCATCTACGCGATGGACCGATCCAACCTGGACCAGCTCAGGCAGTTGCAGCCGGCCGGGACGCGCGCGCGCGTCGATCTGGTCATGAGTTTGGCGCCCGACTACGGCCTGGAAGAGGTTCCGGATCCTTACTACGGTGCCGAAGACGGATTCCGGCAAGTGATCGATATGCTCGAGGCGGCTGCGGACCGGTTGGTTCGGGAGCTTTCCCGCCGGTCGGCATGAGCGATTTCGACGGCCGCGCCTTTGCCCGGTCCCTGTCGACCGGCCCCGGCGTTTACCTGATGCGCGACGCCGACGGCAAGGTGCTGTATGTCGGCAAGGCGCGCAATCTGCGTCGGCGCGTGGCGAGCTATTTCAGTCGGCGCGATCTCGGCCCGCGTATCAATCTGCTGGTGCGCAAGGTCGCCAGCATGGAAGTCAGCCTGACCCGTACCGAGGCCGAGGCCCTGCTGCTGGAGAACGAGTGGATCAAGGCCCACCTGCCGCGCTTCAACGTCAACCTGCGAGACGACAAGAGCTATCCCTGGATTCGGCTCGAACTGGGGCATGACTATCCGCGTATCGGCTTCTACCGCGGCAACCGCAAGCCGCCGCATCGCTACTTCGGACCGTTTTCCAGTGCCGGGGCCGTACGCGAGGCGCTCAACCAGATCTACCGCCTGTTCGGTCTGCGCCAGTGCCGCGACACGGTTTTCGCCAACCGCACGCGACCCTGCCTGCAATACCAGATCAACCGCTGCAGCGCCCCCTGCGTGGGCCACATCAGCCGGGATGACTACGCCGCCGACGTCCGTGCGGCGGTCCAGTTCCTGGAAGGCCGCAACGAGGCGGTCATCGAGCACCTGGCCGAGCGCATGGAGCAGGCCAGCCAGGCGCTGGAGTTCGAACAGGCGGCGGCCTACCGTGACCGTATACGGGCCGTGCAGCAGGTACGCGGTAGCCAGTTCGTGACCGGCGGCACCACCGATCTGGACGTCATCGGCATTCATGCCCAGTCCGGCAAGGCGGCGGTGCATGTGGTCGAGTTTCGTCATGGCCGTAACGTCGGTGGCCGCAGCCACTTTCCCGGCAACGTGCACAAGGAACTGTCCGTCGCTGAAGTGCTCGCTGCCTTCCTCGGTCAGTACTATGCCGATCGGACGCCGCCGTCGGAAATCCTGCTCTCCGACGAGCCGGCCGATTCCGCGCTGTGGGCCGAAGCACTCGGCTCCAGGCGCGAGGCCAGGGTAACGCTGAGCTGGCGGGTGCGTGGCGAGCGCGCCGAATGGGTCCGGATGGCCGCGGCCAATGCCGAAGACGCGCTGCGTCGGCGCCTGGCCGAGCGTGATCAGATCGGCCGCGGCCTGGCGGCCCTGGCCGAGTTGCTCGACCTGGGCTCACCGCCGGAGCGCCTGGAGTGCTTCGATATCTCGCATATCTCGGGGACCGAAACGGTGGCTTCCTGCGTGGTGTTCGGCCCGCGGGGTGCCGACAAGAAGCAGTACCGGCACTTCAACATCCGAGATGTCATTCCCGGGGACGATTACGCGGCAATGGAACAGGTACTTCGCCGGCGCTATACGCGGGCGCTGGAACAGTCCGATGAACTGCCCGACCTGGTCCTGATCGACGGTGGCAAGGGTCAGCTCGGGCGCGCCCGGGCGGTGTTCGAGGAACTCGGTCTCGACGCGATTCCGCTGCTCGGCATCGCCAAGGGGCCGGCTCGCCGAGCCGGATACGAAACCTTCGTCATGGGCGATCGGGAAGTGGTTCCGGGCCCGCACCACGCCGCCTCGCACCTGGTCCAGCAGATCCGTGACGAAGCGCACCGCTTTGCCATCAAGGGACATCGCCAGCGGCGGCAGAAACGCGCGCAGGCTTCGCCGCTGGAGCAGGTTCGGGGTATCGGCCCCAAACGCCGGCAGGCCCTGCTCAAGGCCTTCGGTGGACTGCAGGGCATTCGTGATGCCGGTATCGACGAGCTGATGCGCGTCGGCGGCATCAATCGCAAGCTGGCCGAGGCGGTCGTCGATCAATTGAAACGTTCGTGACGGTTCCGCTGACGCGCCTGTTGCGTGATAATGACCCGCTGATTGAACCTGGAGTCACGCTTTGCAGCTGACCATCCCGACACTGCTGACGCTGCTGCGGATCGTGCTCATCCCGGTCCTGGTGCTGGTGTTCTACCTGCCGTTCGAGGCGTCCAACCAGGTGGCGGTGGCGTTGTTCATCCTGGCGGCCGCGACCGACTGGCTGGACGGCTGGGTGGCGCGGCGTTTCGGCATGACCAGCAGTTTCGGTGCCTTTCTCGACCCGGTAGCCGACAAGCTGATGGTGACGGTGGCGTTGCTGCTGATCGTCCAGCGGCACCCCGAGATCGGCATCGCCCTGTCGGCGGCGATCATCATCGGGCGCGAAATCACCATCTCGGCACTGCGTGAATGGATGGCGGCGCTGGGCGAGGCCGGACGGGTCAAGGTCGCGCGGGTCGGCAAGCTCAAGACCATTTTGCAGATGGTGGCGATCGGCTTTTTGCTCTATGGCGAGCCGCTGTGGATCATCCCGGTGCTCGAGATCGGGCGCTGGCTGCTGATCATCGCTGCCGTGCTCACCATCTGGTCGATGTTCATCTATCTTCGTTCGGCCTGGCCGGCCGTTCGCCAGCAATCCTGAAAGTCATCTACGCAGGGGAGTGATCCATGTCGCGTGCACCCGGCAAGAAATCATCCATGGCCGATCGGGCCGATCGGCACGAACTCTACGAGGCCAGCGTGCAGGATCCGGACAGCGAACTCGAGTTCGTCGCCGAAACCTTCGAGGCCTTGACCGGCCGGCCGCCCGAACTGATCCGGGAAGACTTCTGCGGCACGGCCAATACAGCCTGTCACTGGGTTGCGGCCGGGCCGGCGCATCGTGCCATTGCGATTGACCTCGATCCCGAGGTCCTCGACTGGGGCAGGGCGCATCACTTCGCCGCGCTGTCGGCCGATGCGAAATCGCGCATCGAGCTGATCGAGGGTGACGTGATGACGACCACGTCAGAGCCGGTCGACGCGCTGCTCGCGATGAACTTCAGTTATTACCTCTTTACCACCCGCGAAAAGCTGCGCCGCTATTTCGAGCGGGCACGGGCTTCGTTGGCCGAAGACGGCGTGCTTTTTCTCGATTCTTTCGGCGGTTACGAGGCACATCGCGAGCTCGAGGAGCGCACCGAGTACGACGATTTCACCTACGTCTGGGATCAGGCCAGCTTCGATCCGATCACCCATGCCATGACCTGCCAGATCCACTTCGAATTTCCGGATGGTTCGGAAATTCGGCGGGCTTTCGAATACCACTGGCGGTTGTGGACGCTTCCGGAAATCCAGGAGCTGCTACGCGAGGCCGGATTTGCCGAAGTGACCGTCTACTGGGAGGGCACGGACGAGGATACCGAAGAGGGAAATGGAATCTACGAACCGGCCGACAGCGGCGATGCCGATGCCGGCTGGATCTGCTATATCGTGGCCCGCGGCTAAGGCGAGCCTGCCAAGCTCAGAAAATCGAATAGACCAGGGACAGCCACTCGTCCAGACCTTCGTAGTTCGAGGGATCGGCACTGATGAACTGGTCGATATCGAGCTCATTGAGCGCCGCGAAATGTTCTTCGTTTTCGTGCAAATCGAGCAGGACGTCGCGAATCTCTTCCTGAATGTCCTCGGGCACCGCGGCACTGGCCGCGATCGTCACGCCGGGAAATTCCTGCGAAGTCAGTACGTTCTGCATGTTGACGTAGCGTGAGACCAGGTTGTGCGGAACGATGGCGGCGTCGGCTTCCATCGAGAACACGATCTCAACGGCGTCCAGCCAGGAACTGGCGTTGGACTGGATCATCGGCTGCTGCATCGGGTTGTCGAACCAGTTGGCGAGGATCAGGTAGCCAAGACTCGGGGCGGGCATGCTCGAGACACGTTGGCCGATAAAGTCCTGCACGCTCGAGTCTTCGTTACCGACAGATGTCAGCAGTGAGTAGGTGATGGGTTCTTCGGCCCGAACCAGCGGCGTGTAATCATGCCGCGCCATTCGGTAGGACACCAGGTGCGGCTCCTCCAGGACCAGGTGCGGGTTCTCGCCGCGTCGGGCGCTCAGCCAGTAGCGATGATAGTCCGGCGGTGTGTCGAGTTCGAAGCGATACGGCAGGACATCGTTGAGGTAGTCCACCAGTGGTTGGTAAACCAGCTCGGCCTGATCCGGAGTGAAGATGGGGTGGCCCTGGAAGACGAATGTTTCTGCTGCGGATTCGGTCGCGGCCGGTGCATCGGTGGTTTCGGCCGGCTCGGCGGCGGCCTGCTGTTCATCAGCAGCCTGTTCATCAGCCGGCTGCTGCACTTCGGTCTCGCCATCTTCGGCAGTGACCTGCTGATCATCGGCCGGCTGCTGTGCTTCGGTCTCGCCCTCTTCGGCAGCGGCCTGTAGTTCATCGGCCGGCTGCTGTGCTTCGGTATCGGCTTCTTCGGTCGCGACCTGCTGCTCCTCGGTTGGCAGTTGCGCATCCGTATCGCCATCTTCGGCTACTGCGTCCTGCTCATCGGTAGGCTGCTGCGTCTCGGTGCTGCCGTCTTCGGAGCCCGACTGCGCTTCGTCGGCTACCTCGTCCCGGGCATCTGCGTCGCTCTCATCGGGCGCTTCAGGCTCGGATTGGGAGAGCATTTCGACCACTTCTTCGGGCGCGTCTTCGTCTTGCGAGTTCGAATCGTCCTGCGCGCAGGCCACCGTGGCCAGCAACAGAATCAGAATGCAAGCGATCAACCTTTTTGAAGTGTTCATTCAACTGACCCCTCTAAACTCATGATTTGTGGTTTTCTTTCCGGCTTCGGATGTTAGCACAGCGATTTCGGCGCCGTCACTCGGGCGGGGAGGCCATCCTCACCGACGAAGACCACGGCATCCTCGATCAGGCCGGTGCGAATCACCCCCAGGCCAATAGTCGTTGCGTTCGTATCCGGGCCGCGCAGCCAGTGACCGATTCTTTCACCGGTTTCGTCCCGGATATCGGCATGCGGCTCAACCCGCGCAGCTTCACCCGTCAACTGCAGTCCACAAAGGCCGTACTTGACGCTGCCGCGGTAATGCACTCGGGCGACGACTTCCTGGCCTGGATAGCAGCCTTTTGAGTAACTGAGGCCGCCCAGTGTCTCAAGGCCGAGCCACTGCGGCAGGTGCCGACCGCTGGTGCCGGCATCGAGCCAGGGCAGGCCGCGGCAGAGATCAAGCTGTCGCCAGCGCGCCACCGAATCGGCCGCCGCAGGCGCATCGGGGTTCAGTCCGAGATATCGGGGCGGATCGTTGTCGAAAGCCGGCAGCGAATCGTCCGCATCGAAACTTCCGGCCACCGGTTGCGATTCTGCCAGCGTGACCTGGCGGCCGATGGTATACATCGTCAACCGCTTGCGGATGTCCTCTGCCTGAACTGCGGGCAATACCAACTCGACACTGTCTTCACCGCTGCGGGCCATCATGAAGGCCAGAACGCGACCTTTGGGATCGCACCAGGCCAGTGGCGACCAGCGCTCGGGCACCAGATCGTCGACCGAGACGGTAAACTGAGCCTGGGCGAAGGCGCGGGCATCGGGCCCCGCCATCGTCAGGCAGCGGAAATCATCAAGCCGAAACTGCATCGGTATGCCGGGTAAAATGGAGAGTCATGAACGGGTACAATTCTACATCGTCAGGCGGCAACCCGGATCGTGCACCCTCGGCCGAATCCGCGCGGCCCGCCGACAAAACGGGTCAGGAGCGAAACCGGGCAGCCGAATGCGGCGAGCGTCCGTCAAAGGAATTCGGCGGTCGCAGGAAAGGCCTGGAGCCGACCCGCTATGGTGACTGGGAAAAAGACGGTCGCTGCATCGATTTCTGATTCCGATCCATTACGGGAGCGCTGAATACATGGTGACGGACAACCGACCCCTCTCACCCCACCTGCAGGTGTATCGACCGCAACTGACGTCGGTCACATCCATACTCCATCGCTTTTCCGGTCTGCTTCTCAGCCTGGGCATGGTCATGGTCGTGGTCTGGCTGCTTGCACTGGCGAACGGCGCGCAGGCCTTTGAATCGGTCAACGCCTGGCTGGCGAGTCCGCTCGGGCTCATCCTGCTGGTCGTCTGGACCGTGGCCCTGTTCTACCATCTGCTCAACGGTATTCGTCATCTGTTGTGGGACGCTGGCTGGCTGCTCGAACTCAAGGGCGCCTATGCTTCCGGCTGGACCGTGCTGGTCTTGACCGTTGTGCTTTCCGCCATTGTCTGGGGTGGCCTGCTATGAATGGTCTTCGCAATCCGCTGGCAAATGCCCACAACCACGGTGCGGCAGGTGATGGGGTAGGGCACTGGTGGGCACAGCGCTTCTCGGCCATCATGCTGATCTTTCTCACGGCCTGGCTGGTCTGGGCCCTGGTCAGCCTGGTCGGTGCTGACCACGCAGCGGCCGCAGCCTTCCTGGCACACCCGTTCCACGCCACCATGGGCATCCTGTTCGTGGCGACCAGTTTCTACCACGGTCAGCTCGGAGTCCAGGTGGTCATCGAAGATTACGTGCACATGCGCGCCATGGCGGTCTTCCTGATGGTGATCATCAAGGTGCTGTCCCTGTTCGGTGGCCTGCTCGCCATTCTTGCCATTCTCAAACTGGCTCTGGGAGTCTGAACTTGAGTAACAGCTACGACATCACCCGGCACGAGTACGACGTGCTGGTCATCGGCGCGGGCGGCGCCGGCCTGCGCGCCACCATGGGTCTGGCCGCCACCGGGCTCAAGACCGCGTGCATCAGCAAGGTCTTTCCGACCCGTTCGCACACGGTTGCAGCCCAGGGCGGCATGAGCGCCGCGCTCGGCAACATGGGCGACGACGACTGGCGCTGGCATATGTACGACACCGTCAAGGGCTCGGACTGGCTCGGCGACCAGGATGCCATCGAGTACATGTGCAAGAACGCCATGCAGGCGGTGATCGAACTCGAGCACTTCGGCGTGCCGTTCTCGCGTACCGAGGAGGGCAAGATCTACCAGCGGCCCTTCGGCGGCATGACTACCCACTATGGTGAAGGCACGGCGCAGCGGACGGCCGCCGCAGCCGACCGCACCGGCCATGCCATCCTGCATACGCTCTACCAGCAATCGCTCAAGCACGACGCGCAGTTTTTCATCGAATACTTCGCCATCGACCTGCTGATGGACGACGACGGCGCCTGTCGCGGTGTGCTGGCCTGGGACCTGGGTACCGGCACCTTGCATGAGTTCCGCGCCCATGCGGTTATTCTGGCCACCGGTGGCTATGGTCGGTCTTACTTTTCCTGCACCTCGGCGCACACCTGCACCGGCGACGGTAACGGCATGGTCCTGCGTGCGGGTCTGCCGTTGCAGGATATGGAGTTTGTGCAGTTCCATCCCACGGGGATCTATGGCGCCGGCTGCCTGATCACCGAAGGCGTGCGCGGGGAGGGCGGTTATCTGACCAACTCCGAGGGTGAGCGTTTCATGGAACGCTACGCTCCCAATGCCAAGGATCTGGCCTCGCGCGACGTGGTCTCGCGATCGATGACCATCGAGATTCGCGAGGGCCGCGGCGTGGGTCCGAACAACGACCACATTCATCTCAATCTGCAGCATCTCGGTGCCGAGGTGATTAATCAGCGCCTGCCGGGCATTGCCGAATCGGCGCGCATCTTTGCCGGCGTCGATGTCACCCGCGATCCGATCCCGGTGCTGCCCACCGTCCACTACAACATGGGCGGCATTCCGACCAATCACCACGGCGAAGTGGTGACCCTCAAGGATGGTGATCCCGACAGCGTCGTGCCGGGACTGTACGCCATCGGCGAGGCGGCCTGTGTATCGGTACACGGCGCCAACCGCCTGGGCTCGAACTCGCTGCTCGACCTGATTGTTTTCGGTCGTGCGGTGGCGATTCACTGCGGTGAGCACATCGAACCGGGGCAGTCGCACAAGCCGTTGCCCGAGGGTACGCTGGACAAGTTGCTGGACGAATTCGACCGGCTGCGCCATGCCGACGGCGAACTGCCGACAGCCGAGATTCGCGGCGAGATGCAGCAGGTCATGCAGAACAACGCGGCGGTTTTTCGAACCGGCGAAACCCTCCAGGAAGGCTGCGAGAGCATTGCCGAAGTAGCCGGCAAGTTCGAGCAGGTCAAGGTCAGTGACCGCTCCCTGGTGTGGAACTCCGATCTGGTCGAGACGCTCGAGCTCAGGAATCTGCTCGGCAACGCGGTCACGACCATGGTGGCGGCCGAGAACCGTACCGAGAGCCGCGGCGCGCATGCACGCGAGGACTATGGTGACCGCGACGATGACAACTGGATGAAGCACACCCTGATCTGGATGGACGATGCGGGCAAGACCAGGATCGATTACCGGCCGGTGCACATGCATACCCTGACCGACGAAGCCGAAGTCATTCCGCCCAAGGCACGGACTTACTGAAGATGGCTGAATTCAGACTCCCGAAGAACTCGCGAATCAAGAAAGGCCGGCACTTCGATGCGCCGGAAGGCGCCAGGAAGGTCAAGACCTTTCGCATCTACCGCTGGGATCCCGACAGCGGTGAGAACCCGCGCATCGACTCCTACGAGATCGACCTCGATGATTGCGGGCCGATGGTGCTCGACGCCGTTATCAAGATCAAGAACGAGATCGATCCGACGCTGACTTTCCGCCGCTCCTGCCGCGAGGGCATCTGCGGTTCCTGCGCCTTCAATATCGACGGTATCAATACACTGGCCTGCACCCAGGGTATTGACGAAATTTCCGGCGATGTGAAGATCTATCCGCTTCCGCACATGCCGGTGGTCAAGGATCTGGTGCCGGATCTGACGCACTTTTACGCCCAGTACGCCTCGATCCGCCCCTGGCTTCGCACGCAAAGCCCGGCACCACCGGACAAGGAACGACTGCAGTCACCCGAAGACCGCAAGCACATCGACGGCCTGTACGAATGCATTCTCTGCGCCTGTTGTTCCACCGCCTGCCCCAGTTACTGGTGGAATGGCGAGCGTTACCTTGGCCCGGCCATCCTGCTGCAGGCCTATCGCTGGCTGGTGGATTCGCGCGACGAAGCGACCGGCGAGCGCCTCGATGACCTCGAGGATCCGTTCCGCCTGTATCGCTGTCACACCATCATGAACTGCACGAAGACCTGCCCCAAGGGCCTCAACCCGGCCAAGGCCATTGCCGAGATCAAGAAGATGATGTTGGCCCGCCGGGGTCTCTAGAGACTCCAACAGGAAAATGTATCCGGAGCAGCCTCCATCGAAATTGCGCTGGCGTTGCCGGCGGGGCATGCAGGAGCTCGACGTCATGCTTGGCGACTGGCTCGAGCACTGCTGGTCCGAGGCCAACGAAGACTGCCGGCTGGCCTTCGATCGACTGCTCGAGGTCGAGGACGACCGGTTGTGGGACTGGCTTGCAGGTCGTTCACTTCCAGCCGCCGAATTCCACGATATTGTCGATGCCATCCGTGCACGGCACTTCAGCGCCTCGGCGAAGTGACTGGTGGCCGGTGGGCCCGTCCTTGCGGGCGGCCCTGGTCGTGGCCGGGCTGACGCTGGCCGGGGTGGCGGCGCCCTTCGCAACCGGGCTCTCACTCCTCATACAACTGCCCGCCGCCCTTGTGGCGCTTGCCGTGGGCGGTCATGCCATCATGCGGCTTGTCAATCCCGATTTCCGGAGCCTGAAGATAGATGAGGCGCAAATTCATGTCCGTGATCGATCCGGATCGCGCTCGAGCGGCAAGTTGATCGGATCGCCCTTTGTCTCGCCGCTCTATGTCGGCTTTCGCTGGCGCCCTGCAGAGAAGCGCCTGCCGCACTCGGTCGGGATCTTTCGAGGGCAGATGGCCGGGTCCGACTTTCGTCGGCTGAGTGCGCTACTGCGACAGCGGGAAGGACGATGAGGCGATTCTTGCGGTGGTGCCTGAAATGGACCTGGCGTTTTGCGCTGCTGGTTCTTTTGCTGCTCGTCGGCCTGACCTTGCCACTTCGATGGATCGATCCGTCCACGTCGGCCTATATGACGCTCGACGAGTGGCGGACTGATCGGGTCGTGCGCCAGGAATGGGTGCCCTACGATCACATTTCCGACACTCTGAAGCTGGCCGTCATCGCGGCCGAAGACCAGAAGTTTCCGCATCATTTCGGCTTCGATCTTGAACAGATTCGCCAGGCGATCGATACCCATCTCGACGGCGGACGCCTGCGCGGTGCCAGCACGATTACCCAGCAACTGGCGCGCAATCTCTACCTCTGGCCGGGTCAAAACTGGCTGCGGAAGGGGTTCGAGGCGGCACTCGCCGTGCCGCTGGAGTTGTTCGTGCCCAAGCACCGGCTGCTCGAGATCTATCTCAATATTGCCGAGTTCGATGATGGCATCTATGGCGCCGAGGCCGCCGCCCGCCATTACTTTGGCAAGCCGGCATCACTTATCACCCGCGATGAAGCGGCGCTGCTGGCGGCCGTGTTGCCTGCGCCCGGGCGGCTTGAAGCCGACCGGCCGAGCGAGTTTCTGCGCGATCGTCAGCTATGGATCATCGATCAAATGGAAAACCTCGGCCGGGCCTGGGTTCCACAGCCGCAGCCGAAGGACTCGAATTGACCGATCCCGGCGCCCGCCAACGCCACGCTGTGACGTCGCCGACCCGATCAATCCGTCAGGTCTTGCGCCGGTTTTCAATCAGGTGCTCGACCACCTCCGGGTCCGCCAGCGTGGACGTATCGCCGAGCTGATCATGTTCGTCGGCCGCGATCTTTCTCAGGATACGGCGCATGATCTTGCCCGAGCGTGTCTTGGGCAGGCCCGGCGCCCACTGCAAGTGATCGATGGTGGCAATCGGTCCGATTTCCTTGCGCACCCACTGGACCAGTTCCTCAGCCAGATCGTCGTCACCCTCGCGCCCGGCCATAAGGGTCACGTAGGCATACACGCCCTGGCCCTTGATGTCGTGCGGAAAGCCGACTACGGCAGCTTCGGCCACTGCCTTGTGCGCCACCAGGGCCGATTCGACTTCGGCCGTGCCCAGGCGGTGCCCGGATACGTTGATGACATCATCGACGCGGCCGGTGATCCAGTAGTAGCCGTCCTCGTCGCGGCGCGCACCGTCGCCGGTGAAGTAATAGCCCTTGTAGGTCGCAAAGTAGGTTTCACCGAAACGCTTGTGATCGCCGTAGACGGTGCGCATCTGGCCCGGCCAACTGCGGGTCAGTACCAGGTTGCCCGAGGCCGCTCCTTCGAGCTCCTTGCCCTCCGCATCGAGCAGGGCGGGCCGGATGCCCGGCAGGGGCAGGGTGGCTGAACCGGGCTTGAGATCGGTCGCGCCGGGCAGGGGGCTGATCAGGATGCCTCCGGTCTCGGTCTGCCACCAGGTATCGGCAACCGGGCAGCGCCCGTCCCCGACCACGTTGTAGTACCACTCCCAGGCCTCCGGATTGATCGGTTCTCCGACCGTACCGAGAATGCGCAGCGACTTGCGGCTGGTCTGATTGACCGGATCGTCGCCGGCGCGCATCAGCGCGCGAATAGCCGTCGGCGCGGTGTAGAAGATGTTGACCTGGTGCTTGTCGACAACCTGCCAGAAGCGGCTGTTGTCGGGATAGTTGGGGACGCCCTCGAACATCAACGTGGTCGCGCCGTTGGCCAGCGGTCCGTAGACGATGTAGCTGTGACCGGTTACCCAGCCGACGTCAGCTGTGCACCAGTAGATGTCACCATCGTGATAGTCGAAAACGATCTCATGTGTCCAGCTCGCCCAGGCGAGGTAGCCGCCGGAGGTATGCAGTACGCCCTTGGGCTTGCCGGTCGACCCCGAGGTATACAGAATGAACAGCGGATCTTCGGCTTGCATCTCCTCGGGTTCGCAATCCGCACCGACATGCTCGAGCTCTTCGTGCATCCAGTGATCTCGACGGTCATCCCAGTCGATGTCGTTGCCGGTGTTTCGAATCACCAGCACTGATTCGACACGTTCTCCGGCATCGTCGTTGTTCAGGGCACGATCAACATTACGCTTCAGCGGTGTGGCCTTGCCGCCGCGAACGCCCTCGTCGGCGGTGATGACCAGCTTCGAATCGCAGTCGATAATGCGCCCGGCCAGGGCGTCGGGCGAGAAGCCTCCGAATACGACCGAGTGCACGGCACCGATGCGCGCGCAGGCCAACATGGCGATGGCCGCCTCCGGGATCATCGGCATGTACAGGGTGACGCGGTCACCCTTTTCTACGTTCAGGCGCTTGAGCACATTGGCGAATCGGCAGACGCGTTCATGCAGCTGGCGGTAGGTGATCTGCTCGTCGCGTTCGGGATCGTCGCCCTCCCACAGGATGGCGACCTGGTCGCCACGCGATTCGAGGTGGCGGTCGACGCAGTTGGCACAGACATTGAGGGTGCCGTCGTCGAACCAGCGTATGTGCAGGTCGTCGAGGTCGAAGCTGACATCCTTTATGCGCGAATAGGGGTCGATCCAGTCGAGTCGTTTGCCGATCCGGTCCCAGAAGGTGTTTTCGTCATCCCGGGCTTCCTGGGCGAGGGCTTCGAACTTTTCGCGATCGACGTGCGCCGAAGCGGCGATGGGCTCGGAAACCGGGTGAACGGACGGTTGCGAGTGATGCTCGGACATGGTTCGGCTACCTCTTCGAATGTCTGCTTCTAATGCCTCTCCCAGTGTCTCTGAAGGACCGATGCTTGTAAAGTTGGCCTCAGCCGTGCACCCGTCGGGTGGCGTCGGCCACTTCGGAGAGCACCACGGACTTGCCGATCGGGAACAACGCAATACCAGCGAGTTTGACGTGCTGGATACCGAACGGAATGCCGATAATGCTGATGAAAAGTGCCAGCGCCCAGAACAGGTGACCGATGGCCAGCCAGATACCGGCGACCACGAACCAGATGACGTTGCCGACCACGCCCAGGCAGCCGGTGCCGATGTCTTCCTTGCCGGTCAGCATTCGCCGATCGACTGCCACTCGGCCAAATGGCCAGAACATGAACTTGCCGATCACGAAGCAGGCGCGGCCCCACGGAATGCCGATGATGCTGATGAAGCAAAGCAGGCCGTAGAACCACCAAGCCAGCCCCATGAAGAAGCCACCCAGTACGAACCAGATGATATTGCCGACCAGCCTGAGCATGGTTCAATCGCTCCGTTGGGATGTCGGAACGCGCCAGCCCCCTTGCAATGACGTCATACCGGCGGTCTACGGCCACCAATGAAGAATATCAGAGCCACGACCAAGCCGATGACGAACAGGATCCAGGCGATATTGGTTGCGGTCCCGGCTATGCCGCTCAGGCCCAGCGCGCCGGCGATGATTGCAATGATCAGGAATATCAGTGCCCAGGAAAGCATATTGAAGTTCCTCATGCGTGCAAGGGGATACTAATCATACATTTGTCGGGGCATCATTGCATTGAGTCGGTTAGTGGACTTCTGAACTTTCCGCCCGTAGAGTATGGGTTTTGCAGATGAAGGAGTGGAGGAAGTCATGCAAAAGCTGACCAACAACAAGATTCTTAATGCCCTTTTCGCACTGTTGCTGGCCCTCTCGGTCGGTGTGCTCGCCGGTTGCGAGGATCAGGGTCCGGCCGAAGAGGCGGGCGAGAACATCGACGAGGCTATGGAAGATGCCGCTGATGAAATGGAAGATGCCGCTGACGAAGTTGAGGAAGAGATTGACGACAACAACGGTTGATCTCGATTGATTAGCGCTTTATCAGCAATCCCGGCCGCGAGCCGGGATTGTTTTTTCGGCGGCAGACTCGACCGCGGCAAAGGAATTCAGAGGCACTGCGGCCGGATCCCTTTGGCCACCAGCAGTTGCCAGTTCATGATGACCCCCGAAGAAAGATCATTGCGAACGCCAAGTATCTCGTCCACCGCATCACGCAGGGTTGTGTCGTCGGCGCAGTCGATGCCGAACAGATCGCGAACGAAACCGAGCATCTCTGCCTCGCTGTCGAACCGCCAACCGATGTAGCAACGTTCTACGCTAATCGACTCGAGGCCGGCCCGGCCCAGCATATCGGCCACGGACTCGTCGAAGAACGAGCCCCGATGGCCGGCACTGCTGTGCCGGTCCACGAAACCATTGAGAAAGGTGTCGGGCGGGCTGCCGATCGCAACGTCCGCCATCGCGAAGCGACCGCCGGGTCGCAAGACCCTGAACAACTCGGAAAAGACGGCCGGCACATCGGGTTCGTGGTGCAAGCCGGCGAGGCTCACGACCGCATCGGCACAATGGTCGGGCAGGGGAATGCTCTTGAGCTCACCCCGCACCCTGCGCCGCATTTCGCCCCGCGGACAGCGCGCGAAGAACGAGCGGACCGGTTCGACGGCGATGTATTCGACATCCGGATCGAGGGCGCCGGCCAGATAGCCCCCACCGGCCGGCGCATCGATCAGCGTTTCGCCGGGGCGTATTTCGATGGCGCCCGGCAACAAGGCCAGTTCTTCCAGGCGAGCGTGCGGGCAACGCCGCATGGCGGCATGATACCGCTCGCCGCGCTGATCGAAGATATCCTGATAGCTGTCAGTCGAATACATGCTGGGGACGAGTTCAACGCGGCGGTTTCGGAATCAGCACGCATCATAACGTTCATTGCTCGCTTGGCTGAACCGCGGGCCTCAAATACGGGCTGGCCGGCAATTGCGGCGGGGCTTCCAGCCCCGCTCACACAGATACCTTGTTTAGCCGCAGCGCATTGCCGATCACCGACACCGAACTGAAGCTCATGGCCGCAGCAGCGATCATCGGGCTCAGCAACAGGCCAAAGAAGGGGTATAACACGCCCGCGGCGACCGGCACGCCCAGGCTGTTGTAGATAAAGGCAAAGAACAGGTTCTGCTTGATGTTGGCCAGCGTCGCTCGCGACAGTCGACGGGCGCGGACGATGCCGTTCAAGTCGCCCTTGACCAGGGTGACGCCGGCCGATTCCATGGCCACATCGGTGCCGGTGCCCATGGCAATACCCACCTGCGCCTGGGCCAGGGCCGGGGCATCGTTGATGCCGTCGCCGGCCATGGCCACGATGCGGCCGGCCTCCTGCAATTCCTTGACCTTTTCGGCCTTGTCCTTCGGCGCGACATCGGCAAAGACCTGGTCGATACCCAGTTCCTTCGCCACGGCCCTGGCCGTCGTCTCGCTGTCGCCGGTGACCATCACGATCTCCAGACCTTCGGCGTGCAGGGCCTTGATCGCGTCTGCGGTGCTGTCCTTGATCGGGTCGGCTACGCCGATCAGGCCGGCGGCCTGGCCGTCGATCGCGGCAAACATCGCCGTCTGGCCCTTGCCGCGAAGTGTTTCGGCCGTATCGAGCAGGGACTCGACATCAACGTCCAGCGTATCCATCAGCTTGCGATTGCCCAGGGCGACCTGCCGCCCGCCGATCTTTCCGTGCACGCCCTGGCCGGTGACGGACTCGAAATCCGACACCTCGGTCAACTCGAGATCGCGCTCCTTGGCGCCTTCCACGATCGATTCGGCCAGCGGATGCTCGCTGGCACGCTCTAGTGAGGCGACGGCGGCGAGCAGCTCGTTCTCGTCCACGCCCTCGGCGACCTCGATGGATGCAAGCTTGGGTTGGCCTTCTGTCAGTGTCCCGGTCTTGTCGACGATCAGGGTATCGACTTTGCGGAATATTTCGATCGCCTCGGCGTTGCGGAACAGCACGCCCATGCCCGCACCGCGACCGGTGGCGACCATGATCGACATCGGTGTGGCCAGGCCCAGCGCGCAGGGGCAGGCGATGATCAGCACGGCCACGGCGTTGACCGTGGCGTAGGCCAGGCGCGGCTCGGGACCGACGGTCAGCCACACGACAAATGCGAGCACGGCCGATGCCACGACCGCGGGCACGAAATACTTCGCCACTACGTCGGCCAGGTTCTGGATCGGCGCCCGCGAGCGCTGCGCCTCGGCCACCATCTGAACGATCTGCGACAGCACGGTATCGTTGCCCACTTGCTTCGCCTCGATCACCAGCGTGCCCGAGTCATTGACGGTCGCTCCAATGACCTTCTCACCGGATGATTTCTCGACCTTGACCGGCTCGCCGGTAATCATCGACTCGTCCACGTTGGAGCGACCTTCGACCACCTCGCCGTCCACAGGGATCTTTTCGCCGGGACGCACACGCAGCCGGTCGCCGATCTGCACGTCTTCGAGCGGTACGTCTTCCTCGTTGCCGTCCGAGTCGATGCGCCGCGCGGTCTTCGGCGCCAGGCCGAGCAGGGCGCGGATCGCCTGGCTGGTTCTCGAACGCGCCTTCAGCTCCAGCACCTGCCCGAGCAGCACCAGGGTCACGATCACGGCCGCCGCCTCGAAATACACGCCCACCGTGCCGTGCTCGCTGACCATGCTGGGCGGGAAGATGCCCGGCACCGCCGCCGCGACCACGCTGTAGACATAGGACACGCCCACGCCCAGAGCGATCAGCGTGAACATGTTCAGGTTCATGGTGCGAACGGACATCCAGCCGCGCACAAAAAACGGCCAGCCGGCCCACAGCACCACCGGCGTGGCGAATGCCAGCTCAAGCCAGATGCCGAGCTGATGCGGAATCAGCGCGTCCAGCCCGGGAATGAACATCTTGCCCATGGCCAGGAACAGCACGATGGCCGAGAGCGGTACACTCACCCAGAAGCGGCGACTCATGTCGACCAGCTCGGGATTTTCTTCTTCTTCCAGCGTGACGGTACGCGGCTCCAGTGCCATGCCGCAGATCGGGCAGTCGCCGGGCTCGTCGCGCACGATCTCCGGATGCATGGGACAGACGTACTCGGTCTTCGTCGATGGACCGGACTGCGCCTTTTCCAGCGCCATCCCGCACTTGGGGCAGTTGCCCGGTTCGTCGGACTCCACGCCCGGACACATCGGACAGTAGTAGGCCTTGTCGCCCGAGGGCTGATTGCCGCCGGAGTGATGATGCCCGTCATCCGAATGGCAGCAGTGATGCTCCTCGCCGGATTTGTCGTGGGAATGCTCGTGTTCGCTCATTGCAAAGCTCGCAGATTGATTGGAAAGAAAGAGAAGGCGGGGCAGGGCGCTTCAGCGCCCGTAACGGGTGAGTACATCGATCAGCTCATCGATACGCTCGTTCGGTCCGGAAGTTCGACCTTTCGCCAGTTCATCCTGAATGCAGTGTTGAACGTGCGTGCGCAACACGCCGTCCTCCACCGCCCGCAAGGCGGATCGTGCGGCCCGGAGTTGGGTCAGGATGTCGACGCAATAGCGCCCCTCGTTGATCATTTTCACCACGCCCTCGAGCTGTCCGCGGGCGCGGTTCAGTCGCCGAAGTTGATCGTGGTGGGAAGGGTGTTGTGCCATGAGAATCAGTATACCCCTAGGGGGTATATAGTGCAAATCGAACGAACTTGAGAATCTGTTTAAAGCTGTCTATTCAAACGGATATGGCATTAATATGAGATCCATTCTTGAATGTTCCACGGCGTGTGCAGGGGTATCCAAGCGCGAAGGGTTTGATTTTCAGATCCCAACAACGTCAATATCAGCCTGTACGGACGCACAGGTAACCAAAGGAATTTCCAGATGACCGACCTGATCCTCACGACCTTTGATTGGGTTCCAGAAGTGCCCCGAGGCTATGTGCGCGACCTGCGCATACGGTGGGCCCTGGAAGAAGCGGGATTGCAGTACCGTGTCGAGAGCGTGCCGTTTCGTGAGCGAACCGCCGAACATTTTTCGCATCAACCCTTCGGTCAGGTGCCATGGTTGACCGATGGTGAAGTCTCGCTGTTCGAGAGTGGCGCAATCCTGCTCTATCTTGGAGAGCGCAGCAGAGCGCTGCTGCCAACCGATCTACAAGGCCGCAGTAGAGTCCAGGAATGGTTATTCGCCGCGCTGAACTCAGTCGAGATGGCCAGTCTGCCCTGGTCCATCTTCAAGTTCTGTGGTGATACGGCTGAAACGCCTGGACGCAAACAGCTGGATGCCTTCCTCGATGCCCGCCTTCAGCACATGGAGACGGTTCTGGCGCAACGAGCGTGGTTATCCGATTCGTTCTCCATCGCAGACATCGCAATGGCGGATGTTCTGCGCCTTGTCGATCGCTTCGAGGGCCTGGCGGACTTCCCTGCCTGCCGTGAGTATGTTGACCGCGCCATCGCACGTCCGGGATTCGTCAAGGCGCATGCAGACCAGGTAGCTCACTTTTCGTGATCATTAAACCGTATGGTTGACAGACTATTCGCTTGGTAGTACATTCAACCTTATGGTTGAATTACAAGCTGAGCAACTGAACGCCATCTTCCATGCCCTTGGCGATGCGACGCGCCGGCGCATGCTGCGCGACCTCGCCGATGGAGAGCGCACGGTTGGCCAACTTGCCGAGCCCTTCGACATGTCGCTGGCGGCCGCCTCCAAGCACGTCAAGACCCTCGAGCGGGCCGGGCTGATCCGGCGCGAGGTGCAGTGGCGTACGCACGTGTGCCGCCTCGAGCCCACGACGCTGGCGAGCGCGCACGAGTGGCTGAGCTTCTACGAACGCTTCTGGAACGAGCGCCTGGATGCACTCGAAGGCCTTCTACGTGCTGAGGGCGCTTCCAACCCCACGCCACCGAAAGGAGACAAATCATGACCGAACTTGCCAATCCCGCCGACTACGGTGAACTGCTTCGGCCCGATACCCTGCAGATTCAGCGCCTGTTGCCCGGACCGATCGAGCGCGTCTGGGCGTACCTCACCGAAAGCGATCTGCGCCGGCAATGGCTGGCGGCAGGCAAAATGAACCTGGGAGCCGGCGAGACCTTCGAGTTTGTCTGGCGCAACGATGAACTCACTGACCCGCCCGGACAGGGACCGGCTGAGCATTCCGGTGAGCATCGGATGGAAAGCCGGATCACCGAGCTGGAGCCGCCATTCAAGCTCAGCATCGAGTGGGGCAGTACCGGCGGCGTCACCTTTGAGCTCGAGCCCAAGGGCGATGAAGTGCTGCTGACCGTGACCCATCACCGCGTGAGCGATCGTTCGACTCTGCTGAGTGTGAGTAGCGGCTGGCATGCGCATCTCGATGTTCTGGTCGCCAGACTATCCGGTCAGGATCCGGATCCGTTCTGGGATAACGTCAATCGTGTCAGAAGCGAGTACGAGCGGCGATTGCCTGCCTGATTCGTACCCCGGAGATGGATCCGGCGCCCCTCCATGTGGGCCGGGTTCGATTGTTATGAAACCGTCGCAAAACCGAGGCATAATCCCTACTGCACCCGGGAGGAGGCCGTAGCCGAGCCCCTCTGATCGGACGGTTTCCCGGCGCGGTCGCAAACGGCGGCCTGCGGTGTGTACCAGCAACCAGCAACCCACCAATGAAAGAGGCGCGGAAGAGGGCCACGCCGCACGAGGGAAATCATGATTCCGAATACCACCCGATTGGTGGCGCGTGTCCGCGTGACCGCGCTATTCGTGCTTGCCGTATCCTTCGCTTCGTTCGCATGGGCTCAGGAGGAGTCGTCCTACTATGAGACGGTGGATACATCTTCGCCGTCGGCCATGCGTGCCAGCCTGCATGCCATCATCGATGACCACACTCGCTACCCGTACACCTCGAGCTCGATCGACACCTGGGACATTCTCGAGATCGCCGACGAGGATCAGGACAATACAGGCAACGTGATTACGGTCTATCGCAATGCCAGCTACGCCAAGCAGGGCGGTGGCAACACCTTCTACAACCGGGAGCATTCATGGCCCAAGTCCTACGGCTTCCCGAATGACGGCTCTTCGAATTACCCGTACACCGACACGCACCATCTTTTCATCGCCGACTCTGGCTACAACTCTTCGCGCAGTAACAAACCTTTCGATACTTGCTCGAGCAGCTGTAGCGAGAAGACCACGGAGAACAATAACGGTCGCGGTGGCGAGGGTGGCGGTTATCCGGGAGACTCGAACTGGACGACCGGGTCCTACACGGCCGGAACATGGGAGGTCTGGGCCGGCCGGCGAGGCGACATCGCCAGAGCCATGATGTACATGGATGTGCGCTATGAGGGCGGCACGCACGGCATCACCGGTGTGGTCGAGCCCGATCTCGTCCTGACCGATGATCGGGCGTTGATGGACGCGTCCAATACCGGAAGCAACGAGTTGGTCGCCTATATGGGGCTGCTGAGCGTACTGCTGCAGTGGCACGATGAAGATCCGGTCGACCTCATCGAATTTCAGCGCAATGAGGCCATCGCCTCCTTCCAGGGCAATCGTAACCCCTTCATCGATCACCCCGAGTGGGTGGACTGCGTGTTTCGAAACCAGTGCGACGGAACCGCGGATACTACGCCACCGGCGGTTCCCGGCAGCCTGACGGCAACCGGTGGTCCGGGCCACATCAACCTTGACTGGGCCGACAACACCGAGAGCGACCTGGCCGGCTACAACGTCTACAGGTCCGCTACGTCCGGAGGATCTTACACCTTGATCGGCAGCGGGCTGGTTGCGGACTCCGCGTACCAGGACAAGGACGTGACCGCAGGTACGACCTACTTCTATGTCGTCACGGCAGTCGATTTCAGCAGCAATGAATCCTCGTCCAGCAACGAGGCTTCGGCGGTTGCCCAGGAAGGCGTCGCCGGAAGCGCCTGGATCAACGAGTTCCACTACGACAACGACGGCACCGATTCTGGCGAGTTCGTCGAGGTGGCCGGTCCCGCCGGTCTCGACCTGACCGGCTGGAGCGTCGTCGGGTACAACGGCAACGGTGGTACGGCCTACAACAGCATTTCCCTGTCGGGGACGATTGCCGATCAGGGCGGCTGCACCGGAACACTGGCAGTCGACTTTACCGGCCTGCAGAACGGGGCGCCGGACGGCATTGCACTGATCGACAATGGCGGAGCGGTCGTCGAGTTCATCAGCTACGAAGGCACCATGACCGCCGCGGACGGCCCCGCTGCGGGCATGTCCTCGCAGGATGTGGGTGTGAGCGAATCGGCAAGCACCCCGGTCGGCTACTCCCTGCAGCTGGGGGGCACCGGATCTGGGGCAGTTGATTTCCACTGGCAGCCCGAACAGGCCGATACCTACGGTCAGGTTAACGCGGGTCAGCAGTTCGACGGTTGCGCTTCGGATACGACACCGCCGTCGGCCGTTTCCGACCTGTCGGCTTCCGGCCTGGATCAGCAGGTGCTGCTGGACTGGACAGCACCTGCCGATGCCGACCTGGCTGGCTTCGACGTCTACCGTGCGACCTCGTCGGGAGGGCCATATGACCAGATCAACGGCAGCCTGGTGACCCTTTCGGAGTTCACCGATACCTCTGCCAGCAACGGCACCACCTACTATTACGTGGTGACGGCCGTCGACGACAGTGGAAATGTTTCGTCCAACAGCAACGAGGCCTCGGCGACTCCGCAAGCGGTGGGTACCGGTGGCGTGGCCTGGATCAATGAACTGCACTACGACAACGAGAGCACCGATGTGGGCGAGTTCGTCGAAATTGCCGCGGAGGCCGGTCTGGATCTGAACGGATGGCAGCTGGTGGCCTACAACGGCAACGGCGGGGCGGTCTACGACACGCTGAATCTGTCTGGAACGGTTCCCGACCTCGACAACGGTTTCGGTGTCCTGGCCTTCGACCTGCCCGGCCTGCAGAATGGCTCGCCCGACGGAATCGCGCTGGTCGACGGCCTCGGTGATGTTGTCGAGTTTCTGAGTTACGAAGGATCCTTTACGGCCGTTGACGGTGCCGCGAACGGCATGAGCAGCGTCGACATCCTGGTTTCCGAAACGTCTTCGACACCGATCGGCTGGTCACTACAGAGAACCGGCACGGGCCAGACGGCCGCGGAGTTCTCCTGGGCCGACCCACAAGCGGATACCTACGGCTCGGTTAACGCCGGTCAGTCATTCGGTTCGGACTCGACGCCGGTCAACGATCCGCCTGCGGCACCGACCGGGCTCACCGCCACGGCGGACCACAAGCGTGTCGAACTGACCTGGGATGCCAATGGCGAGTCGGATCTGGCCGGGTATCGTCTTTATCGGTCCCAGCAGTCCGGAGGCAGCTACCAGCTCATTGCATCGCTGGACGCGGCCGATACGGCCTACAGTGATACGGGACTGCAAAACGACCAGACCTACTACTACGTGCTGACGGCCGTGGATTCGGGTGGTCTTGAGAGTACGGCCAGCTCAGAGGTCAGCGCTGTGCCTGCCAAGGGCAGCAAGGGTGGTGGAAACGGCAAGCCTTAACTGACAAACGCCCGCTCGAACACGTAATCGCCCGCGTGGCCGATTGAGGGACTGGCCTTGAATCCGCGCTGATCAAGCAGGTCGCGGAAGTCCTTCAGCATGGCGATGCTGCCGCAAAGCATGACGCGGTCGTTTTCCGGGTCCAGCGGTGGCAGGTTCAGATCGTCGGTGAGCTGGCCGGACTCGAGCAGGTGCGTCAGTCGGCCGCTGTGCTTGAAGGGTTCGCGGGAGACGGCCGGATAGTACAGCAGACGATCCCGGATCACCTCTCCGAGGAGCTCGTGATGGGGCAGTTCATCGCAGATGGTTTCGCGGTAGGCCAGGTCCTCGATGAGACGCACACCATGGGCGACGACGACGGTGTCGAAGCGCTCGTAGGTTTCGGGGTCCTTGATGATGGACAGGAACGGCGCCAGGCCGGTGCCGGTTGATAACAGGTAGAGGCGCTTGCCGGGGTGCAGATCGCTGATCAGCAGGGTGCCCGTGGGCTTCTTCGATAGCAGGATCTCGTCGCCGATTTTCAGATGCTGCAGGCGCGAGGTCAGCGGGCCATCCGGAACCTTGATGGAGAAGAACTCCAGTTCTTCCTCCCAGGAGGCACTGGCGAAGGAGTAGGCGCGCATCAAGGGCTTGTCGCCAACGGGCAGCCCAAGCATGATGAACTGGCCGCTATCAAAACGAAGGCCGGGGTCGCGCGTGGTCCGAAAGCTGAACAGGCCGTCGTTCCAGTGGTGCACGCTGAGGACGCGCTCGCGGCGGAATTTATCCATGATCTGGGGTGGATCCTGTACCTGGCTAAGCGGTGCATGCTAACGAAGCAGCCAGGAAAGTCCTTGTCCCAAATCAAACGCAGTGACATCCGCGACGGACCAGGGGTCCGCCGCAGACGCATTACACTTCTCGATCCGCCCGTGGACAGGGCGGTCGGATTGACTACGCAGCTTTGGCTTGCTGCCCACGCCGACCGCGATTGCGACTCTGATTATTGCCTCGGGCCGATTTCTGGCCGCGATTGCCGCTATTGTTGCCACGGTTACCGCCACCATTGCCGCGCCCGCGGCGAGCAGGTGTCTTGCCGGCTTCCCTGGACAGTGGTTCGGTGGGTTCGTAACCGTCGACCCCGTAGGTCGGAATCTCGGTCTTGACCAGCTTGCGGATATCTTCGAACAGCCCATGCTCGGAACCGGCCACCAGCGAGACGGCCAGGCCGTCGCGTCCGGCGCGTCCGGTGCGGCCGATGCGGTGGACGTAGTCTTCCGGCACGTTGGGGATATCGTAGTTGACCACGTGCGGCAACTGGTCGATATCCAGACCGCGAGCGGCGATATCGGTGGCAACCAGGACACGGATCTTGTTCTTCTTGAACTCGCTCAGGGCCTTGGTGCGCGCACCCTGGCTCTTGTTACCGTGGATGGCCGCGCTTGGCAGACCGTCGGTTTCGAGCTGCTTGGCCAGGCGGTTGGCGCCATGCTTGGTGCGGGTAAATACCAGCACCTGCTGCCAGTTGTTCGAGCCGATCAGGAATGACAGGACTTCGCGTTTCTGCTTCTGATCGACCCGGAAGGCCTGCTGGGCAATCGCGTCGACCGTCGAGTTCGGCGGCGCGGTCTCGACACGCTCGGGGTTCTTGAGGAAGTTGTGCGCCATCTGGGTAATCTCTTTCGAGAACGTGGCGGAAAACAACAGGGTCTGGCGCTGCTTCGGCAGGACCTTGACGATGCGATCGATGGCCGGACGGAAGCCCATGTCAAGCATGCGGTCGGCTTCGTCGAGCACCAGGAACTCGATCCTGGACAGATCGACGGTGCCGCGCTGCATATGATCGATCAAGCGGCCCGGGGTGGCGACGAGTACGTCGATGCCGCGCTGCAGCTTGGTGATCTGCGGGTTGATGTTGACACCGCCGAAGATCTCGAGCGATCGCAACTGGACATGACGACCGTAGGCGCGCAGGTTTTCATTGACCTGGGCAGCCAGTTCGCGCGTCGGTGCCAGAATCAGCGCACGCGGCTGCTTCTGGTGACCGCCGCGTTCGCTGAGGCGATGCAGCAGCGGCAGGGTAAAGGCGGCGGTTTTGCCGGTGCCGGTCTGGGCGCTGGCCATGATGTCACGGCCCTCAAGAATGACCGGAATGGCCTTGATCTGAACGGGCGTGGGCTTTGTGTAGCCCTGTTCGCTGACAGCACGCAGCAATTCGGCCTTGAGGCCGAGGGAATCGAAATTCATGGTGTTTCCTTGTGTAAACCAAGGCGAAGAAAAGCCCGTCAATCGGGCGAGCTACAAATCGGGGAGAGGCCTTGGTCTACATACTATCCGCGAGAGGGCATCGGTTTTTCCACTGCAGGTAAGCGCAGCAGCCCAATGCGGGGCGAACAATAGCACGAATCTTGTGTAAAGGGGAAAATCCGATACCTACGGGACATGCACCGGACGGCGCTTGAACCCGGCCGGTCATGGGCGCTACCCTCAGATGGCGGCTTGGAATGGAGGCGTTGCCATGCCGAAAAACCGCCAGCACCTGACTGTCCTGCTCTTGCTGGGCCTGGGCTGCTCTGGTCTCGCTTCGCCCGTTAAAGATTTGACTCCAAATAGTTTCTCTTGCACCCAGGTGCTCGGCTTCTCCCAATCACTCGAGTGGTACGGAGGGCTGTCGCTTGCTGATTTCATGACAGGTGACGGGCCGCCGCGATCTCCATCGCTGGAAGCCGGGGTGTTCCTACCTACCTGGCAGGGTAGTTTCTACGTGGGCGCGAGCGTCGAAAAGTGGGCTGATCCCGAATTTCCGGCCTGGTCGGAAAATCATGGCACGACACACGAAAAGGCCGCGCACTGCGACCGTGAGCAGGTCGATCGGGTGGTATTCAACGTCTCCGGCGCGGCCCGGCCAGCGGATGAATGGGCCACTGCGATTGAGACTGTCGCGGATTTGATTCGGAATCACTTCCCGGCCGTTCGGCAGATCGTGATGCAGCCTGTGGTTGGGGCAGCCGTGGGAGAGTGCCAGGAAGTTCTTGCGGCCCGCAACCATCCCGATATTGCCGAAGGTATCCGTCGTGTTGCCGAGCGGAGCATGGTGGAAGCCGGGCCCGAGCCGAAAGTGAAAAGCTGCGACCAGTTTCGTGATGAGCTGGGGCACTTGACCAAAGTCGGCGCAAGGAACGTCCGAAACAAGCTTGAAAACCATTACCGCGATGAGACCGCCTTGCCCGAGGGCGAAGGCAGCAGAGGCGCTTCACCGGATACGTGATTGCCGGAGTACCCAGAGACGAGTACGGGAGGGAATGATGTCCTGGAAAGGAATCCTGGCGGCAATCACGATTGCCTTCTTTGGACTGATTGCCGTCATGATCTGGAATACGGCACGAATGCCGTCGACGCGAATCGATGCGGAACTGCCCGATGAGGAGATTGAGAAGCGGGTTAGTAGCATTGATGGCACCGAGGTTGCCACCCATCTCGCCGAGGCGGTGCGGTTTCGCACCATATCCAGCGACACTCAGCTGCCGAACAAAGCCGAATCTTTCCCGGCCTTTCATGACTGGCTCGAATCGACCTATCCGGATGCCCATGCCGTGATGGAGCGCGAGCGTGTCAACGAACTATCGCTTCTTTATCGCTGGCCCGGCAGGTCCGATTGCAAGCCCATCGGCTTTATCAGCCATCTTGATGTGGTTCCCGTGGAAGAGGAGAGCATTGAGGACTGGACGCATCCACCCTTTGCCGGCGCCGTTGCCGATGGCTATGTGTGGGGACGTGGGTCCGTCGACACCAAGTCGAATCTCGTCATGACCATGGAAGCGGTGGAGCGGCTGGCCGATGACGGTTTTACACCGTCCTGCGATGTCTATCTGCTTTTCGGCCATGACGAGGAAACGGGCGGCTCGGAGGGAGCTGGCGCTATGTCTCGAATCCTCACGGAGCAGGGCATCCACTTTGATTGGGTCCTTGACGAATCAGGAGGCGGTTCGATCCATACCGACGGATCGAGCAAATGGGCGCAGATTACATTGTCCCAACGCGGCTATGTGACCTTCGAATTGACGGCAACCGGTGTCGGAGGACATTCCGCTGTGCCGCTCAGACCGAATGCCATCCTGGGTCTCTCGCGGGCGCTCATGCGGCTATCGAATTCAAGTATGCCGGGCGGCCTGGAAGGCCTGGCGCTGGAAATGGTCAAGGCCAGGGTTCAGCGTCGGTCCTACCTGGAGCGATTGCTCGTGGCAAACACGTGGATCACAAAACCAGTTGTCGAATGGATTATCGAGTCGATGCCGGGAGGCGCCGCGATTCTCCGCACCACGCATTCACCGACCGTGATCGAGGGTGGCAAGAAAGATAATGTGCTTCCGAAGACGGCACGCGCTCTTGTCAATTTCAGAGTGCATCCGCGCGACGACATCGAGTTTGTCCGACGCTGGGTCCGGGAAACTATCGATGATGATTCCATCAAGGTTTCCGTATACCAGGAGCGTGCATTTGAGGCACCCCCGGCGACCGATTCGTCCGCACCGCAAGTTACACGTTTCAAAGAAGTGATCGGAGCGGTTTATGGGCCGATCGATCCACTGATTCCCGGCTTCGGACTGGCGGCCTCCGATGCCAGGCATTACGCACCCATTGCGGATGCACTGCTGAAATTCGAGCCGGTCGTTATCAGGGAGGGCGATGCGCTCAACCCGCATGACACGAATGAACGCCTGCCGATCGATTCGCTCGCCCGCGGGGTCGTGTTCTATCAGCGACTGATCGAGCGTCAGGAATGAAGGGCTCACTTGGGGATGCTTGAGGAGGCAGATATGACAACACGAATCATTCTTGCGCTGATTGGAGTTGCCGGACTGGCCGATGCATTGGCCCAGGAGGAGGTTCCGCGCTTCGAACGCACGGACTGTCATTTCGAAAGCGAAAAGCCGCTGGAAGGTGTCGACTGCGGCGAGCTGGTGGTGTGGGAGAACCGGCAAGACCACAAGGAGGGCACGCTTCGGCTGGCGGTGGCGATTCTCCGCAGCACGGCCGATGAGCCCGAACCGGATCCTCTCGTCTATCTATCCGGCGGACCCGGTGGTCGTTCCGTGCATCACATCCCGTCTCTTGTAGGTGGCAATTTCTCGAACCGGTTACGCGAAAAGCGTGATCTCGTCTACTACGACCAGCGCGGGACCGGATACTCCGATCCCAACTTCTGCGAAGAGCTGGACCAGGTTCTCTATACAACGCGTTTCCTCGGCCTTTCGCCCGAAGAAGCCAAGGCCCGTCGCGTTGATGCCACACGGGAATGTCGGGAGAAAATGCTGGAGAAAGGCATCGATTTTTCCGCCTACAACAGCGAGACCAGCGCGCGAGACCTGGACGATCTCCGCCGGGCCCTGGGCTACGAGCAATGGAACCTGTATGGCATCTCCTATGGAACGAGACTCGCGCTGACAGCGATGCGGGAGACGCCTGCGGGAATCCGGAGCGTCATCCTTGACTCGACGTCTCCCCCCAACGCCCGACTGTGGGTGGAGAGACCCGCAGTATTTGCCCGATCGCTTGAGCGCGTGTTTACGCAATGTGCGGCGGACGAGGCTTGCCGTCGCGCCTATCCCGACCTGGAGTCGAAGTTCTACACCTGGCTCGATCGCCTGGAGCGGGACCCCGTAGAACTCGAAATGCAGGACACGAACCGCTTCCCCGGCGGCCGGCTCGTGGTCGACCGAGCGCTGGCCATCTCGGGCGTATTTCAGGGCCTTTACAATCGTCGCTTCCCTTCGATTTTGCCGCTTCTGATCCAAGAAGGCGGGCCGGAAAACGAGCATGTATGGCGGGTTCTGGCTGACCGCCTGGTCCGACCGCCTGAGCAGATCAGTCGGGGTCTAAACCTGTCGGTGAACTGCTACGAGATTGCACCTTTCAACCCGCCGGACTTGCTTGATTCCGCCCGTATGGCGTACCCACGCCTCGATGAAATCGTGGACGAGGGAGACCGCCATGCGGAATGCGCAGCCTGGCATGGTGAAAGGGCGGATTCCTCGTACATTGAACCGGTTCGCAGCGGCTTACCGACCTTGATTCTCGGTGGTGAGTTCGATCCCACCACGCCGCCCGAGTTCGGACGACTCGCCGCCGAGACACTGCCGAACAGTACGTTTGTCGAGGTTCCGGCTCACGGCCACGGGGTGATTGCGAGCACCACGTGTACCCGTGAGTTGGCGTTGCGTTTTCTTGAGGATCCTGACAGGGCGCAGGACACGAGCTGCGTGTCGGAAATTCCGTCAGTATCCTTCGTGACCGACGTCCATGTGAGTCGAGGCGTCTATCCGATTGCACGAAGCATTCAGCAGGGTCCGGCCAGTCCAGCACTTGCGGGCGCGGGGCTTATCGGGCTCGTCCTTCTATCCGGCATTGTCGCCTGGCCTGTAGGCGCATCCGTTCGCCGGTTGCGTAATGCCCACGACTTGCCGGAGCCCGGAGTGCAGCGGATTGCGCGCCCGACCGCGGCGCTGGCCGCACTGTTGGCAGCGATTTTTGCCGCGGGACTCCTGTTCGCAATCCGGGGCGCGGCCTCGATCAATCCGTTCCTGCTAGCTTTCGGGGTGTCGGGCGACTTCAGGTGGATCTTCTACCTGCCATGGCTCATCGCGGCATTGACCGTGGTGAGCGTCTTCGCCGCAATCCATTCGTGGCGACAGCAGTGGTGGAACACTGGGCAACGAATCCACTACAGCCTTGTAGCCGCTTCGTGCGTGGTGTTTGTGGCCATCACCGCATGGCTGGGTCTGTTTTAAGGATTCTGCCTGACGAGCCACGCGCATTCGTGCAGGGCGGTCAGTCCACGTTCGGCAAAACGCGCATGCTCGGCCAATACGTCGCGGCGTTCGAGTAACTGGAACTGGAGGCCGGCGTAGTCCACCAGTTCATCCTCGAGGACGGCGAAGGGCGGGCCGTCCATTTCCGTCTGGTCGTACTCGAAAGTGACCAGTAAGCCGCGGGCGTGGTCGCCCAGCAAGGATCGTAAATGATCGAGATAACCCGGGCGCATCTCCCGGGGCAGGGCGGCCAAGGCTGCGCGATCGTAGAGCAGTTCGAATGCTTCGCCTGATTTGAAATCGAAGAACTCGCCCTCGAACAGTTCGATGTTCTCGGCCTGCCAATGGATTAGCGGACCCGCTGGCATACGCGTTGGTGTCTGTCCCCATTCCTTGTAGAACTCGCTCACCGCTTGGGCGCTGAGTTCGATCCCCACCACGCCATGACCCTGCCGCGCCAACCAGTGCAGATCAAGGCTCTTGCCACAAAGGGGTACCAGAACGCGGCCGGCATGGCCATCCGCTACTGCAGCCCAGTGACGCTTGAGTGCCCAGTGGATTTCGGATTGATGAAATCCGATCTCCTGCCGCTTCCAGCGTTCATTCCAGAAGTTCCTGTCCATGACTCACTTGAACCCTTCCGATTCTCGATGAATTGTGGCGCCAAGATCGTGCGAAGCATTTCAGTTCAATGACGGCGCTTGAAACAGGCTCGTCACATTTGCGTCACCGACATGCAATGAAGCATCGCTAATGTAACCAGCATCGTTCAACGCCACACACATCGCGGGTGGAGCTTTCATGTACAGGCGAGTCTATCAGCCCGGACTGTTGATCGGGTTGCTGCTGTTTCCCCTGATCCTGGCGGCCCAGTCGTCGGCAGAGGGTGACAATCTCGAGGCACTGGCCGAGGAGCTGGTGCGCATTCGCGGAGAAGTCGAGTCGCTGAATGCCGAACTCAATCGCAAGCAGGACCAGCACCGCAATGAAATGAGCTCGCTGGCCGCCCAGAAGGGCGAGCTGGAAGCCACGTTACGACGCGAGCAGTTGCGCGTGGACCAGCTCGAAGAGGAGCTCACAAGCAATCGCGAACGGGCCGAACAGGCCGGCATCGCCGGTGAGTCGCTGGTTCCTGTCGCCCAGGAAGCGATCGACGCGCTGCGGCGCCACATCGAAACCTCCCTGCCGTTCAAGCCGCAGGAGCGCATGGCCGCGCTTGACGAAATCCAGACGCAGCTCGAGACCGGTTCGCTGGCGCCACCGCGGGCCGTCAATCGTCTCTGGGGCTTCTACGAAGACGAACTTAGGCTTACGAGAGAGAACGGCCTCTACAGCCAGGTCATCGAGCTCGACGACGAACAGGTCCTGGCCGACGTGGCACGCCTGGGCACGGTCGCGATGTACTTCCAGACCCGCGACGGCGAGTACGGGCAGGCCCAGCGCAGCGGTGAGGACTGGCGCTTTGTCCGCCTGGACGAGCGCGCGGCCATCCAGCGCATCGACAAGCTGTTCGAGTCGCTCAAGAAGCAGATCCGCACCGGCTACTTCGAATTGCCCAACGGCGCCATCCGGCTGGAGTCCGAACAATGAGCATCCGCATTCCTCACATTCTGATCCTGCTCGCCGCCGCCTGGCTGGCGGCGCCGGCGACCGCGCAGGAGTCCGAGTCGGCGCAGCCCGAAGCTGAACCCGAATCCCCGCCCGTAGCCGCCCAGACCCCGTCGCTGGAACAGGCCTACCAGCGGGAGTTCGCCTTTCTTCAGGGACAGAAGCGAGACCTCGAACGTCGCCTCGCAGAATTCGAGGAAACCAGCCAAGCCGATCGGCAACAGCTTGAGTCGGATATTCGCTCGCTCGAACGCCGCGTGGTCGATCGGACCAGCCGCGGCGATCGACTCGACGAACAGGTGTTCGAATCCGAGCGCTCGGTCGAGTCGGCCCGCGACAACGTCAACCTGCTGGCCAATACCTTCCTCCAGGCCGAAGCGACCCTCGAGGGCTGGGAAGCACCCGCGCTGGAAGGCGACGAGGTACCGCAGGCCGGGGACGTGACCGCCATGTTCGAAACCGTCCGGGAAGAGCTGGACCGACGCGGTGAAGTCCGTCGCGACAGCGGTGAGTTTTTCCTGGCCAACGGCACGCGCGTCGATGGCGAGATCATTCACGTCGGCCGCATCGCCAGTTTCGGTATCAGCGAGCGTGGCGCCGGCGCCCTGGCTCCGGCCGGTGAGGGCGAACTCAAGCTCTGGAACGAAGAGTCAGCCGAAGCTGCCCGCGCCCTGGTGGCCGGGACGATGGTCTCGCCCCTGCCGATCTTCATCTACGAGACGCTCAGCTCGGAAGTGGAAGAGCGGGGCGCCAAGGGGGTTTTCGAAACCATTTCCAGCGGCGGCGTGATCGGCTGGATCATCTTCTTCCTGGGCCTGCTGGCTGCAACGCTTGTTGCGCTGCGCGCCATGTTCCTGTGGCGCGCCGGAACCTCGACCGGACGGATCCTCGATGATGTGTCCGCACCGGTACGCCGCGGCGACCGGGATGCCGCACTGTCGATGCTCAAGAAGCGCCAGGGCGCAACCGCTCGCGTGGTGGCCTCGGCCATCCGCAACCTCGATCGCGATCGCGAGCATCTCGAGGACATCGTCTCCGAGTCGATTCTGCACGAATCCGGGCATCTCAACCGCTTCGGCGCCTTCATCATGGTGATTGCCGCGGTCTCGCCGCTGCTGGGCCTGCTCGGCACGGTCACCGGCATGATCTCGACCTTTGATGTCATTACCGAATTCGGCACCGGCGATCCCAAGCTGCTCTCGGGTGGTATCTCGATCGCCCTGGTCACCACCGAACTGGGCCTGATCGTTGCCATTCCGACATTGTTGTTCGGCAACCTGCTCTCGAGCTGGGCAGAGCGCATCAAGGACGACATGGAGAAGGCCACGCTGCGCGTGACCAACCAGTATCTCGAAGCCCGGGGCGAAACGGAGCAGGTCGGCGGCTGATGTTCGACGAACTGGTCAATGACTTCCGGTTCTACTTCGACGTGGGCGGCTACGTCATGCCGCCGCTGGTGCTGGCCACGGTGGTGCTGTGGTTTGCGATCGGCTACCGCTTCGCCGCGCTCAAGCGGGGCAACCTGCGCTCGGTCCGCCGGATCATCCAGAAGCATCCCGAAGGCCTCGACTACCCGCCTCGCGGCGTGATCGAGAAGGCCATCGAGCAGGGTTTGAAGATTGCGCGCTCGCATCACGGCGACTTGAGGCGCCTGCTCGACGACGCCTTCTGGCCAATCGAGCGCGACGTCAAGCGCTTCCACAAGCTGATCATGACCATCGTTGCCGTCGCCCCCCTGATGGGCCTGCTCGGCACGGTTGTGGGGATGATCGAAACCTTCGACTCGCTTGGGGACATGTCGCTGTTCGCCCAGTCCGGCGGTATTGCCGGCGGCATTTCCCAGGCGCTTTTCACGACCCAGATGGGCCTGGCCGTGGCCATTCCCGGCCTGATCGTCGGCGGGGTGCTCGAAAAGCGCGCCGCGGTGATCCGGATCGAGCTGGCCCAGGTCAAGGACATTCTCTGCGCACGCGTGCACAAAGGTAGCCCGGCATGAGATTCCGCGAGCGCTCCAATACCGAACAGGCCGTCGACATATCGCCCCTGATCGACATGGTGTTCATCCTGCTGATCTTCTTCATGGTTTCGACGACCTTCGTCAAGGACATGAAGCTCGATCTCGAGCGTCCCAGCGCCACGACTTCGGAGCAGGCCTCGACCAAGGCCATTCGTCTTTATATAGACAACAGCGGCGAGACCTGGCTCGACGGCCAGCCAATCCGCACCTGGGTGATCCAGAGCAAGCTCAGGGACATGCTCCAGGGCGCCGCTTCGCAATCCGTGCTGGTCGTCACCGACAGCAATGTACCGGCCAGCAAGCTGGTCGAGGTCGTCGACCAGGCGCGCCGTTCCGGTGCCGCCGACGTCGGTGTGGCCACGGTCGAAGAAGCCGGCCGCGGCTGAATCGAATATTAGGAGGACAACGCATGACTTCAGAAATCAGGAAATGGACGTACGGGCTGGCATTCATGCTGGCCGGGTCGGTCCTGATCATCGGCACCCTGCTGATGATCAACCGCCTGGCCAAGGGTCCCGAAGCGCAGGAACTGGCCCGGCAGACCAGCTTCCAGGTCGAGCGCAAACCCGAGCCCCCGCCGAAAAAGGTGGTCAAGCGTGAACAGCCCGAGCCCAGGCGCTCGCGCGATATCAATCCACCGATGGTCGATCTCGACACCTCGCTGTCGGGCATCGACATGGGTATCCCCGGTGTGACGGCCGATGACCTGGGCAGCATGCGCGATGAACTGCTGGGTGACACCCGGGACGTGGTCATGACCGACGATTCCGTCGACCACCCGCCGCGACCGACCCGCCAGACGCCGCTGCCGTATCCGTCTTCGGCGCGCAAGGAGGGCGTCGAAGGCTACGTGTTGCTGTCACTGCTGATCAGCGCCGCCGGCGAGATCGAGAAAGTCCAGGTGCTGGAATCCAGCCCGGCCGGCCGCTTCGAGGATTCGGCTGTACAGGGCGTCCGAAACTGGCGCTTCGAGCCCGCCCAGTACCAGGGCCGCAACGTGCGCGTGTGGGCCAAGCAGCGCATTCGCTTCGATCTCAGCTGAGCGCTGGTCAAGGAGCTTCCCGCCATCATGCGCATCTTCTGGCTTCTGTTGATCCTGGCGCTGAGCGCAACCGCCGGTGCCCAGGAACAACCGGCGTCGCTGCCGGAAGACGGAGTCGAGCGCCTGTCCCTGGCAGCGCTCTTGATCGGTGACGGCAACTACGAACGAGCGCGCGCCGTGCTGGCGGCGATCGACCTGGACGATCCCGATCTCGACCGGGTCCGCTACCACAGCCTCGACGGGCTGGTGGCGCTCAACCTCGACGAGTTGGCCCGGGCCGAAGCCGCCTTTGTGCGTGCGCTGGAGGCGGGTCGCGAGCAGGCGGAGCCGCCCGCCGACGTCATCTGGCTATACCTGGCCCAGGCCCGTTTCGGCCAGGAGGATTATGCCGGCACCCTGGCAGCACTCGACGGCGCCGACCCCGAGACCACCGACCTGCCTTCGGTCCATCTCATGCGCGCCCAGTCGCACTGGCAGATGGGGGAACTGGAGTCTGCCTGGCGGGTGCTTTCGAATGCGGCCGGGCGCTTTCCGGATCGCGCCGGGGATTTCACGCGTCAGCAGGTCTACCTTCTGGTCGAGCAGGGGCTCTACCAGGAGGCGGCCGCACTGGGTCAGGCATTCATGCTGCGGGGCAAGGCCACGGCGAATGATGCCCTGGCCATCGGCAACGCGCTGCGCGAGGCCGGTGAATACGACCAGGCCCTGAGAATTCTCGAAGCGGCCAGGCTCGAGGACAGCGACAACATCCGCCTGGCGCGGGTGCTGGCCCAGACCTGGCTGGATCTCGACAAGATCCTGCCGGCCGCCGACATTCTTCACGATGCCGCACGGCTGGATCCCTCGCTGATGGCCGAAGCGGCCGAACTCTATCGCCGGGCAGGTTGGCTGATGCAGGCGCTCACGCTCAACGCCCGCGTTATCGACCAGCCAAAGAAGCTCAAGCAGCGCCTGGCCGTCTTCATCGAGCTGGGGCGCTTCGACCAGGCGGCCGGCATGGAGTCGGACCTGGTTCGAACCGGCCTGCTCAACGAAGAAGACATCCGCTATGCGTTGGCCTACGCATTATTCAAGACGGGCCGTTACGAGCAGGCCGAGTCTCACCTGACCCGCTTGACGCGAGACGACCTGTTCCGCAAGGCCAACGAACTCAGACGTGCCATGGAGCAGTGCCGCGATGAGCCGTGGTTCTGCACCTGATCCGCCCATGTTTCCGAGGTATTCGATGACCAGCTGGCGCACCCTGGCATTCTGTCTGGCGACGGGACTCCTTCTGTTCATTGCGGAGCAGGCCAGGGCCCAGAATGACCAGTCAGGCGATATCACCGTGCTGGTCTTCGAAAGCGGCCGTCCGGTGCCCGGCCTTCGCATCGAGATCGGCAAGCAATTCGGGCTGACCGATGCAGACGGCGCCTGGCGTGGCCGCGTCGAACCCGGCCGCACGCGCCTGGCCGTCTATGAACACGCCCTGGGGCTGGCGGCCCTGCCGCTGGAAGTGCACCAAGGCGAGGTTGCCCGCTACATCATCACCCTCGCCGGACCCCAGCGGCGGGCCCAGGTCAGCATCGAGAGCTCCCACGAAGGCGAACAGCAGCCCGCGCTGCGGGGAACCCCCGAAGTACCGACAGGCGAAGAAGGCAGCGGCCTGCTCGTCGGGCGGGTCGTTTCGACCGAGGATGGCTCGCCGGTGAGCGGCGCGCGCGTGTTCGTCAGCGGCACCCCGGTCGAGGCGCGTACCGACGAGGACGGTCAGTTCAGCGTCGAGGTGCCGACCGGTGACTACGCCGTGTCCGTTCTGCACAGCGAGTTCGCTACGCGGACCGTCGACGCCGTCGCGATCCGGGAAGACAGCGAAACCCGACGGGACTTCGAGTTGCCGCCGGCGGGCCTGGAGCTGGCCGAGTACGTCGTGGTCGAGCCCTATATCGAGGGCAGCGTGACCTCGGTAATCGCCGAGCAGCGCGATTCATCGGGGGTTGCCAATATCATCGGCACCGAGCAGTTCTCGCGTTCGGGTGATGGTGATGCCGGTAGCGCGCTGGCCCGGGTAACCGGGCTGACCCTGGTCGGCGGCGAGTTCATCTTCATTCGCGGTCTCGGCGAACGCTATTCGAGCACGCTGCTCAATGGCGCCAACGTGCCCAGCCCCGACCCGACGCGCAAGGTCGTGCCGCTTGATCTGTTCCCGACCGGCGTGATCGAGTCGATTCGCGTCCAGAAGAGTTATTCGCCGGACCTGCCGGGAGATTTCGGCGGCGGTGTCGTCGAAATCCGCACCCGTGGCATCCCGGAGGAAGACTTCCTAGAGATGAGCGTGTCCGTCGGTGGCCGCGAGGGAACGACGTTCAGCGATGGCCTGACCTATGAAGGTGGCGATCGGGATTTCCTGGGCATGGACGACGGAACCCGTGAGCTGCCGACCGCGATCGCCGAAGCCGTCGAGGATGGTGGAACGCTGACGGCCGCAGGGCCGTTCAATCCCGACGGCTTGTCGCCTGAAGAGCTCGAGATGCTGGGAGAGTCCTTTCCCGCCATCTACGAAGTGGATCGCAGGCAAGTCGGGCCGGACCTGGGACTGTCGGTCGAAGGGGGCAAGCTGTTCGAATTCAGCGATGACTGGACGGCCGGTATCACCACGGCGGTGATGTGGTCTGATGCCTATCAAACCCGGATCGAGGAGCGCCGGAGTTTTATCCCCCTGGGAGACGGCAGTCTTCGACCCAACGACGACTACGAAATAGAGCGCTCCACGCGCGATATCGAGCTCAGTGGTTTCCTCACCGCCGGCCTGCAGTACTCCGAGAATCACCGTATCGACCTGACTTCGATGCTTTTGCGGCAGACCCAGGACGAGACCTTCATCCAGGAGGGCTTCAACCTCGACGAGGACGGAATCGTCCGCTTTACCGAACTGGAATGGGAGGAACGCGAGCTCCTTTCCCAACAGCTTCGCGGCGAACACACGTTCGGATTTCTTGGCGACACCACGCTGGAGTGGGACTACGCGGACTCGCGCGCCCGGCGCGACGTGCCCGACCAGCGCCGCTATCGATACGATCCTGACAACGTCTCCGATTTCATTTTCTCGCGCCGCTCCGACAATCTCGTCCGGCGCTTCTCCAAACTGGAGGACGATGCCACTGATTACGGCATCGACCTGGCTGTGCCTTTCGGTGTCGACGGGTTCACCGGCAATGTCAGCTTCGGTGGACGGCGTCTGGACAAGTCACGCGACTCGAGCATCCGCCGTTTCCAGTTCGATGGTGTAAACCGACTCCCATTCGACCTGCGTCGGAACGAGAATCCCGAGACCTTCTTTAACCCGGACTTCATCGGACCGGGCGCTGTGGTGATCAAGGAGTCCACGCGCGAGACGGACAACTACACCGCATTGCTTGAAGTGGACGCCCGCTACGCCAACCTCGACATGACCTTCTTCGAGCGTCTGCGGGTGACCGGCGGCATTCGGATCGAGGACTGGGAGCAGAACGTTACGACTTTTCAACTGCTCAACCCAGGCGCCACACCGGTTGTCGCCGAACTCGCCGATGAAGATCGGCTTCCGGCCTTTTCTGCCACCTGGTACATGACCGAGAACCAGCAGATTCGTGCCAGCTACGCCGAAACACTCGTGCGCCCGGACTTCAAGGAACTTTCGCCAGCGCCTTTTACCGACCCGGTTCTCAATCGTGAGGTGATTGGCAACGCGGAACTCGTGCCATCCCAGATCGAGCACATGGACCTGCGCTGGGAATACTATCCCGAGCCGTCCGAGTTGATTTCGCTCGGGATCTTCCACAAGTCGATCATCAACCCGATCGAGGTAACTGTTGAAGCCGGGGTCGAGCAACGGCTGACTTACGCCAATGCCGACGAAGCCGAGAACTACGGCGCCGAACTCGAGTGGCGAAAGAGTCTCGGATTCCTGGGTGAATTCCTCGAAATCGGCCCCGTCTGGAACCGGCTCTACCTCGCAGGCAACTACTCCTGGGTCGAATCAGAAATCTTCATCGAAGACCTGGGCATCCTGACCAATGAATTCCGTCCCTTGCAGGGGCAATCGCCCTATGTGGCCAACGTCCAGATCGGCTATGACGACGAGGAGCGGGACTTTTCCGCCACCCTGCTGCTCAATGCCGTGGGTGAGCGCATTGTCGAAGTCGGGGTGCTGGGCGCACCCGACAAGAAGGAACAGCCTGCGCCCGACCTTGACCTGGTGATCCAGTGGCGCTGGTTCGATCTGCTCGATTTCAAGGCCGAGTTCAGCAACCTGCTGGATTCTGCATTCGAGGTTCGCCAGGGCAAGGAGATCACACAACGCTACACGCGTGGCCGGGAATTCAGCCTGGGTGTGAGCTGGGAGTACTGAGATCCGGCAGAGGCTTGTAAGGAATTGGTCATGTCGAAGTCACGCGACTGAAACCAGGGCTCAATAGGATGAGCATGATGACGGTAGTTCATCGTCCTTAACTCGCTAAATGGAAGCAGAGGAAACAAACATGCTCATGAATATGAAGCGCAATTTGCTGGCGCTTGCGGCCGGATCCCTGGTGATCGGCTCGGCAAACGCCTTCGTGGTGAATGAGCAATTCACCGGCAACTACTTTGAACAGGGCAAGAGCGGCCGTGGGGTGATCGTTGATATCGTTCCCTCCAACAACCAGGAATTTGGAAATGCCGTGATTGCCCAGTGGTTTACCTTCCGTGATGGAGTCCCGCTGTGGCTGACGGGCTTCGGCTCGATCGATCAGAATACCAATATCGCCGAGCTCGACTTCTACGAACTCGAAGGTGGCGTATTTGGCCCGGAATTCACCGAAGCTGATGCCAGCCAGTCGATCTGGGGCACCGGCACGCTGAGCTTCGACAGCTGCGAACAGTTGACCCTGGACTACAACGGAGACGATGGAACCGGCACGCTGGATCTCTCGCCCGTTTCCCAGGGTGCTGAATGCATCGTCAAACGTGAATTCGACGGCTGTCCCGAGTTTGCCAGCGCCGGACCGCTCGAGGGCTCGTGCATCGTCGGCGGCGAAGTCAATTCCGACATCGCACTGAGCAATGAAATTACCTGGCTGATCCAGGGTCAGTTGATCGTCAATGACGGTGCCTCTCTCACGATCGAACCCAACACCGAATTGGTCGGCGGCACCCTCGGCGACACCGACACGCTGGTGGTCAAGCAGGGCGGCAAGGTCTTCGCCGAAGGCACGGCCAGCAATCCCATCATCATGCGTGGTCCGGATGCTGAAACCCGGGCCGAGTGGGGCGGGGTGGTGATCAACGGTTTCGCCCCTATCAACGGTTGCTCGGAAGGCACCGACCCTTGCACCGCGCAGGGCGAAGGCAACTCCGGTACTTACGGCGGCAACGATCCGCACGACAGCAGTGGCGTGATGCGATACGTGGTCGTTTCCAACGCCGGCCGTCAGTTCAGCGAAGAAAACGAACTTAACGGCATCGCCTTCCAGGGCGTGGGTGACGGCACCGTCGTCGAGTACATCCAGGTTCATCTGAATGAAGACGATGGTGTCGAGTTCTTCGGCGGCACGGTCAACGCCAAGTATCTGGTTCTGACCGGCATCGGCGATGACAGCCTCGACTGGACGCAAGGCTGGCAGGGCAAGGTGCAGTACGTGCTCGCCAAGCAGTACACCGACAACGGCGACCAGGGCATCGAGGCCGATAACAACGGCGATGCCAACGACTCCCTGCCGCGCGCCAAGCCGATGCTGGCCAACATGACCTACATCGGCCAGTCCAACACCGACATCGGCATTCTGCTGCGTGAAGGCACCGGTGCCAACATCGCCAACAGCGTCGTGACCGGGTTCGGCGAGTTCTGTCTCGACATCGACAACGAGTCGACCTTCCAGAACGAAGAGAATCTGACCATCGTCAACAGTGTTGTCGGCGGCTGCGGCGAAACCTTCAGCGAAGACGGCGGAGACCTGTTTGCCGTGTCGGACTGGTTCTTCAGCTTCCCGGGCAACGTCGAAGCAAACCCGAACCTGTCCAACTACGCCCCGAACGCCAGTTCACCGGCACTCGGTATCGGCAACATCCCGTTCGAAGACGGCTTCTTCGATAACGTCGACTATGCTGGCGCGATTTCGGGCACGGGTGCCGACTGGACCAAGGGCTGGACGGTCGGGCTCGACCGCACCGCGCCCCTGGGACAGTAAGCACAAGCGTCAAGTTTTTCAGACAAACTCATTGCAGCATCTTTCGGCCCCGCTTCGGCGGGGCTTTCTTTTTATGCGCTGCTGCCTGCCTGCGAACGTTGCATCAGAATTTCTGGCAGGGACTCCAGCGGACTTGGCTTATCCACGAGATAGCCCTGCATCAGGTCGACACCAACCCGCAGCAGTTGTGCTCGCACGGCTTCGGTTTCAACGCATTCGGCAATCGTAATCTTGTCCATGGCCTGGCCGAGACGGTTGATTTCGCTGATGAACTCGAATGCCTCGCTGTCACGGTCGATGTCATTGACAAAGCTGCCATCGATCTTGAGGTAGTCGACTGGCAACTGGCGCAGGTAATTCATCGAGGAAACGCCCGTCCCGAAATCGTCCAGCGCAATTCGGCAACCTCGTGAATGCGCGTGCTCGAGTACCTGCCTGGCCTGCTCCAGGTTGGAGATCAGGGCGGTTTCCGTCACCTCCAGGCAAAGCTTTGGCAGGAGACTTCGATGCCGATCCAGGCTGTGTTTCAAGAATGACAGAAAATGCTGATCGCCCAGACTTCTTCCCGACAGATTGACGTTGATCCGATCCAGTTGATCGATCACCCGGGCATGCGCACGCATCCAGTCCAGTACGCTGGTGAGCATCCAGCGATCGATCTGCGAAGTCATGAAGTAGCGTTCGGCGGCCGGCATGAACCGACCGGCCGCAATCGGTTCATCCCCGGGATCTTCCGGGAGCATTCGAACCAGGATCTCGATGGCCACCGTGCGGAAGGGAGGCCCCTGGAGCGGAACGATCGACTGCCAGTGCATCGCCAGGCGGTCCTGCTGGAGTGCCGACTGGATTCTCGCCACCCAGCCCAGTTCACCGAATTTTTCGGCCAGCCGCAGATCGTCTGGGTGCCAGGCATGAACCTGATTGCCGCCGTCCTCCTTGGCCGCCAGGCAGGCACAATCGGCGCGTCTGAGGATGGTTTCGATACCATCGCTCGGCTGATCGAATGTCACCACCCCGATACTCAGCGTGGGCACGCGGTTCTTGCCGGCAATATCCAGGGGTTCGTTTTCCAGACTGGCCAGCACCATGCGTCCCGCAGCCAGTGCGGTTTCTTCGCCAGTGTCGTGGAGAAGCACTGCAAATTCATCGGCGCCGAGCCTTGCAACCGCGGCATCGGCAGGCAGCAACTCTCGCAGTCGATGACCTATCGCCTTGAGCAGACGATCGGCGGTTGAGTGACCGAGCGTTTCGTTGATGAGCCGAAACTGATCGACATTGATATTGAGCAGACTGTGTTTTCCGGATCCCTGGGGCCCGCACAGAAAAGCCAAACGGTTCTCCAGAGCGGTACGCGACATCAATCCCGTCAGCGCATCATGTTCCCTCAGGTAGGCAAGCTCGACGCGGGCTTGATGCATGGTGCGCCGATAGCGCAGCAGCTTCCACACCAGCCAGGTAAAGGCGCCGATCAAAAGCAAGCCGCCTGCCACGAGCAGGGCGATCTGTCCCGGTCCGAAACGAACCGCGCCATCCTTGTCGAGTGGCTGCAGCCAGCGTTCATAAATCTGGTCGAATTCGCCTGACGCCAAGACTTCGTCGAGGCCATCGTTGAGTACTGCCAGCATTTCCTCGTTGCCCTCGCGCACGGCAAATGCGTATTCGACCGGCAGCACCGGTGGTCCGGAAACCGTGAGATTGTCCAGCCCGGTCTGGCGCATTGTGTGGCGACTGCGATGCTCGGTCAGCAGCGCGGCATCGTGGTGGTTCTGGGCCAGCAAACGAAGTCCTTCGGAGTCGGAATCGACGAGAATCAGTTCCACGTCCAGATCAGCGTCGAGCAGAAATTCGTGGCTCCAGGCTTCCCGCTGGACGATCACCGTTTTTCCGGCAAGTTCATCGATCCGTGTAATCGGCTCGCCGCCGGCCGGAATGAAAATCCGGTGATGAACGATGATGTGCGGACGGGCGAAATCGACCGTATCTCGACGGTCTTTGGAAACAAACATGCCCAGCACATCGATCTCACCCGCCTGCAATGCCTCACGGATGGTGTCCCAGGAACCCAGTCGAAAGCGGACTTCATGGCCCGATGCGCGGCCGATGGCGCGCATCAGGTCGACGTTGAAGCCGACCGGGTCACCGGAGGCATTCAGCGTTTCATAAGGCTGGTAGCCATCTTCGCCCCCGACGACGATCACTTCGGCGTATGCCATGAAACTCGTGACGAGAAGGATTCCGGCCAGCGCCGGATTTCGCACGAAATGACTTCCCCGGTTCAGCAAACCCAGCGCTCCCCTGTTCCTATGGCACCAGCCTACCTTGTACGCGCAGCTATCGCCAGAGATGGCGGGGGATCAATCGCTTAAATTATCGGGGCCGAATGAATCGGGAAGAAGCTGTGAGAGCGTCCGCTCGAGCAGGATATTGCCACTGTCGTCGACGGCGTATACAAGCGTGGCGTCCTCCCCGAACTCGCGCAGGCGTTGGCGGCAATCACCGCAGGGTGCGCAGGGTATTGCCCTGGGACCGAGGATCCAGACATGTTTGATGTCGTGATCACCGGCGCCGATCATGGCCGAAATGGCCGAGGCTTCGGCGCACTGGCTCTTGAAGTGCGCAACCTCGACGTTGGTGCCGCCGAAGCGCTCGCCTGAGGCCGCTTCGACGATGACGGCCACGGGGTGGTCAGAGTAGGGCGCGTAGGCGCGGGAACGGAGCGTCTTGAGTCGTTCGAGCAATTCAGTATCGATGGTCCTGGTCATGCCTGCGTCTTCGCCGTTGCTTGAGTGGAAAGAAATGCCCGGCCTTCCGGCAGGGGATCGAGCCTGAAGAATGTCGCCAGGGTCTGGCCGATATCGGCAAAGGTTGCCCGCTCACCGATGCTTCCCGGCGGCAGACCGCCGCCCAGGGCGAGCACCGGCACGTGTTCGCGGGTGTGGTCACTGCCGGAGAATGTGGGATCGCAACCATGATCGGCCGTCAGAATCATCAGGTCATCATTCGACAGTTTTTCAATAAGTTGTGGTAGCTTTTGATCAAAATACATGAGCGCCTCGGCATAGCCGTCCGGGTCGCGGCGATGGCCGTGGATCATGTCAAAATCGACCAGGTTGGTGATCACCAGGCTGCGCTCTTCGGCGGTCTCCAGCGCGGCCAGCGTGGCCTCGATCAGCGCGGCATTGCCGTCGGCCTTGATCGTGCTGCTGATGCCGCGCTGGGCGAAGATGTCGGCAATCTTGCCAATGGCGATGACCTCGCCGCCATCGTCGACCAGGCGCTCGAGCAGCGTCGGAGCGGGGGGCGGCACGCTGTAGTCGCGACGATTGCCCGTGCGCTTGAAATCGCCGGCATGATTGCCAACGAAAGGCCGGGAGATGACGCGGCCGATGGGATGGTCATCGCAATAGTCGTCGACCAGCTCACGTGCGATCCGGCACACGCGGTCCAGTCGCTCGAGCCCGAAGAACTGCTCGTGGACGGCGATCTGTAAGACCGAATCGGCCGAGGTGTAGACGATGGGCTTGCCCGACTCGATGTGCTCGACACCCAGGCGAGCGATGATCTCGGTGCCCGAGGCATGGCAGTTGCCGAGCACACCCGGCAGGTCGGCGCGCTCGATCAGTGCGGTAAGCAGTTCCGGCGGGAAGCTGTTCTCCTTGTCGCGGAAGTAACCCCATTCGAAGCGCACCGGCACGCCGGCCATTTCCCAGTGCCCGGAGGGCGTGTCCTTGCCGCTGGAGATTTCCCGCGCGTAACCCCAGGCACCCTCGACCTGATCGGGCAGGGTGATGCCGGCAGCGACCTGGCCGGTGCTGGCCCGATGGGCGTGGAACAGGCCCAGGCCAGCCAGATTGGGCAGCTCCAGCGGCCGGCCGGCGCGCAGCCGGTGTTCGGCGATATGGCCCAGCGTATCGGCACCGGTGTCGCCAAAGCGATCGGCGTCGGCGGCCGCGCCGATACCGAAGGAATCCAGCTCGATCAGCAGGGCTTTGGGCATGTCAGTCGTCTCCGCTTGTCAGACGTTCGCCGATCAGCACCGGCGGCGCCGGGCGCTGTGGACCGATGCGGCAGGCACGCCGGATAGTTTCGGCGGCACGCTCGGCTTCATCGGCCGTACGGGCATGCACCCGTGCCAGGGGTCGATCCGGACCGGCATCCTCGCCGATCTGGATCAGTCCCGACAGACCCACGGCCGGATCGATTCGATCCCCGGCGCGGCGGCGACCGCCGCCCAGATCGACCACGGCCAGACCGATGGCGCGGACGTCTATGTCAGTGACGTAACCGCTTTGTCCGGCTTCGACATCCCGGATCACCGGCGCTTCCGGCAGGTACTGGTCGGGATGATCAAGCAGATCCGACGGCCCACCCAGGGCGCTCACCATGGCGGCGAAGCGTTCAGCAGCACGGCCGCTGGAGACGGCCTCGTCAACTTTTCGCCGGGCCGTATCCCGATCGTCGGCCAGGCCGCCGGCCACGAGCGTTTCGACCGCCAGTTCCCGGCTGAGTGCCATCAGCGAATCCCGCCGCGGCCGGTCCTGCAGACAGTCGATCACTTCCGAGATTTCCAGGGCGTTGCCGGCACAATCGGCCAGGGGTTGACTCATGTCGGTCAGGAGCGCATGGGTCCGGACCCCGGCCAGGGTGCCGACTTCGCTCAAGCTTCGGGCCAGTTGTCGCGCCTGCCCGGAATCGGTCATGACCGCACCGTTGCCGGTCTTGACGTCGAGCACCAGGCCGTCGAGGCCTTCGGCCAGCTTCTTCGACAGGATCGAGGCAACAATCAGCGGAATGGATTCCACCGTGGCCGTGACATCGCGCACGGCATAGAGGCGGCGGTCGGCCGGGGCCAGCTCGTCCGTCTGGCCGATGATGGCGCAGCCCGTTTTCCGCACGATGGCCTGAAAGCGCTCGGCGGCCGGCGAAACCTCGTAGCCCGGAATGGCTGCGAGCTTGTCGACCGTGCCGCCCGTATGACCCAGACCGCGACCGGCGATCATCGGAACGAAACCGCCGCAGGCGGCAACGATCGGTGCGAGGATCAAGGACGTGACGTCGCCGATCCCGCCCGTCGAATGCTTGTCGAGCACGGGACCGGGCAGGGCGGGATCGTCCCAGCGCAGCACCCGGCCGGAATCGCGCATGGCCTGCGTCAGGGCCACGCACTCGTCATCATCCATGCCGTTGAGAAACACGGCCATGACAAAGGCGCCGAGCTGCTCGTCGCCGACCGAGCCATCGGTGATGCCGGAAACCAGCGCCTGGATGGCCGCGGCATCAAGCGCCTGTCCGTCGCGTTTGTGCTGCAGGATCTTCCGGATCGACATCATCAAGCATCCTGGCCCGGTTCAGTGTGGCTGCTGTCCTCAAGCGTGGCCAGCAGATCGTCGAGCAGCCCCGAGGCACCGAAACGGAAGTGCCGCGGCGTGATCCAGGCCGCTCCCATGATTTCCGCCGCAAGATTCAGGTATTGCCGAGCCTGTTCGGTGGTCCGGACGCCGCCAGAGACCTTGCAGCCCACGTCCCGGCCGCTGTCGCGGATGGTCTCGAGCAAGGTTCGCACAGCTTCCGGCGTGGCGTTGACCGCCACCTTGCCGGTCGAGGTCTTGAGAAAATCGGCACCACCCTCGATTGCGATCTCGGCAGCGGTTTTAATCAGTTGAGGGTCGGCCAGCTCACCGGTTTCGAGGATGACCTTGAGTAAATGCTTCCCACAAGTTTCCCGGGCAGCCATAACCAGGCTGCGGCCGGCTTCCGCATCGCCCTCGAGAAACGCGCGCCAGGGAAAGACCAGGTCGATTTCATCGGCCCCGGCTGCGAGTGCTTCGCGCACCTCCGAAACGACTTGATCGGGCGTCTCGTTGCCGCCTGGAAAATTGACGACGGTGGCAATCCGCACCCGCCTGGCCTGTTGCTGCTCGTCCAGCACCTCGCGCGCAGCGCCAATGAAGCGGGGGTAGACGCAGACCGCTGCCACCGACCCGAATGGTGTTCGGGCGCGATCACACAGGGCCCGGACCGCCGATTCGTCGTCGTCCACTTCCAGGCGTGTGAGGTCCACCAGTCCCAGGGCGAGTCGGGCTGCTGATGCCGCTTCAGTCATTCAGGGTCTGCCATTGATCAGGTTAACGAAAGGATAACGGATGCCGGGGTTTGCCATGCCCGAATCTGACCGCGATGTGTGATTCAGACAAGAAGCCAGTGCGACCAGCACATAGTGTGCGATAACGTACAGAGGCATTAGATTTGGCTCATTTAATCTATTTGTCCGTTCAAAAACGACAGGGGCCCCGCATTGGCATGAGCGCCCCCACGAGGCAGGCTATTCATGGGATTTATCGGCGGCAAACTGGGGAGCGTTCTTCTCAGGACAATCGCGCCGGCCCCTCCGGAAAGGGGAGGCGACGCCGAGTCAGGCCAGGACCAGAAGCTGGAGCGCTACTTCGGGCCTGAATTCCCGCACCGTCTGCAAGGTAAGACGGTCATTGATTTCGGCTGTGGCGACGGTGTTCAGGCAGTCATGATCGCCACGCAGGTGCCGGACTGCCGAGTGATCGGACTCGACATCCAGCCCCGCTTCCTGGCAGAAGCCCGGGCCCGTGCTGCCCGATGCGGAGTCGCCGATCGCTGCCATTTCGCGGAAACCACCACCGAGCGGGCCGACGTCATCATGAGTATCGATGCCTTCGAGCACTTCAGCGATCCGGGCAGCATTCTCGAGACCATGAGCGAGCTGCTCAAGCCCGGCGGCGAAGTCATGGCGTCCTTCGGCCCGACCTGGCTGCATCCCTACGGGGGACATCTCTTTTCGGTTTTTCCCTGGGCCCACCTGATCTTCACCGAAGCCGCGCTGATCCGCTGGCGCGCCGGCTTCCGCCACGATGGCGCCATCCACTTTTCCGAAGTGGAAGGGGGGCTCAATCAGATTCGCATCGCCGAATTCGAGCGACTGGTCGCGGACAGCTCGCTGGCCGTCGACTGGCTCGAAAGTGTGCCGATTCGAAATCTCTCTTTCCTGCGCTCGAAGCCCCTGCGCGAGTTCGGCTCCAGCATCGTGCGCTGTCGCCTGGTTCGCAGGAAAGACCTTCAAGGGGCACCCCAAGCAACTGAGGAGTTGGCAGCATGAAAACGTCTTCAGCCCGGATTTCAGCACATGAGCAGGAGTTTCGACGCTCCGACACAGGATCCATTGAGTTGGAGAGCAACCGGATTCTTCGTGGCATGCACCCGGTTGATCTCGCCTGCATTCTTCCTCATCTGGACCTTGTCGATTGGGAACGCGGGCAAGTCATCCACGAAACCAGCACCCCGCAAAGATACGCATACTTCCCGGTGGATGCCCTCGCATCGATCGTGTTATTCCTCGAGGACGGGCACAGCTGTGAGGTCGCGATCGTCGGCAATGACGGTCTTCTGGGAATGTCGATCTTCACCCAGACGGAATCAATGCCCGGCTACTCGATCGTACAGGTCGCCGGCAGGGCATACCGGCTGAAAGCATCGGTTTTGCGGGAACGCTTCAGCCGGAGTGAATCCTTCCGCGCACTTCTGCTTCGATATGCCCAGACGTTTCTGACGCAGATCGGACAGTCGGTAAGCTGTAATCGCTATCACACGATTTACCAGCAGTTGGCGCGCTGGCTCCTGATTGCCGCGGACCATCTGCCGCACAACCAACTCGAGTTGACCCAGGAGCAGATTGCACACAGCCTGGGCGTGCGACGGGAAGGTGTCACCGAGGCTGCCGGCCGGCTGCAGAAAGCCGGGCTGATCGACTACCGGCGCGGGCACATCAGCCTGGTCGATCGGCTGGGCCTCGAGCGCGCGTGTTGCGAATGCTACGAGGTGGTCAAGCGCGAGACCGCGCGTCTCCTGCCTGAATGATGGCAGAAGCTGCCGGCGCTCTTTCGGCCAGTCTCGGGATGACCCTTCGAACCGAGCGGAAATTGTGCGGTCTCAAACAATAGCCCAAACGGGGAGTCTGCTCGTGTCTACACGCATTGTCGTCATCTGCATTGCCGTCGCCGTCTTGCTGGGATTCCTGCTGTGGCCACGGTCGCCCGAAAGGACACCCCCAGAGCAGGCGGAAGTGCCGGCCTTCGAGGAACAAGAGCAGGCCGAACCCCCGCGCTACCCGGTTCCCGAGCGGACCGAATCGGTCGAATCACGGCCCCAATCCGACGATGAGGGGGACCAAGCGCCCGAACTACCGCCGCTGGACGAAAGCGATCCGGCCGTTGTCGAGGCCCTGACCGAAAACCTGGGCGAGAATCTGGTCGAGCGCTGGCTGGTGGCCGACCGCGTCGTCGAACGCGCGGTGGTGCTGGTCAACAGCCTGGACGGCTCGGCCATTCCGCTGAGATTGCGTCCGCTGCGACCAACGGACGAGGAACCGATCGTCGATGAATCGGGTGATGAGCAGCTTGCCTGGTCGCCGGCCAATGCAGATCGCTACACCCCCCAGGTCGATGCACTGTTGTCGATCGAACCCGACAGGGCCGCGGAACTGTACCAGCGCCACTACCCACTGTTCCAGGAAGCCTGGTCGGCCCTGGGCGAGAACGAGCCCTACTTCAACGACCGCCTGGTCGAAGTTCTGGACCGCCTGATCGATACGCCCGAAGTCGAGCTGCCGGTGCCTGTAGAGCCCTATGAGGGCCATTACCGGTTTGCCGACGAGACCCTGGAAGAACAATCCTGGGGCCAGAAGGCATTGATCCGCACCGGTCCGGACAACGCCCGGCGCATCCGGGAATGGTTACGCGAATTCCGGGAGGCGGTGACCGCAACCGAAGACTCGTGACCTATGGCAGATGCCGCGGACCCGGCGGTGTGCTCCAATAAAGCTCCCTTTTCGGGAACGGAGAATACGGACATGAAATTGAAATCTGCCTTGTGGGTTGTCGTGCTGCTCAGCGGTGTCGCCGTTGCCGGCAATGAAGGCTTCGAGCTCGAGGCCGGGAGTGTGCACGAAGGGTCGGTGACGACCCGAAACGGCGCCATCCGGATCGGTGACGACGCGACGGTCAAGGGTGATATTGAAAGCCGCAACGGCCTGATCGACATTGGCCGCGGCGTGACGGCCGCCAACGTTGGCGCGCGCAATGGCCCCATCCGCCTCGGCCCTGAGAGCCGGGTTGGCAATGTGGAGTCCAGAAACGGCGCAATCACGCTCGAGGAAGACGGTCAGGCCGGCCGCATTGAAACCCGAAACGGGGCGATCAGGATCGGTGCCAATGCCCAGGCCGCTGATGTGCATTCGCGCAACGGCAGTGTCCATATCGCCGAAGCCGCCGTCATCGAGGGCCATGCCGAAACACGCAATGGCAGCATCGATCTGGCGGCCGAGAGCCACGTCAAGGGCCTGATCACGACCCGCAACGGCGCCGTCGAACTCAACGATGCGCGGGTGGGGCAGGGCATCAGTACCGTCGCTGGCGACATCGTGCTGCGCGGCGCCAGCCATTCGGGCGGTGACCTCGTGATCGAGATCGAAGAGAACAGCAATGGCGGTGGCCTGTTCGGGTTCATCGGTAAATCTTCGCGCGAAGCTGGAGATATTCGCGTGCTCGATTCGAGCGAAGTGGACGGCGACGTGATGCTGTTGCTGCCGGCCGACTTCGATGGCGAAATCCCGACCCTCGAAATTGCTGCCGACGCGCGCGTGACGGGCAACCTGCGCATCGACCACCGTGTCGAGCTGAAGATCGACGGGACGGTTGAAGGCGAGGTCGAACGCATCACGCATTGAGACCCGCGCAGCGCGCGGATAGTCTCGGTCCAATTTGCTCCGGGCGTCTCACCGCGCCCGGAGCGTGCATATGCGTGTAAAGTAGGGATTGAGCGCATACGCCACTACAGGTGGACCAATGAGCGTGGCAACCGGGGAAACGACAGTTCCGCAGGCCCTTGACAAGGATCTGCTGCAAGCCTTGCTCGATGTTTCCGGACTGCTCGTCGTCATGCTCGACGAGGTGGGACGAATTCAGCTGTTCAATCGGGCCTGCGAGGAATTGACCGGCTTTTCCGCCACAGATGTGATCGGGCACCCCATCTGGTCCTGCCTGATTCCAGAAGACGAACTCACGGACGTGAAGGACGTTCATGGACGGCTCCAGAGAGACGAGACGAGTAATATCCATGTCAACCACTGGCTGACGAAGGACGGCAACAAACGGCTGATCCAGTGGCGCAATGTCTCATTGCGTGATGACGAAGGCAGGCTGTGCGGCTTGGTCGGCACCGGAATCGACATGACCGAGCAGGAGCGTGCACTTCGGGTGCGCCGGCACTGGGAAGCTGAACGCCACTACCTGCTCGACGCCCTTCCCATTCTGATCGCGCATGTCGATGAAGATTTTCGTATTCGTTTTGCCAACAACGGCTATCGCCATTGGTTCGGGCTGGATGCCGACGACCTGGCCGGAAAGCCCATTGTCGATGTAATCGGAGACGCGGCCTTCGCAACGCTTGAACCGCACTTCCGCACAGCGTTGGGCGGGCGCCGATCCATTTACCACGGCGAGATGGAATACCTGCACGGGCCGAAACGTTTCATCCACGGCACCTACATTCCGGCCTTTGACGAAGCAACGCGCATTGACGGTTTCTATATCGTGGTCGTGGATCTCAGCGAGCAGCATCACCTGCGCGAGACGCTGGTACAGGAACGGCTCAACGCGCAGCGCGAGGCGCAGGCGCACCTACTGGAACTGTCACACGTTACCCGCGTGGCAGCCCTGAGCGAGGTAGCCGCCGGCCTGGCGCACGAGATCAGCCAGCCCCTGACGGCCATTGCCGCATCGGCCGAAGCCTGCCTGATGCAGCTCTCCAGAACCCCCGAATCGGCCGAGCGGCTGCGACCGGCCATTGACGAGATTGCGAAGCAGGGGCAACGTGCACGGCAGATCATTCAGCAGCTGCGCAGCTTCCTGCACAAGGAGCAGGAGGACAGTCGCAGTGACTGTGATATCCGCGAACTGATCGACGATGTTTTGCTGCTACTGAAGACGGAGCTCGTTGCGGAAGATATCGTCATGGAGCGTGATCTCGACCCGGAGCTGTGCCGGCTTCGGGTCAACCGCGTCCAGGTCGAGCAAGTGCTGTTCAACCTGCTTCGCAACGCCATCGAGGTACTCTCCATCACTGAAGGCGACCGCCGAGTCGTCATCCGCAGTCGTTGTGTGCCGGAGCAGGGCCGATACCGCATCGAAGTCTCGGACTCGGGTCCCGGGCTTGACGAGGCGGCCATCCCCAAGCTATTCCATCCCTTCTACACCACCAAGACCGAGGGGTTGGGGCAGGGCCTGTCGATCTGCCGCTCGATCATCGACCGCCACGGCGGCGAGCTCGAGGCCGCCAACAGTCCGGACGGCGGCGCAGTCTTCAGCTTTACGCTTCCCCTGTGCAACAACTGTGACAACTGAAACACCGAGCAAAAGCGGTACTGTCGTGATCGTCGACGACGACGGCCCGGTGCGCGAATCGCTGGCACTGCTGCTCGATGCCGCCGGGTTCGGTACGCGTTGCCATCGCGGCGGCGAGGAGTTGCTCGATTACGGGCCGCCGCCCGGCCCGGCCTGCTTGTTGCTGGATCTTGAAATGCCCGGCATGAACGGCACCGAGGTGCAGAGAAGGTTGGCCGATGCGGGCTGGAATATTCCGATCGTATTCCTGACGGGTCATGGGGACGTCCCGGCTGCGGTCAAGGCTCTCAAGGGCGGCGCCGTCGATTTCCTGCAGAAGAGCGAGATGCAGCCGTCGGAGCTTCTGGAAATGATCGAACAGTGTGTGGCCGACCATCGTCGCCGACTGATGGAACGACAAGCACGGGAGCGTCAGAAACAGCGGTTCGATCACCTGACCGAGCGGGAGTTTGAAGTGGCAAGCCTGGCGTCCTCGGGCATGACCAACAAGGCGATCGGTCTGGAACTCGGCATTAGTGAGCGCACGGTCGAGATTCACCGCGGGCGTGCCATGAAGAAGCTGGGCTTGCGCACGGTTGCCGAGCTGGCTCGCCTGAAACCGATCTTCGACAGGCTTGCTTCGACGGAGTAACCTCAATACGCTCCATCGAATCGTTGATCCGTATCACCATGTCCTGCCAGTTTTCGTGCTCCAATTGAATCCCGTTCCTGCTGGTGTGGTCCACCAACCGGGAATAAGTATGGATATTCAACTGGAGCAGGCCTTGGTTCACGTCGTCGATGACGACGAGGCCGTCCGAAGCAGCCTGAGGCTGCTCGGAGAGGCCCGGGGCTGGCAGATAAAAACTTATGCCAGCGCTCACGACTACCTGGCCGAGCCGCCATCACCGCAGGGCCGGCTGGAATGCCTGGTTCTGGACCTGCAGTTGCCCGGCATGAACGGCACGCAGCTGCTGGAGATGCTGCGGGCATCGGATCGACAGCCTGCCACCATCGTCCTGACAGCCTGGCCCGATAGCGAGCTCGCCCGGCGTGCCCTGGCTGCCGGTGCCAGCCAGATCATTCCAAAACCCTTCGTGCCCGGTGCATGGCTACGCGCCGTCGAAGAATCTCTATCCCCCGCCAACTAATCCGGTCTCGAGTAAGGGAGTTCCCTTATTGGCTAATCCCCCGGATCCCGCTAGATTGTTACACAGGCACTCAATGCCGAATGTTGTTGGCACAATCCGATTGATCCCGTTTGGGAGCGGAGATGACACACGGGCTAGGAAATTTGCGGGGGGACGCGCAATACGCCTCGGCGCAGCCGGCATCCTGGACTGGAGGAACCCGGAACGGACGCGCGCCGCGCCGGATACTCCAGGCCGGGGATCATGTGTTCGAGACGGGCGACGCACAGAGCGAAGCTTATATCGTCCGTTGCGGTCACCTCAAAAGTTATCGCGTTCATCGAGATGGCGAGGAGCAGATCCTGGGCATGCTCGGTCCGGGCGACGTGTTGGGCTTCGATGCCCTGACCGGGCGGCCCGCCAGCTACAGCGTCGTGGCATTGGAGATTGCCAGCCTCGAACGCATCCCCCTGGGTCGGGATGGAATCGGGGAAGGGGATAGCGCCGGCTACATGAACGTCGTGGAAGGCATGTACCGCGAGTTGCAGCGGTTCAGTAGATTGCTGTATATGGACCGCCACCCGGCCGAACGCCGACTGGCCGAATTTCTCCTCGATTTTTCGCGCGAGGAAGGCGAGCGGGGCAGGAGCCGTATTGACCTGATGCTTCCCTTCAACCGTCGCGACCTGGCATGCTTCCTGGGCCTGGCGCCCGAAACCCTGTCCAGGACATTCAGCCGGTTTCAGGAGCAGGGCATTCTTTCGGTCGACAATCGGGAAATTCACATTCTCGAATACGAAGCCCTCTTACTCACCGCCGGCGAGCAACCAGATTCAGTCCCTTCATAGCGATCTGCCGACCTGGCTGCCGAGCACAAGTCCGAGCACGCCGACGATTCCCGACACGCTCCCCGAAACCGCGCGCTCCCAAGCCGAGCCCACCCTAAAACAGCCGTGCCCGGTCACGCGAAGAACGCGCGGTTTAAGTGATCGAGGTCAAACCGGCTAAGGCGGGAAGTGGCTACTATCTCAGACAGCTACGCAACATCACACCGATGCGAGGAGGCCGCCCGTGGACGACAGCGAGCAACCCGCCAAAGGGATCGAAACTGCGGCAACACTCCAGGTCAATCCTGACGATGTCTGCCAGTTGATCCAGCTGGCGCGCGACTTCCACGCTCAGGACTCCGTCGTTTTAGAAGACGAGCCCGAGAGCCTGACCGACGATCTGGTTTTCGATGCACTCGAGTCTCATGGCGAGGATCCCATTGTGGCCGAGTTCAGAAACATCATTGCCGATCTCGATCGCGAGCAGCAGGTGCAGGTCGTTAGCCTGCTTTGGGTGGGGCGAGGCGACTACGACCTGTCCGAGTGGCAGGAGGCGGTCAGCGACGCGGACGATCAATGGACCGACTACACCGCCGATTACCTGTTGGCCCATCCACTACTCGCCGACTACCTCGGTGACGGGCTGGAAATGCTGGGTTATCACTGCGAGTAACGGCTAACCGCTATAGGTACTCGGGCAACTGGTTGCGAATGGCTGCGGGATCCAGTCTCGAAAGGTTCTTGGCTGTCTCGCTGCGGATCAATTCCTGGGTTTCGTCATCCAGGTGATTGCGAAGCTCACCCATGAAATGCGGCGCGGCCAGCACGTGCAGCCGGTCCAGGCTGCCGTCCAAACGAGCCTGGCGCAAGCGCCCGGCCAGTTTCGCTGCCATTGCCTTCTCGGAATGCTCGCGCTGGCTTTCCGATTCGGACATCGAAAAACGTCCGGCACGGGAACGATTCAAGCCCCGGCCGGGCCTATCGGACACGAGATCCTGTTCGCGCAGGCGCGAGTCCGGATTGAGCATTACATCGAATTCCTCGAGTGTCTCCCCGGCACCCTTGCGAAATAGCCGCACGCGCGAACTGTCGGCAACGACCACCCAGCAATCGCTCACAGGCGCTGTACTCTGCCTATTCGAGAACGAAGCTGACGCGCATGTTCACCCGGTAACGGATGATGTTGCCGTCTTCGACCATAACCTTCTGCTCGGCGATCCACGCGCCACGCACATTCTTGAGCGATTTTTCGGCGCGCTCGATACCACGACGGATGGCGTCTTCGAAACTCTCGGTGGAGCTGGACGTGATTTCTACGACCTTTGCGACACTCATGGATCTATCTCCTCGAATTGAGCCCGGTCCTTGCCGTTTACCTCAGCCCTTGATTTCAATCTTGCGGGCTACAGCTTTCTCGGACTTTGGAATGTGAATCTCCAGCACGCCGTCCTTCATTTTTGCTTCAACGCCGTCATCGGCTGCGTCGGGCAGCGAGAACTGACGGGAAAAGCTCCCGGAGAATCGCTCGATCCGGTGAAAATTGTCACCTTCATCGCGACTTTCCTCCGTGCGGCTGCCCCGGATCGTCAGAATCCCCTTGTCCAGGGTGACATCGATATCCTTGGGCTCGACGCCGGGGATATCGGCATGGACGACGTAGCCCTTCTTGTTTTCCTTGAGATCAACGGCCGGGGCCCAGGATTCGCTGAAGAGTGCCTCGTCCGGGAACTCCTCGAACGGCCAGTCGGCCATGGACATCAGGCGGCGCAGGGCGTTGCCTGTCGTGGATGGGTTACTGCGTGTGTGTTTGCGGGGAAGTGCCATGATGAATCCTCCTTGCCTGGATTCCACACCACATCCTGAGAATACGCCGGCTCAAGCCACAGCGCATTGATACGGGTCAATGAAGCCGCAGGCTTTTCCGGGGGTAAACGGCCCGTGACCTCTGGCACGCGTGTCTGGCGCCCCGCATGTGCTTGAATCTATTTACATCTGGGGGAATTCCGGTAGGCTTGTCGAAGAGGGAGGTGCAAGGACGGTATGAGCTGCTCGGCACGATCGAAACGTTCGATGTTCCATGGGCTCTGCTGCCTCCTTTGGCTGCAGGCGGGCATCGCACAGTCAGCGGAGGTGAAATTCCACTCGCTGCCGCTGGACAATGCGCTGAGCCAGAATACGGTCGTCGACATGGTCCAGGATCAGCGCGGCCTGATGTGGTTTGCCACGCTGGGCGGGCTGGATGTTTACGACGGCTATGAGTTCCGCACGATCCCCAGCGACCCGCGTCGCGCAGACAGCCTGACCGGCGTTCACGTCAGCCGGCTGTACGAGGATCGCCAGGGAAATATCTGGGTCGCGGGCTTTCAGGGTTGGCTCAATCGCATCGCTCCCGATTCCGGACGAATTGACCACTATTCGCCGGAGCTGTATGGCGGGCAGGATGGCCTGATCTCGGGACCGTCGGCGTTTCTCGAAACGGCCGACGGTACGCTCTACCTCGGGACGGTCACGGGGCTGCATCGCTACGACGCGGAAAACAATCGCTTTGTGCGCAATGTCGATGTCGGGCCGAATTCCGACCCGGTGGGCGCGGTCCGCAGCATGGCCGCGGCCAGCCAAGGGCGAATCTGGCTCGGGACCAATCAGGGGCTGTTCCGCCTGAACCCCGCAAGCGGCGAGCGTGAACACTGGCGTCATGAGGCCGAGCGATCCGATTCTCTGCCTTCCAGTTCGATCCTGAGCCTGCTGGTCGACTCATCGGGGCGATTATGGATCGGAACGCCGGTCGACGGCTTGGCCCGGCTCGATCCCGCGAGCGGCGATATCGTGCGATTTAGCGCTGACCCCGATCGCTCCGATTCACTCGCGAGCAATCAGGTCACGGACATTCTCCAGGATAGCGAAGGCCAGGTCTGGGTCGCCAACCAGTCAGGCGGGCTGAGCCGGTTCTTGTCGGAATCCGGAGGGTTCGAGGTCTATAGAAACGACCCCGACAACCCCGAATCGATTCCCGCCAACGATGTCTGGAGTCTTTACGAGGATCGTTCGGGGCTGCTCTGGATCGGGACTGCAGGAAGCGGCGTCAGCCAGATCAACCCCGCGCGCAACCGCTTCGATGTCTTGCGGCATATTCCATTCAACGACAACAGCTTGAGCAGCCAATTCGTGTGGGATCTGACGCAGACCGCGGATGGCCGCATCTGGATGGCGACGCTCGCCGGACTGGAGTCGTATTCCCCGCGGACACAACGCTACAGCCATTTCCAGCCCGCCGTCGATTCGATCGCCTCGGTCCAGATGCAGTCGGTCACGGCGGATGCGGACGGCTACATCTGGCTGGGGGGCGTGGATGGCACGCTCTATCGTTTCGATCCCGCACGGGAAGCGTTCTCCGCGGTTGGGCAAGACCTCAGGGACGGGCAGGGCCTGGGGCCCGGTCGGATCTGGAATCTCCTGGCCGACGGCGATCTCATCTGGGTCACGACGCCATCCGGGCTGTACGGTCTCGATCGACACTCGCATGTACTTGTCGAGGCGTTGCCTGCTGGCGAACGTCTGCCGATGGGCGGAACACCCTTTCGCGTCATGCTGCCGGCAAAGCCGGAGGGCTTCTGGCTGGGTGGCGGCGGCCTGGGACTGATGCGCTACGTGCCAGGGCAGGGCATCGTTGAATCCTGGACGCACCGGCTCGATCAGCCCGACTCGCTCAGCCACTCCATGGTGCGCGCCATTCACGTGGACGAGTCCGGCGGAATCTGGGTGGGCACACTCAACGGTTTGAACTACCTCTCGCCCGAAAGCCGTCGCCTCGAGCGTGAGCAATTCAGGCTATTCACGACGAGCGACGGCCTGCCCAGCAATACCATCTATGGCATTCTCCCCGGGGTCGATGGAGCGCTCTGGCTGTCGACACCCCAGGGCCTGGCCCGCTTTGATCGGAGCCGGGAGACTTTCGAGGCTTTCGACGTATCCGATGGTCTGCCCTCGAATGAATTCAATGGCGGCGCGGAGCTCGTCACCCGGGACGGCCAACTCTACTTCGGCGGCGTGGCCGGCGTCGCCATCGTCAGGCCGGAAGCATTGTGGCGAAACGACCATGTGCCGACCGTGGCCATCACCGGCGTCGAAGTTCGCGGAGAGCGTGTTGCACGTGAGGACTTCGGATCGAACACGCCTCTCTCGATTCCCTACGCGGAGAATGATCTCACCGTCGAGTTTGCGGTCATGGACTTTCATCAGCCCGAGAAGAATCGCTTCGAATACCGCCTCGTCGGCGGAAGCAAGGCCTGGACGCCAAGCAGCCTGCGGAGAATCAGCTTCCACCGCCTGAGCCCGGGGCAATATCGCTTCGAAGTGCGTGGCGCCAATAACGACGGTGTCTGGAGTGAATCACCCGCAACCCTCGATCTGAGCATCTTGCCCCCCTGGTGGCGCACCAACCTGGCCTATACGGGCTACCTCATCATCGGGCTTGCCTTGTTGCTGGCTTACCATCTGCGCCAGCAGCGACGTTTGGCCGAAGAACGGCGCATCAGTGACGAGTTGCAGCAGGCCCATTCATTGGCCGAAGCGAATCACCAGATGGCCCTGCGCCATGCCCAGTCCGATCAACTCACGCAACTGCCCAACCGCGGGGCGCTGCTCGAAGCGCTGGCCAGACACATGCGCAAGGCCCGGCCGGAGAAGCCGCTGGCGGTACTGCAGATCAACCTGGATCGGTTCCAGAGGATCAACGATTCATTCGGACATGCGATCGGCGATCGCGTACTGCAGTTGCTCGCACGCCGTTTCGAGGATGCACTCGAGGAGGGCGATTTTCTGGCCCGAACCGGCTCGGACGAATTCGTCTGGCTGACCAACCTGGAGGAGGGCGTAGAGCCAGAACAATGGCTGAAGGATCGTTGCCTGCTGATCAACCGCATTGTCGGGGAACGCATGGAATACCTGCAGCCCGGTGTCGTCATGACCGCGAGTGTCGGAGCCGCGATCCACGACACCGAAACCTCATCATTGTCTGCTACGGATCTCTTGAGCTGCGCCGATATTGCGCTTCATCAGGCGAAGAAAAGGAGCGAACCACCGCGCTCGCAGCTTTACCAGCGCGGCATGGACGAAGCGGCACGGCAACATCTGGCAATCGAAGCACGTCTGAAGTCAGCGCTGGAGCAGGATGAATTCAGTCTTCGCTTCCAGCCGTTGATTGCGATTGAAAGCGGCCGGGTGCGAGCCCTCGAGGTTCTTTTACGATGGCAGACGGGGGAGGGCGAATTCATTCCCCCGGACCGATTCATTCCGATCGCCGAACAGAGCGGTCTGATCGTGGATATCGGCGCCTGGACCATCCGTGCATGCTGCCGCCAGATCTCCGAGTGGCTTCGAGCCGGCCACCCAGCCGACTTTCGCGTTGCCGTCAACGTCTCGATGCGTCAGCTACGCGGCGGTGGCTTTGCCAGCGTGTTGCAGGAAGCCACAAAGGAATTCGACGTACCGCCCTCCATGCTCAAGGTCGAAATCACCGAAAGCATGATGATGGAACACGTGGAGGATACCGCCGATCAACTCGAGGAAATCGCACGCCTGGGCGTGGAGATCTCCGTCGACGATTTCGGCACAGGCTTTTCATCACTCAGTCATCTCAAGCTGCTTCCGGTCAGCGAACTCAAGATCGACCGCGCATTCGTGATCGATGTGATGAGTTCCGAACAGAGCCGGACAATCGTTCAATCCATCGTGCGGCTCGGTCACGAATTGAATCTCCGTGTCGTTGCAGAAGGCGTAGAAGATTCCGACTCACTGGAATGGCTGGGCCAGGTCGGATGCGACTACGCCCAGGGCTATTACTTTGCACGGCCACTGACCGCCGGTGAGCTTGTCGGCCAGGGCTGGTTAACGCCGGTAGCAAAAGCCAGGAAACGAGTCAGGCAGACATCCTGAAAGACTCCCGGCAAGATGATGTGCTAATGTGACTTTGATCCGGCTGAATTCTTGGGAAGGGGCAGGCCGGATCGACTGACAATAAGAAAAAGGAGGGTGATCGTGACCAAGCACGATCATGCATCGCGCGCAGACATTGGCAGAATGCGCGAGGAGATCCTCGCTTACCGCGCGCTTAGAGCTTCCGTCGGCCTGTCGCGCCGAGCGTCCCTGAGCCTGATCTTCATCGGCCTGCTTGTCTCGTGGCTGCTGAGCTATGTCACCGGCGGTGCCGAAGTTCTCGCACCGCATTGGTACTACCTGCCGATTCTGTTCGCGGCGACCCGGTTCGGGCCGCTGGCGGCCCTGATCGTTGCCTGCATGGCCGGCGTGATCGCCGGGCCGCTCACGCCGGCCGATGTCGAAACCGGCCGACCCCAGGAGTTGGTGCAGTGGTTGTCCCGGGCCGGTTTCTTCATCCTGATCGGACAGGTCTCCGGATGGCTGCTCTCGCCACTGATTCGGCACCCGCTGGCCGAGGAAGTGCGGCGCCTGAGCATCGAACATCGCATCCGTTCGGCCATTCATCAACGCGAATTCCACCTGGTCTACCAGCCCATCCACTCGATTGCGCAGGGGCGGCATGTCGGCGTCGAGGCGCTGATCCGCTGGATTCACCCCACACTGGGCATGATTGCGCCGGATGAGTTCATGAGTGTGGCCGAAGAGACCGACCTGATTCACGCCATCAGCGATTTCGTGCTCGAGGAAGCCTGCCGACAGGCCGCCGAGTGGCGACGGCTCGCCCACTCCAAAGGCTGTGAACCCTGGCAGATTGCCGTCAACCTGTCTGCACGCGACATGGATCGCCCGGAACTCGCTCGGGTGATCGAAGAGGTGCTGGCGCGCCATGAGCTGCCACCCGAGCTGCTGATTCTGGAACTGACCGAATCCGCGCTGGCGTTGGACGGCTCCAGTTTCCAGCTCTACCAGCTGCGGAAGCTCGGAATCAGGCTCGCCGTTGACGACTTCGGCACAGGCTACTCGTCACTGTCCTACCTGGATCGCTTCCCGGTCGACATCCTGAAGATCGACCAGACGCTCGTCGCCAAGCTCGGGCCCGAAGAATCGAGCCAGCGCCTGACCCGCGCCATTGTCGGCCTGGCCAATGCAATGGAATTGACCACCATCGCTGAAGGCATCGAAACCGCCGAACAACTCGAAATCGGTCGCCAGATCGGCTTCGACCTGGTCCAGGGCTATCACTTCGAGCGCCCGCAGGCCGGCGAAGATATTCCCGCCCTCATGCTCGCGCCCGGAACGCCGGCCAGCAACGCGGCGAATCCAGGACGAGATCGTCATCCATGACTTCGCCATGCAAGCCCGGTATACATCGTGGGCTCGACTCTAAGTTGCTTTATCTGCTCACGTATCCGACCAGGGCGGTGGTTGGCGCCGACGAAGTTGCAACAAGCGGTTCATAATTCGAACGAGTTCTTGACCTTGATCAAGGACTCAAGCGATCCTGCTAACTAGCATGAAGTGGGTGATTGGCAAATGGGGGCCGATCTCTCCGTATCATTGATCCGGATCAGGAGAAGGGCTATGCAGACCGGCCCGGAACGAAATCACTTACTCACTCTTTTTCCTCAACGGACAAAAGATCGGATTTTCCCGCTGTTGCGCGCGATCGAGCTGCCGGCGGGCAGTGAAATCTACGCCGCTGGTCAAGTAGAGGAGTACGTCTATTTCCCGGCTGATTGCATTATTTCTCTGCTCTACGTCATTTACGACGGCCATTCCACCGAAATTTCGGTCGTGGGCCGCGACGGCATTCTGGGCGTCGCGGCGCTCATGGGCGGAGAAAGCACAAACAGTCAGGCCGTTGTGCAGGTTGCCGGCACGGCCTACCGAATGAACGCCGCCGACCTCAAGCGCGAATTCCGCAACGATGCCATCTTGCGCATGCTGATGCTGCGCTACACCCAGGCCCTGATCACCCAGATGGGCCAGACGGCGGCGTGTAACCGGCATCACCGCGTCGACCAACAACTGGCCCGCTGGCTGCTGCTTTGCCTGGACCGACTGCCGACCAACGAACTGACCATGACGCAGGAACAGATCTCGAACATGCTGGGCGTGCGCCGGGAAGGGGTAACCGAATCGGCCCGCAAATTGGCAAGTCTGGGTGTCATCAAATACCAGCGCAGGCGGATCACCGTACTTGACCGTTGGAAGCTGGAACAACTCAGCTGCGAGTGCTACGGCGTAGTCAAGAAGGAGACGGATCGCCTGGTGGCTTGAATGCACCCCCCAGGTAGCAATCCTTTAGTTCGCATAATGTATATTATGTAAAGTTATCGCCCAGAGCCCAAATCAAGCAGATCCGGAAGCCTTAGATCCTATCTTCCACTGAATATTGGCTTTTCAATACGTTACATCACTTTCCTTCGGCCTTTTCTCGTTTCATACAGGCCTCGGCTGCTGAAAGCGCTTGATGACCACGACAACGTGATGGGCGTCGCCGTCGTCGACGAAGTCGATCATATTGCCCTCGATGGACCGCCCGTCCATTTCAATGCCTGTTTGTGCTTGCTCAGGCGCTGAAGAAAACTGCCGGTACTCCACGACATAGGTTGAAGCGCCGGTCCTGAGCGTGACGCGGCAGCGATCCCAGGCGGGCGGCAGGCAGGGGTCGATACGCAACTGATCGCCCAGCCGGCGCAGTCCGAATACGGCTTCCACGGCCCCTCGCCAGGCCCATGCCGCCGCTCCGGTATACCAGCTCCACCCGCCCCGGCCACGGTTCTCGCCCTGACTGTAGATATCGCCCGACAGGACATAAGGCTCCAGGCGGTAATGTCGGCAATCGGCCTCGGTCGAACTTTGCTTGACCGGGTCGAGAATTCCCAACAGCCGTTCGACCTGATCCGGCCATCCCAGGCGGGCCGCCGCCCACAGCGCCCAGGTGGCGGCGTGCGTGTACTGCGCGCCATTTTCACGAATGCCGGGCGGGTAGCCGCGGATGTAGCCCGGATCATGCTGGATGCGATTGAATGGCGGCCTCAGCAACAGGATCAGGCGGGCGTCGTCGTCGACCAGTTGCTCCAGGGCGGCCATCATGGCACCGGCGGCTTGCTCGGGCGGCTGTTCGGGCCCGAGAACCGACCAGGCCTGAGCGATCAGGTCGATACGGCATTCCTCGCTGTCTTTCGAGCCCAGTGCCAGGCCATCGTCGAACCAGGCGCGCAGGTACCAGTCTCCGTCCCAGGCATGGATCGCCACCCGCCCGACAAGCAGTTCGGCCAGTTGCCGATATTGCGCGGCACTTTCGGTCTCGCCGCGGGATTCGCAGATCGGGGCGAACTCCCTGAGCACCCGCACCAGGAACCAGGCCAACCAGACGCTTTCGCCACGCCCGGTGGTACTGACACGGTTGAGACCGTCGTTCCAGTCGCCGCTGCCGATCACCGGCAGCCCGTGCGGGCCGACCGTGCTGGCCCGGTCGATGGCCCGGCAGCAATGTTCGAACAGGCTGGCCCGGTGCCCGCTCTGGGCGAACTCGGCATAGCGTTCGGCCTCACCCGAGGCCAGCGGCGCGCCATCGAGCCAGGCCAATTCCTCGTCCAGGATGCCGTGGTCGCCCGTGGCCTCGACATAATGCGCCGTCACGAAGGGCAGCCACAGCAAGTCGTCGGAGCAGCGCGTTCTGACTCCGCGCAACGGCGACTCGTGCCACCAGTGCAGAACGTCGCCTTCCCGAAACTGTCGCGACGCCGCGTGCAGGATGTGTTGCCGGGTTGCTTCGGGCGCCAGCCAGGTCATGGCCATGACGTCCTGTAGCTGATCGCGAAATCCGAAGCCGCCGCTGGACTGGTAGTAGCCAGTGCGCCCCCAAAGCCTGGAGGTAATCGCCTGGTACGGCAGCCAGTGGTTATAGAGAATGTTGAATGACTCGTCCGGCGTTTCGAACTCGACGCCCGAAAGCAGCTGATCCCAGTGCTGGCGACTTTGCTTTCGGCTACGCTCGCCCTGCCCCTCACTGATGTATTGCTCGGCCAGGGCCAGGGCCGCCTCACGCGTGGCGCCGTGTCCGATCACGAAGTGCACGACACGCGTCTCGCCGGGCGGCAAATCGAGGTGGACCTGAAGCGCAGCGCAGGGATCGCAGCCCGCCGCCAGTGAACCACTCAGGCCGATGCGCCAGAGGGCGGCGGGCTGATCAATACTGCCGCCCTGCCCCAGGAACTCCCTGCGGTCGGTGGTGAACCCATGCACCGGTTGATCGCTGGCGACGAAGGCATGGCCCCGTCCGGCGAAGCGCTCATAGCCATTGCTCGCCAGCAGCGCATGATGCTCGAGATCCAGCTCGCAGTCGAGATGCAGCGCGGTGTCGCCGCGGCGGTTACCCAGTACCCATTCGAGGTAGCACGTAGCGGTAATCCGGCGCGTCCAGTCGCAGTGGTTCGTCAGGGCCAGCCGACAGATCTTGACTGCATCGGTTTTATCGACGTGGAGAGCCAGTTCCTGTTCGAGGCCACTGTCATGGCGCAGGAAACGGCTGTAGCCGATCCCGTGGTAGACCTGGCAGGCGCCCGGCCCAGGTCGGGGACCCGGCGTGGGCGTCCAGACGCGTCCGGTCTCTTCGTCGCGCAGGTAGATGACCTCACCGGAAGGATCGGTGACCGGATCGTCGGGCCAGGCGGTCAGGCGGTACTCGCTGCTGTTGCCCGCCCAGGTGAAGCTGCTGCCGGATTCGGTCACCAGCGTGCCGAAATCGGGGTTGGCCAACACGTTGGACCAGGGTGCCGGCGTGAACTGTCCCGGCTCGAGGTGAATGACGTACTCACGACCGTCGGCGCTGAAACTGCCGATGCCGTTGTCGTGGACCAGGTCATCGGGTCGCGCCAGCGGCTGGAGCGTCTGATCGACCTCCTGGGCGTCGCGTGACGGTACCAGCGGTGGCAGCCGGGCGGGCCTGGGCGCCAGCAGCTGGCTGTGCAAATCGGGCCGGTCGAGATCCAGGACCACGCTGGCCGCAGCCAGCAACGCACGGCGCTGGTCGGCGGAGAGTTCGCGCCCGGGGATCACCGTGACCTGGCCGAGCAGCACCCGCTGGGTCCGGGAGCGCACGGACTCGACCAATTCCTGCAGCCGGTCCCGGCCGGTCTGCTCGTAGCCGCCGGCCGTTTCGTCGATCAGCAGCAGGTCCGATCGCAACTGCCGCCCGGAAATCAGGGTGTGCGCCCGGACCAGTCGTTCGATCTGTTCGAGGTTGCCGCGGTTGTTCACCAGCCCGGCGATGATGGGCCAGTCCCCGGAGATGCCGCGCGACCACAGCAACGACTGCAGCGCCTCGTCGGGCCGCTCGCCCATCCACCGCCATTCCGGCTGCGGTTCGAGCATGGCCGACATCAACAGCATGGCGAACTGCACCTCGCCGGGCGGCATCTGCAAGTGATGCAGTTCGAGCGCGGTCTGCATGCGAGCCTGTTCGAACAACCAGTTGATCCGGCTTGGCGAACCATAATGGCCCATGGCGCTGATCAGTTCCGCCTGCGAGCGGGCCGCAGCCGTCAGCAGGCCGATCTCGATGCGACCGTAGGGCTCGATCGTGATCTCCAGCGCCATCGTGCTGGAGGGATTGATCACCGCGCCGGTCGTTCCGCTCAAGCTCTCGAGACCGTCTGCCAAGCCTGCCGGCCGCCGCAGGTTTCCGCCGCGACCGACAAAGCGATCGCGGTCGGTCTCCCAGCCGAAACGGGCGGTCAAACCCGGCGGTGGAATGAGTGCATGGCCGACGTAGAGCGACATCTCCTCGTCGCTTCGTGGCCGACGCCGGAACACCAGGGTCCGGTCGTTTGGCAGGCATTCGCTTTCGACGAACAGGCGGGCAAAGGCCGGATGCCGCTCGAAATCCCGCGCCGGCGCCATGGCCAGCTCGGAAAAACTGGCGATGACCAGGCGCCGGGGCGTTCCCGACTCGTTGTTGATGACCAGCCGACGCGCCTCGACGTCGTGTTGGCCGGCAATGGCGACGTCCAGCCGGCAGAGCAGCGCATGACGCCGGCGCCGGAATTCGACCCGGTGAGGCGCCTGTACGATCTGGGTCTCGCCGACTTCGTCCCACGAGGCTGGATCGGCCGCAACCGTGAACAGTCGGTCTTCGTCGGGTTCGGCGATATAGACCCGCGACACGTCTCGCCGGGTCGTGATATCTGCCTGCCAGCGGTTGATGGCAATGCCCTGCCACCAGCTGCCACCGCCGCCGCAAGCGTCAAGGGTGGTGCTGAGAGTGCCATTCGACAACAGGCAATAGCGCGCTGCTGTCGAGTCCCGGGGTGCGACCGTCCATTCCACCGGGCTAGCGGCAACAGCCAGGGTGCGTTCGGGCTGAAGGCGCATGCGGATTGCCAGCTCGGGACTGGTCCGAGGCAGGCGTTCGTGCAGCAGCATCGAGACGCCGGCAATATGCCGGTCAGCCATGAAGCGCCGCGCCATGATGTCATTGTTGAGGTAGTTGTCGATGGCGGCAAGGATCATGCCCTGGTGATGACTCATCCAGGCCCTGACCACCCGGGCTCGGCGCGGCTTGTCACTGGTGCGGCGCCCGAAGTCGACGGCCTCGTAACAGCCGAACAGACCGATGGCGTGCATTCCGGCTAGCTTTTCGAGGTTATCGATTACAGCAGCCGGGCGGTAAGGCAATGCCATCACGCTGGCATACGGTGCCACCACCAGTCGCTCACCCAGGTCGCGGCGGAAACCCAGGCCGGGTACGCCGAAGCTGCGATAGGCATAGTGGCGTTCTTCATTGAGCTGGTAGTAGGCCGACTCCGAAACACCCCATGGAATGCCGCCATGCGCGTCGGCGAAATCCCGGTGCAGATCGATGGCATTGACGCTGGCCGTCTCCAGCAGCCCGGTCACCGGCGTCGGACAGTAGAGTCGGGGCATCAGGTATTCGAACAGGGTCGCGCCCCAGGACATCAACAGGCGGCGTCCGCCGTAGCGTCGAAAGGGTCGACCCAGGTGCAACCAGTGGCGCATCGGGACCTGGCCGCGCGATATGGCCAACAGGCTGGTCAGGCGGGCCTCGGAGGCCAGCAGGTCGTAGCAGCCGGAGTCGAGTGCCGCGTTGTCGACGTCGAAGCCGATGCGAAACTGATGCCGCTCGGCGTCGTAGAGAAACCCGAAGTCCATTTCGGTCACCCAGCACTCGGCCAGCCGGGCCAGGTCCGCACAGTCTTCGGCCAGATGCTGATTGGCCTCGCGGGCCTGCTCGAGGTGGTGTTGCATACGCTTGGCCAGGGGTGCCGGAAGCCCTGCCCCATCACATCGTGCGGCATTCATCAGACGTTCGGCGCGTCGGCACTGGGTCACATGCGCTTGCGGACACCATCCGGTCTCCATCAACCTGGCCAGTTGCGCCAGCGGCCGGCTGCCGCTGTCTTCGGCATGTTTCTTGAGCGCAGGCAGCTCGGGTAGCCAGGGCTGCAGGGACTTGATCGCACGTCGGGCCTGGCGTACCTGCCCGATCAATTGTGTCAGCCAGGTTCGCAGTTCGGCGATGAGGTCGGCGCTGACGTCGAGGGTCTGGTCCTCGGCCAATTCGATGATGGCCTCGGCCAGTTCGTCGAGCTGGTATTCGTGCCACTTGTCGAGGAGCTCGCAACATTTGCCGGGACTGGCTGCCAGCGCCTGGCGGTACTGCCCATCGATACGATCGAGCCATTTCGCCAACGCGTGATCTCGCGGCGACTGTTTGGCCAGCGGGCGCGCAGTTCGTTCGATCAAGTCGAGAGTGTCGGCCAGGCCACGCGCCAGTTGCGTCAGGGCCAGCGGCTTGCTTCTGATTTCGTCGAGTGAACGCGCCAGCGTGACCAGGGCGACCGCCAGGTTGCCGCTGTCGACGGTGGAGACGTAGGCCGGCGGAAGCCGTTCGAGATCGTCAATCTCGTACCAGTTGAACCAGTGACCCCGATAGCGCTCCAGTTGCGCCATGCCTTCCATGCTGTTGCGCAGCCAGGCGGTAAGCGTGTGTGGGTCGATCCAGCCGAAGTCGTGGGCGACCAGGGCTGAATTCAGTGCCATGCCCATATTGGTCGGCGAGGTGCGCGCCGCCAGCGCGACCCTGGGATCGTCCTGATAGTTGTCGGGCGGCAGCCAGTGAGTATCGGGCCCGACAAAGTGATCGAAGAACAACCAGGTGCGCCGGGCGATGCGCCGCAGCAGTCGCTCGGCGTCGGGATGCGGGCGCTCGAACTTGCGCCGGCGTTCTCTCTCCACGCGCTGAACGATTGCGGGTGCGGCCAGCCAGGCGGACGCCAATGGCGCGGCCACGAGCAACAATACGGGCTGTGACAGGCTCACGCCCGCGAGCACGGCCGCGCCCAATAGTGGACAGGGCCACAGCTCACGCCACAGGCTCTTGCGGGCCTGGCCGAGGCTCCGGTGGACATGGGCAGCCGTGGTCCATTCGAGCAGGTGTCGGTGGGTGATAAATAGTCGGACCAGTGTGCGGACGACGGCATCGCCGATCACCAGGCTCTGGTACGGCAGCAGAACCAGGCTTAACAGCCAGTGCTGGGCCTGCAATCGCAATCCGTGCAGCGTGGGTCGCAGTCTCAGGACGGCCGCTCGCGGTGCGGCCAGCAGGTGGCTGGCCGAACCAAGCAGTTCGCTCAACAAACCCGCGGCCAGCAGGAGGAGAAAGACCAGCGACCACAGCAGGTCATTGCCAGGCAGGATGCCGCTGAAACCGATCAGGATCAGCAGCAGCGAGACCGGCGGCTGCAAGCTGCGGCGCAGGTTGTCGACAATCATCCACCGGTGGACGAGAGAGAGCCGGTTGCGATGCCGCTCGCCGTCAGTGCCCCGCGGGCTGTGGCCGAGCCAGGGCAGGAGCTGCCAATCGCCGCGTACCCAGCGATGCTGCCGGCGTGTCCAGGCGGTCACACTGGGCGGGAACTGCTCCATGAGCACGATGTCGGTAGCCAGGCCGACGCGGGCAAAGATGCCCTCGAGCAGGTCGTGACTGAGCAAACTGTTGTCGGGGATGCGCCCTTCCAGCGTCGCCTCGATAGCACGCCAATCGTAGATGCCCTTGCCGGCGAAGATGCCTTCGCCGAATAGATCCTGGTAGACATCCGAGCTGGCGTGGGTGTAGAGATCAACAGTCGTGTCGCCGGAAAAGGCGCGCGTGAAGGCGTTGTTGCGCGTGGTGTCCGGATCGATCTCGACACGTGGCTGGATGATGCCGTAGCCGGCCTTCAGTGAGCGGCCGTCGCCACTGTAGACAGCGCGGCTGAGTGGATGGGCCAGCGTGCCCACCAGCCGTCTGGCGCCCCCCGGCGGCAGGCGGGTGTCGGCGTCCAGCGTGATCACGTAACGCACGTCGTCGAGTCGTTCGCGCTCGCCGAAGGCCTCGACAAAACCTGAATCTTCGTGACCGGCCAGCAGCCGATTGAAGGCCATCAGCTTGCCGCGCTTGCGCTCGCGCCCCATCCAGCAGCCTTCCCGCTCGTTGAATTCTCGCGAGCGGCACAGGAACAGAAAATCGGCTTGGGGGTATTGCTTCGCCAGGCGCTCGATCTGCAGCCGGGCCCTTCGCAGGATGGTCCGGTCCGAGTCCAGCGTGGCCTCGTCGGCATCGTGCAGGTCGCCCAGTACGACCCACACCAGCTCCGGATCATCATTGGCGAGGAAATTGACTTCCAGGTGCTCGAAGACAGGGGCGACATCCTCGGGGCCGGAAAATATCACCGGTACAGCGACCGCGCTGCGGTATGGGGCCGGAATGCCTGACTCGAAGTCCAGGCGCGCCAGCGTGCGCGGCGGCACCAGGCGGGTCAATAGCCCGTTGGCGAGAGTCACGGCCAGGCCGAGGGCTGGCACAAGCAGCAACACAAGGAATGCGGCCGACAGCGCTACAGAGGCCTGATGATGACTGAGATAGACGGTCGGAAGCGCAAGAGCCGCGCCGGCCAGTGCAAATACCAGCATGAAGTAGACCGACCCGGGCCGGCGCCGGGCGAAGTCCAGGAAGCGCCGTCCCGGACGTGGCCGATAGCCGATCTTCTGTTCGGTCTGCCGCCGTCCACCGCCGACCAGCCAGTAGCCAACATGACCATGACGGGCATCTTGCGGCGAGGCGCGTGCCAGGGACAGGCAGTGATCGGCAATAGTCACCTCGTCGAGTCGGCTGCTGCGCGCGAGTTCTTCCACCACGCGCCGGTAGCGGTCACGGGACTCGAAATCCATTTGCGGATAGGCACCGGAAGGATCGTCACGAAGCAGGCGCTCGACCGCACTCAACCGTTCGAAGCTCAGGCGCCAGTCATGCGCCGACAGCGTTCGCAGGCTGATGACGCCGCTGGCAATTCGTTCGACCAGGCCGCTCTCCTCCTCGCGCCCGGCCCGCACCTGCTCGACCAGAACCTCACCGGCTTCGATCAGCTGGCGGGTTTCGGCCAGGATCACGAAAGCCGGCAGGGCCCAGAGCTCGCCGATGCTCAGGGATCGCTCCGACTGATAGAGATCGATGGCGTGCTCCATCCAGGCCGGGTCGACAGGCTGGCCGCCCTGCTGCACCAGGATGGCGGCCAGGGCCTCGACCGCGGGAACGGAGGGCTCGCCCTTGTCTTCGACCCCGGGCAGGCTTTGTACATAGGCTTTGGGGAGGTCACGCTTGACTCCGGCGAGCGCATCCTCGATCACATGCCGGTTGTCGAGCAGCCATTCCTCGCCGCGCGAGGCATAGCGACGGCCGGCCAGGAGGACATCGAGATTCGTGTAAAGTCCGCTCAGCCGCTTGCGCTGTCGATCCAGCTGCCGACGGAACCGCCGGCCATCGGACTTTCTTAAACGTCCGTTTCGCGCCAGCGTATACAGGGCATGTTGCAGCGACTGATGGTCAATCTCCGGGCTGCCGGTCGGCTGGGAGCTCGACACGACCGGCCTCTCAGTCGCCGCCCTGCAGCAATTCCTGCCCCACCCGCATGCCGTCCTGCAGCGCGAGAACGGGCGTGGTAATGCGAGTCAGCAATACCTGGCGCACGGCCTCGCTGCTCCAGCCGCTACTGCCCTCGCCGTGGTGTACGGCCAGCACCAGCAAGTCGGGATGATCCTGCTGGCAGACCTCGGCAATGGTCTCCACCGGCCGTGTAGAGGCCTCGAGACGGGTTCGGATTTCGTGATGGGATCCCAGGCGATCACGCAACTCCTCGAGATAGCCGGCGGCAACACGTCGATTACACTCGAGCAGTTCTGACTTGAGTGAATGCTCGTGGGCCGTCAGCGGTCGGCGCCGTGGCATCAGGGGTTCGCTGACCAGGTGCAGAAGCTCGATCGTCGTGCCGCCACCGGCATCCAACGCGCTGGCCACGTGCAAGGCCACCTCCGCCGGTTGGGAGCCATCCAGCGACACCATGACATGACGATAGGGCTCGCCGGGTTTCGCCTCGTCGGCCTGGCCGCGAACGATCAGGTAGGGAATGCGCGTACTGGCCAGCACCTTGTGCACGGTGCCACCGTAAGGCAGACCGAAAGCACCCCCGGCGCCCCAGGCAGACAACACCACCAGGCGGATCTCATGATGTTCGATGAACTGTGCAATCGCATCGGCCGGACGCCCGTCCAGCACTTCGATCTCGGTCGGTGCCCCGGCCAGGCGCTCATCGCCGATCAACTTCTGCAGGTATCGCTGCGCCTCGGCCTTGCGCAGCCGCCAGTCGACACTGCCCGCACAGTGCTCCCCGTCCGTATCAGGCCGCTCTTGCAGCACCCGCAAGAGGAACACCCGACTGGAAAACGCTCGCGCCATCCGTCCGGCATGCACCAGCGCCTGCTCGGCATAATCCGAACCGTCGAGTGGAACCAGGATGCGGGAAAAGGGCATGACGTGGCTGCAAGCACCTCATGAGAGATGCTTTCATGCTAACCACCGCCCCTTCTGCAAGCGTTGATTCAGGTCAACGGTATGGTCATCACCCATACCGCTTGATCAGCAGAGGGTCAGCGAGGGCGGCTTAGCCGCACTTTGAATAGCCGCAGGCCAGGCAGGTCTGGCAGCCGTCGAGCAGGACCATCGCCTTGGTGTAGCACTTGTGACACAGGGTGGCCGAGGCCGGGTAGGAGGCTTCGGCGCCCTGCCCCGCGTCTGTCGGCGTCGTCGTGCTGCCTGGTGCCGCCAGGGGTAATCCTTCCGCTTCGGCCTGCTGCTGTTCGCGGGCTTCGGCCTCCGCGCGCTTTTGTTCGAGGATGAGCTGCTGCTGCTCGGACAACTCGTCGGGCTCGATCATGCCGATGCGCTTGAGGTGGTTTTCGACCACCGCGCCGATGTCGGCCACGATCGACGGCACGAAGCGGCCTCCGGGCTTGAAGTAGCCGCCCTTGGGGTCGAACACGGCCTGCAGTTCTTCGGCCAGGAAGACGACATCGCCGCCCTTGCGGAACACGGCCGACATCACGCGCGTCAGCGCCACGATCCACTGAAAGTGGTCCATGTTCTTCGAGTTGATGAAGATCTCGAAGGGCCGGCGCTGCTCATGCTCGGTGCCCTGGTTGAGAATGATGTCGTTGATGGTCACGTACAGGGCGTGGTCATCGAGCGGCGTGCGGATCTTGTAGGTCGCGCCTTCCAGGCACTCCATGCCCTCCGGACGCTCGAGCTTCTCGTGCATCCGGATGATGTCGGCCTTCTCGCGACCGCCCTCCTTCTTGGCGGCCGCCTTCAAGTCTTCCTTTTCCTTGTCCTGGACTTGATAGTCCACGATCTTCTTGTCGATTCTGATGGTCATTTCAATGCTCCCGAACTGCCTTGATTAAAATTTTCCGTAGTAGCCTTCTTTCAAGGCATCGAAGAGGTTCGCGGCTGTGTGCAATTCGCCGTCGTATTCGACTTCCTCGTTACCCTGGAGCTCGACCTTGGAGCCGTCTTCGAGTTCGAACACGTAAGTGGTCGACTCCAGGTCCTTGTCGGTGACCAGCACCCCCTGGAAAGCCTGCGGATTGAAGCGGAAGGTCGTGCAGCCCTTCAGGCCCTGCTCCCAGGCGAACAGGTAGATGTCCTTGAAGTCCTCGTACGGATAGTCGGTCGGGACATTGGCCGTCTTGGAGATCGACGAGTCGATCCACTTCTGCGCGGCGGCCTGGATGCCGACATGTTCCTTTGGCGTGATCGATTCGGCCGTGACGAAATAGTCCGGCAGCTGCTCGTCGGCCTCTTCGGAATACGGCATGGCGGCCGCATTGACCAGGGTGCGATAGGCCAGCAGCTCGTAGGAATAGACGCTGACCTTCTCCTTGCTCTTGCGGCCTTCGCGGATCACGTTGCGGTTGTAGTGATGGGCGAAGCTCGGCTCGATACCGTTCGAGGCATTGTTGGCCAGCGACAGCGAGATGGTGCCGGTCGGCGCGATCGAGGTGTGGTGCGTGAAGCGCGCACCGGTTTCGGCCAGCTTGTCGACCAGCTCGGGCGCAACCTCGGCCACCTTCTGCATGTAGCGGCTGTAGCGCGCATGCAGGATGCGGCCGGGTACCTTGTCGCCGGGCTTGTAGCCGTCGCGCTTCATCTCGGGGCGCTTGCGCAGCATCTCGGGCGTGACTTCGAACTCGTCGCTCATGATCGGCGCCGGGCCCTTTTCCTCGGCCAGTTCGGCGGCGGTTTCCCAGCCCGCAACGGCCATCTCGCGCGAGACACGCTCGGTAAACTCGAGCGACTCGGGGTGGCCGTACTGCTTGCGCAACATGGTCAGCGTCGAGCCCAGGCCCAGGAAGCCCATGCCGTGGCGGCGCTTGTACATGATTTCCTTGCGCTGCTTCTCCAGTGGCAGGCCATTGATCTCGACCACGTTGTCGAGCATGCGCGTGAAAATCTGTACGGTGCGGCGGTACTCGTCCCAGTTGAAGCGTGCGTTCTCGGTGAATGGTTCTTCGACAAAGCGCGTCAGGTTGACCGAACCGAGCAGGCAGGCGCCATAGGGCGGCAACGGCTGTTCGCCGCACGGGTTGGTGGCGCGGATGGTTTCGCACCACCAGTTGTTGTTCTGTTCGTTGATGCGATCGACCAGCACGAAGCCCGGTTCGGCATAGTCGTAAGTGCTGCTCATGATCATGTTCCACAGGCGCTTGGCCGGCACCTTGCGATAGATCTTGCAGGCCACCAGGCCCTCGTCGTTGCTGACGTAACCCTCGGTGGTCGGCCATTCTCGCCAGATCACCTGCTCGGGGTCGTTGACATCGATCTCCTCGGTCTCGCTGTCGAGTACCGGGAAGACCAGCGGCCAATCGGTATCGTCGATGACGGCCTGGACGAAGTCGTCGGTGATCAGCAGCGAACAGTTGAACTGTCGCAGTACGCCGTTCTCGCGCTTGGCGCGGATGAAATCCATGACGTCCGGGTGCGAGACGTCGAAGGTGGCCATCTGCGCACCGCGACGGCCGCCGGCCGAGGAAACGGTGAAGCACATCTTGTCGTAGATATCCATGAACGACATCGGGCCGGAGGTATAGGCGCCCGCCCCCGACACATAGGCCCCCTTGGGCCTGAGCGTGGAAAACTCATAGCCAATGCCGCAACCGGCCTTGAGCGTCAGCCCGGCTTCGTGCACCTTGCCGAGAATGTCGTTCATCGAGTCGCGGATGGTGCCCGACACGGTGCAGTTGATGGTCGAGGTGGCCGGCTTGTGCGCCAGTGCGCCTGCGTTGGATGTGATGCGCCCGGCCGGAATCGCTCCGCGCCTGAGCGCCCAGAGGAATTCGCGATACCAGTGATCCTGCTTGTCCTTGCCTTTCTCCACTTCGGCCAGGGCCCGGGCGACACGCTTGTAAGTGTCGTCGATCTCCTGGTCGATGATTTCCCCCGTTTTAGCCTTGAGACGATATTTCTTGTCCCAGATGTCCAGCGACGCTTCCTGAAAGGCGATATCCGGAAGCGCAGCGGTCAAAGCTTCTGCCGAAACGCTCATGCCGCAACCTCTTGATTATTGTGTAATACCGTTACTTATGCACAGGCTGTCAACCACTCTATCCACAACCTGTTGTGCCAAACCGTGCTGCCGGACACAAGATATTGTGCCCAGTGCGAATACCTTACGCCTTTCCCCGGAGCGATTCAAGCATCATGTCGGCCTCGAAATCGTGCCAAAAAGAGGCCGAAAGACCTTGAGCCCCTGGGGTCAGGGACCTGCGGCCGTCGGCCTTCGAAAATGAAAAAATACAGGGGTAAAACGGGTCGCGATTTCGACCGTGAGCGGGGCTACTCGGTTTCGCGTTTGAGGTCGCGCTCCATCAGCACTTGCACACCCTTGCGGGCGTTCCAGCCGCGGAACAGGATGCCGTGGACCTGCTCGGCAATGGGCATTTCCACGCCCGCGCGTTCGGCCAGGCGCATGACTTCCTCGGCCGTCTTGATGCCTTCGACGACCTGGCCGATCTCGGCTACCGCTTCGTCGACCGAACGCCCCTGCCCCAGCGCCAGACCCAGCCGACGGTTGCGCGACTGATTGCCGGTGCAGGTCAGCACCAGGTCACCGATGCCGGCCAGGCCCATCAGCGTCCGATCGTCGGCACCCAGGTCGCGGCCCAGGCGCATCATCTCGGCCAGCCCGCGCGTGATCAGTGCGGCGCGCGCATTTTCGCCCAGGCCCAGACCATCGGCCATCCCGCAAGCCACTGCCAGCACGTTCTTGATGGCGCCGCCGAGTTCGGCACCGACCAGGTCGGCCGTGTAGTAGGCGCGGAAATTGTGGCCGTGCAGCAAGGCTGCCCAGGCGTGACCGAATGCCGGTTGCGTGGCCGCCACCGTCACCGCCGTGGGCAAGGCCTCGGCCACCTCGCGAGCGAACGAAGGGCCGGTGATCAGCGCCAGCGGGATGTCGGCGCCGAGGCGCTCGCGCGCGACCTCGTGTAGCAGGCGGCCGGTGCCCGGCTCGAAGCCCTTGCTGGCCCAGACCAGGCCCGTCTCGGCCGTGACGTAAGGTGCCAGCCGATCGACGGTTTCACTGAAGGCGTGACTGGGGGTGGCCACCAGCAGGTGCTGCGCGCCCTCGCACACCGCCGCAAAGTCGCTGCTGACGTGCAGCGACTCGGGGAACGGGCTGTCGGGGAGGTAGCGCTGGTTGACGCGATCGCGCTCCATGGCCTCGGCGCGATCGGCATCGCGCGCCCACAGGCGCACGTCATGGCCCATGCGAGCCAGTTGCATGCCCAGCGCCGTCCCCCAGGAGCCGGCGCCGAACACCGCGATCACCGTGGCCATGGCTGCGGCCGCTTACTGTTCGGTTTCGGGCGGATTCTGGCCGTTGCCAGCGGACGCTTCTTCCTGCTGGCCTTCCTGCTGCTGGCGGGCCTCTTCCATGCGCTGGCGAAACACCGCTTCGAAGTTGACCGCCTGCAGCGGCGGCAGGAAGAATCCGCCGGCGGAGACCATGTTGCCGATCTGCGACCGGCAGTAGGGAAACAGGGTGTTCGGACAAAGCACGTTGAGCACGTAGGACACCTGCTGCTCGCTGAACCCGACCAACTGGAAGAAGCCGGCGTAGTGCACTTCACACAGAAACGCTGTCTTCTCGCCCTGCTTGGCCGTCACGGTGACCGTCAGCACCACATGGTAGCGATCGTCGCTGACCGGATCGGTCCGCTGCGACAGGTTGAGGTTGATCTCGGGCTCGCTGCCGCTCTGATCGAGTTCCATCACGTTGGGTGCCTCGAAAGACGCATCCTTGAGATAGACGTGCTGGACGACCATCCGGGCTTCCTGGGTGCCTTCCTGGTTGGCGCCTGCCGCGCCTTGCTGATTCTCTTCTGCCATGATCTGTATGAATCCTTGTTGGTAAGTGGGTTTTACTTGTCCGCTTTCGATTTCTTGCGCTGCTGCTTGCCCTCACCGCTCTTGGCGGCGCCCTTCTGACGGGTGACCGGTTGCTGATCGCTGATCCACTGCGTCAGCCCGCCGGCCAGCACGTTGACATTGCTGAAACCGAGCTTGACCAGGCGTCCGGCCATCTGGGGCGACACCTGGCTGTTACGGCAGTAGACCAGGATCGGGCGGTCACGGTACTTGAGCAGTTGCTGGTTGCCCGACTCGATCCGCGAGGGCGGCATGTGCAGCGCGCCCTGGATATGCCCCTTGGCGTAGTCGGCACTGTTGGAAACATCCAGGACCACCGGATCCTCGCGGTTGAGCAGCTGCACTGCATCGAGCGTGCCCAGCTCGCGCCACTTGCGCGTCAGCCGGCTGATTTCGTAGACAACCAGGGCGCCGACCGCAACGCCCAGCGCGCCGGTCAGCAAGGGATGGTTGCCGATGAACTCGAATATCTGTTCCATGAATGCTCGAAGCAGCTTGGGTCAAAGCCGCCCATTATCCTAGATTAAGGCTCTCGTTGCCAGCATGGTGGGCCACGCTGTGGGATAATCGTTTCCGGTTTTCAACACTCCGGAATCACGCTTCATGGCACGACCCAGGCCGCTCATGCTCCTCATTCTCGATGGCTGGGGGCACCGCGATGCCGCGCCCGACAATGCCATCACGGTCGGCGATACGCCCAACTGGGACCGGCTCTGGGCCGGGCATCCCCATACCCTGCTGGACACCTCCGGCGAGTCGGTTGGCCTGCCGGCCGGACAGATGGGTAATTCCGAAGTCGGTCATATGAACCTGGGTGCCGGCCGCATCGTCTACCAGGAACTGACGCGTATTGGCAAAGCCATCGCCGATGGCAGCTTCCGGGACAACCCGGCCCTCAATCACGGTATCGCCATGGCGCGCGACTCGGGCGGCTGCGTACACATCCTGGGCCTGCTCTCGCCCGGTGGCGTACACAGTCACGAGGACCAACTTCTGGCCACGCTCGAGCTGGCGCTCGACCGTGGCGCGCCGGAAGTGGCCCTGCACGTCTTCCTCGACGGCCGCGATGTACCGCCACGCAGCGCTGCTGACTCCATCCGCCGCCTGGAAGCGGCCGTGAACGAATCCGATCGTGCCCGCATCGCTTCGGTCAGCGGTCGCTACTACGCGATGGACCGCGACCGCCGCTGGGAGCGCACCGAACGCGCCTGGCAGGCGATCGTCGAAGCCCGCTCCGAGCACCGCGCCGACACGGCCTCGGCCGCGCTCGAAGCCGCCTATGCCCGCGGTGAGGATGACGAGTTCGTTGCTCCCACGGTGATCGGCGAGGGGCATCGCGTGGTCGACGGTGATGCGGTGATCTTCATCAATTTCCGGGCCGACCGGGCGCGCCAGCTCACCCGGGCCTTCGTCGAGCCCGACTTCGACGGCTTCAGCGTCCCGCGCCCTGCCCTGTCGGCCATGGTCACCATGACCCATTATCTCGACGGCCTGCCGGTCGAGGTCGCCTTCGAGCCGGAAACTTTCGAGCACCTGTTGGGCGCCGAACTCGAGGCCGCCGGCCTGCGTCAGCTGCGCATCGCCGAGACCGAAAAATATGCGCACGTGACCTACTTCTTCAATGGCGGCAAGGAACGGGTCTTCGACGGCGAAGATCGCAAACTGATCCAGTCCCCGGACGTGGCCACCTATGACCTGCAGCCGGAGATGAGTGCACCGGAACTGTCGGGCGAACTGGTCGCCGCGATCGAAGGCGATCACTACGATGTCATCGTCTGCAACGTGGCCAATCCCGACATGGTCGGGCACAGCGGCCACCTCGAAGCCGCCGTGGCAGCCGTCGAGGCCGTGGACCGGCTGCTGGGCGAAGTCCTGCCGGCGCTCGAACGCGCCGGCGGCGAAGCACTGATCACGGCCGACCACGGCAATGTCGAACAGATGAACGATCCCGAAACCGGTCAGCCGCACACCTCGCACACGACCAACCCGGTCCCGCTGGTGTATGCCGGCCCGCGCACGCTCGCACTGGATGACGGCGGCAGCCTTCGCGATATCGCGCCCACCATGCTCGAGCTGCTGGGCCTGCCGCAACCGAAGCCGATGAGCGGCCGCTCGCTGATTCACAAAGACTGAGACGCGGTGATCGCCTCTCCGGCCCCCCGCATCAGCCTGGCGGTTCTGCTTCTGAGCATCGGGCTGATGGCCGAAACCACGGCGCAGCAGGACCGCGAAGCGGTCGAGGCCCAGCTGGAGACCGTGCGCGCCGAGATCGCCGAAATCCAGCAGCGCATCGACCGCGATCTCGATCAGCGCGACGAACTCCAGGACGACCTGGCGCAGGCCGAGCGGGCCGTCGGCCAGTCCCGTCGCGCCCGGATTGAAACCAACCGCGAACTCAAACGCGTGCGCGCCGACATCGACCGCCTCGAACAGCGCCGCGGCCGACTCGAGGAAGAGGCGGGCCGGCATGCCACCGATCTGGCCCAGCAACTGGCCGCCGCCTACCGCCTGGGCGGGCAATCGCGTCTGAAAATGCTGCTCAACCAGGACGATCCGCGCCGGTTTTCGCGACGGCTGGCCTACCACGGCTATCTTTCGCGCGAACGGATCCGCGCCATCGACGAGCTCAATGGCACGCTCGACCGGCTGGCCGAAACCCGGCGCGCGCTCCAGGAAGAAGCCAGCACACTCGAGACCCTGCGGGCTGCCAGTGAGGTCGAAACCCGGCGACTGGAGGCGGCGCTTGGGCAACGGGAGCAGGCCCTGGCGGCGCTCGATGAGCGGCTGGCGGGCCAGCGCGATCGCCTGGGCCAGCTCGAGCGCGATGCGGCCGAACTGAGCGACCTGCTCGACCGGCTGGGTCAGATGCTGGCCGACGTGCCCCCCGATGTGGCCGTGCCGCCCTTCGCCGAACTCCGCGGCAGGCTGCCCATGCCCGTCGATGGACCGGTGCGCGCGGCTTTCGGCGATCGCCGCAGCGGTGACCTCGAGTGGAGCGGCTGGCTGATCGGCATCGATTCGGGGCAGGAAGTCCACAGCATCGCCCACGGTCGCGTGGCCTATGCCGACTGGCTGCGCGGCTACGGTCTGTTACTGATTCTCGAGCACGGCGACGGTTTCATGAGCCTCTACGCCCACAACGAGGCGCTGATGCGCGATGTCGGCGACTGGGTCGCCCCGGGGGAGACGATCGCGGTCAGCGGCCGGTCCGGCGGTATCGCCGAACCGGCCCTCTACTTCGAACTGCGCCGGGAGGGGGAGCCGATCGATCCCGCCCAGTGGATCGATCGTTAGCCCGCCGGATAGACGTAGCTGGTGCCCGGACCAAGCGGAATACCGAGCATCCAGTAACCGATCAGGAAGACCGACCAGGCCAGCAGGAAGACCACCGAGTACGGCAGCATCATCGACACCAGGGTACCGATGCCGGTGCCCTTGACGTAGCGCTGGCAGTAGACGACCACCAGCGGGAAATACGGCATCAGCGGCGTGATGATGTTGGTTGATGAATCGCCCACGCGGTAGGCTGCCTGGGTCAGTTCGGGCGAGAAACCCACCTGCATCAGCATGGGCACGAAGATCGGCGCCAGCAGCGCCCACTTGGCCGAGGCCGAGCCGACGAACAGGTTGACGAAGCCGACCAGCAGGATGATGCCGAACAGCGTGGCGCCGCCGGGCATGTTCAGCCCGGCGAGGAAGTTGCCCCCCTCGACGGCCAGCAGAATGCCCAGGCCCGAACGCCCGAACTCGGCCACGAACAGAGCACAGAAAAACGCCATGACGATGTAGTAGGCCATCGAGCCCATGGTGTCGGACATGGCATCGACCACATCCTTGCTCTTCTTGAACTTGCCGGCCATGAAACCGTAAATCACCCCCGGCAGCACGAACACCAGGAAGATCAGCGGCACGATCGACTGCATGATCGGTGCACTGAAGGACGTCAGGGTGCCGCTTTCGGCGTCCCGGAAGGGCGAGTTCTCGGGAATCAGCGACCAGACGAGCAGTGCCACCCCGACGATCATGACGGTGGTCGCCACATACATGGCGCGCTGCTCCCGCGCATCGATGGGGTGCATTTCGGGCATGTCCTCATCGTCGCCGTCGAGCGGTGTGTCGGCCAGGCGCGGCTCGATCACCCGGTCGGTCAGCCACCAGCCGAGAGCAACGATGACCAGGCAGGAGGCCGAGGTGAAATACCAGTTGATGAGCGGATGCAGATTCAGGCTCGCGTCGACGATCTGTGCGGCCGGCTGGGTGAAGCCCATCAGCAGCGGATCGAGCGCGGAGGGGACGAAGTTGGCTGAAAACCCGCCCGAGACCCCGGCGAATGCCGCGGCGATGCCGGCCAGGGGATGGCGCTCGGCGGCGTAGAAGATGATGCCGCCAAGCGGAATCACCACGACGTAGCCGGCATCGACCGCCGTGTGGCTGACGATGGCGATCAGGATCAGCATCGGGGTCAGCAACATCTTCGGCGTGAATGCCAGCAGCTTTTTCAGCAGGGCATTGATATAGCCGCTCTGCTCGGCCACACCCACGCCCAGCATGGCCACCAGCACGACCCCGAGGGGCGCAAAACTGGTGAAGGTCGTCACCATCGTGGTCAGGAAACTGACCAGCTGTTCACCGGTGAGCAGGTTGGTGATCGTGATGGCCTCGCCCGTGGACGGATGCTGGGCGCCGAACTGCATGCCCGACAGCAGCCAGGACAAAATCCAGACCACGATCATGAGCAGCAGGAAGAGCATGGCCGGATCAGGCAACTTGTTGCCCACGACCTCGATGAAATTGAGAGCCCGGTCGAGCCAGCCGCTGTTGCGCTGGTCGTCCACCGGTGGCGTTTGCTGGTGGTCTGAAGCGTTCATCCGGTTTTCCGTCCCTCTGATCAGTGATTGATGCGTGTTGTCATCCGATCATGCTGCGGCAACTCGCTCCCCGCTGCGGCAGATCGGCCCGGCGCAAAACGCCGAAAACCGTACCACAGTCGGCCCGATCCGGCCACTTCAACGTTTGCGACGAGGATTGTCGACGGGCAGCTGCGTCACCTTTTCGCCACTCTTGCTGTCGCGGATCACGGCCACGCCGCGCTTTTTGACCTGCTCGACCCGGATGATCGAATGCATCGGCAGATGCAGCACTTCGACATCCTCGAATTCCGCGCGCAATTGCTCCTCGGTGGGGTCAATGACCACCGAATCATCGGTTTCAAAGACCAGGTCGGAGACCTCCACGAAGCCATAGGCCAGGTCACTCCCCGCAACCCTGCGGCAGAAGATCTCGTAGACCTTGCCCTGGTTGTGAAAGCTGATCTTGTACAAGGTCGTCATTCAATCATCCTGGATCTGGAGAGCCGCTCGGCCCAGGAACAGCCGCAATACGATGGCGAGCATTACGCCGGCGACGAAGCCGGCAACATGGGCCCACCAGGCCACGGCGCCGCTTTCGGGACCGAATACGGTATACATGAGTTGCAGTGTAAACCAGGAGCCGATGACCAGCAGCGCCGGAACCCGGGCGAACTGGAGATACAGCCCGAGCGGCAACCACAAGCCCATCCGGCTGACCGGAAACAAGCCGAGATAGATGCCGATAAGAGCCGAAACACCGCCGCTGGCACCAATGACCGGCGTAGTGCTGGCGCCGGTTTGCCAGGCGAGCACCAGGTTGGCCAGCGCACCCAGAAACAGGAAACTGGCGGCCAGGCCCCAGGGCCCGAGGGCACGTTCGACGGTCACCCCGAAGACCCACAGATAGGCCAGGTTGCCAGCCAGGTGCAACCAGTCGCCATGCACGAAAAGCGCGGCAAACAGACCCGCGATGCCAGCATGAATCCAGTCGGCCGGCGGTTGCTGCAATGCAGCCATCACATCGGCAGGAACGAATCCCCACTGCCCGGCCGACTGCCCTTCGACCCCGCCCATGCCCGTTTCGAGGGCGACTCGAACCGCCAGCATGACCAGGCTGCACAGGGTCAGCATCCAGGGCCAGGCCAACGACTGCCGGCGCCCTGAGGACCAGTGCTCGATCATTGCCGCCGCAGCAGGAAACGATGTGAGCGGAAATCGACGACAGCGCCCTCGCGTCGAATCTCGACCAGGTCGACGCCATCACCGACCGCGTCGCCCTCGACGTAGCGCTCGCCGTTAATCAGCACGAATCGGTCGCTCGGGCGTTGTGAGTAGACGTGAATATTGAGCACCAACTCGGGCAGGCTACGGCGTACCGACAGCGGCAGATCCCACGCCTCGACGTAGCCGGCCACGCCGCGATTGTCCGAGCCATCGGGTTCGGCCGCTGCCGCCGGTTGCCGGGCCGGCGCTGCCCGCTCCCGGGAGGTGTCCGAGTTGTCGGCTTGCGCATTCGAGGCATCGTCCCTGGCGCTTCGCTCTGCTTCTGCCAGGCGACGAGCGATCTCCTCGGCCGCGACCTCGGCGCTGACCGGTTCGGTTTCGCGCTGCCTTGCCTCGCGCAACGCCGAAGACTCCTGACCCGCTTCGAGGGGTTCGCGACGACGACGCCGCTCGCGCGTGGGATCAACTGCACTCGCCTCGGATTCTTGCTCGGCCTGCGCCGGCGCCTCGGCGGCGTCTTCGGAGCGCAGCAACGCACGAGCGCGCCGTGCCGCCCGCGTTTCCTCGGCGGCGTCGCCCGGCCGCCTCGCCCGCTCGTCGGTCGCGGACGCTTCATCGCGGGTCCCGGTCGCTTCATCCGGGGCAACGGCTTCGACCGGGTCGGACGGCGCAAGCTCATCACTTGTGTCGGTCACCGGCTCATCATCCGCGACCTGGCCGGAGAGCATATCCGGCAGACCACCGCGCAGGATCAGCACCAGGCCGATGACGGCGATCAGACCCACCACTAGCGCCACCGCGCTCCAGAGCACGAATCGACCGCGACGTCGCGGCGGCGGACCCGACGGTTCCGGCGTATGGATGTCGGGCACATTGCCCTGCTTTCGGCGAGCGTCGGACTTGCGCAGCGCATCAAGGATGAAGGACACGTCTTGTCAGGCTCCGTTGGTCTGGGTCATCAGGCCCGGCATGTCCTGCCGGGGCACCCCCAGAAACAGGCGGGTTGCCGGGCCGATCACGCCGTCATCGTTAATGCCGTGGCGCCGCTGAAACTGCGCTACCCAGTCGCGAAATTCCGCAGAGTATCGCTCGTCCACCGGACCGGCCCAGGGGAAATCGTCAACCTCGGCGGCCAGGCGCTTCATGCGTCGCACCATCGATCCGCTGTCGCCCTGCCGCAACAGCTGGCCGTCATCCGGCCAGGCAACCACGAACTCCCCTTGCCAGCGGCGATCCAGCTGATTGCGCGCGACGCGCCAGTCCTGGCCATTGTGCCGCAGAATGACATGGTCGCGCTCGAGTCCGGCAAGCAATACGCGCGTCCCGGCCGGATGCGACAGGCGAAGCACCACCGGCAAGTCGAGTTCGGCAATGTAGGCCCAGTTGCCGCGCAATTCACGGCAGGCGAGGATGGGATGGTCTTCGCCGCTGCAGGCCTGTTCCACGTCATCGGTCGTGACCACCGGCCAGACGGCGGCCAGCTCCATCCAGGCCGAGCGCTCATCCAGACCCGACAGCATCGCCTGCCAGGCCAGACCGCCGGCGGCTTCTTCGTCCTTCGGCGCGCTCAGCAAAGCCCACGACAGGGCGCCACCGCCGGCCAGCACGACCAGCAACGCGAAGCCGGCCACCAGGCCGCGCAGCCAGCCGCCGTCTTTCTCGGACTCCTCACCAGCCACCTCGCGGGCTGCGGCGCGCACCAGCCCGGCGCCGATGCGTTCTTCCTCGCGTGCGTAACCGGCCATCAGGGCGCGGTCGGCGATGATGTTGACCAGGCGCGGCACGCCTTCGGAGGCCAGGTAGAGGGCACGCAGGCCGTCGCGAGCAAACGGGCAGCGTTCACTGCCGGCCACCTGCAGCCGGTGGCGTACATAGGATTCGGTTTCGGCCGCGTTGAGCGGGTCGAGGTGATAGCGCGCCGTAATGCGCTGGGCCAGCTGTCGGAGCTCGGGTCGTGCGAGCAGGTCGCGCAGCTCCGGTTGCCCGATCAGAATGATCTGCAGCAGCTTGTCGGTGGCCGTCTCCAGGTTGGTCAGCAGACGCACCTGTTCGAGCGCTTCGCGGCTCATGTTCTGGGCCTCGTCGATGATCAGCACGACCCGCTCGCCGCGGGCGTGACGATCCAGCAGGTAGCTGTTGAGTCGCTCCTGCAGCTGCTGCAGGCTGCCATCGGTGTCGTCGACCGGAACCTGAAGCTCGTGACAGATCGCCCGCAGCAATTCCTTGGGCGAAAGCATGGGGTTGAGGATCAGCGCGATCTGCGTGTTTTCGGGCACCTGCTCGAGCACAACCCGGCACAGGGTGGTCTTGCCGGTTCCGACCTCGCCGGTGAGCTGCACGAAACCGCCGCTGCCGCCCTCGCCCACGCCATAGAGCAGGTGCGCCAGGGCATCGCGATGACGCTGACTGAGGTACACGAAACGCGGATTCGGCGTAATCGAGAACGGACGTTCTGAAAGGCCGTAGAACGATTCGTACATCAGTCGGGCGCCCCGGGAGTCACGTCATTCAGTCCGACAGCGCCAGAAGCGTGGCGTTTCCGCCCACGGCCGCGGTGTTGATGGTCAGCGTTCGCTCATTGACGAAGCGGAACAGGTAATGCGGCCCTCCTGCCTTGGGCCCGGTGCCCGACAGGCCCTCGCCGCCGAAAGGCTGAACGCCGACCACGGCGCCGGTCATGTTGCGATTGACGTAGGCATTGCCGACCTTCATCCGGTGGGCGATGTAATTCTGGACGCGGTCGATCCGGCTGTGAATGCCCAGTGTGAGGCCGTAGCCAGTGCCGTTGATCTTCTCGATCAGGTCGTCGAGTTCGTTCGACTTGTAACGCACCACGTGCAGGATGGGTCCGAAGACCTCCCGTTCAAGCTGATCAATTCGCTCGATCTCGTAGACGCGCGGTGCAAACCAGTGCCCGGGCGGCAGGTCTTCGGGCAGAGGCGCCTCGGCGATCAGCTTCGCTTCGCGGTTCATGCGTTCGGCGTGCTCGCTCAGCATCTCGAGCTGGCCTTCGTCGATGACCGGGCCGATATCGGTCTCGAGCATGCCGGGGTCGCCGATCGACAACTCGGCCATGGCGCCGGTCAGCATTTCGAGCATGTGGTCGGCCACGTCGGCCTGCAGGCACAGGATGCGCAGCGCTGAACAGCGCTGGCCGGCGCTCAGGAAAGCTGAGTGGATGACGTCGGCCACGACCTGCTCAGGCAGGGCCGAGGAGTCGACGATCATGGCGTTCTGGCCGCCAGTCTCGGCGATCAGCGTGGCCAGCGGGCCGTCGCGATCGGCCAGGGTCTTGTTGATGATGCGGGCCACTTCGGTCGAGCCGGTAAAGGCCACACCGGCAATGCGCGGGTCGGCGGTCAGCGCCGCACCGACCTTGCCGTCGCCCGGCAGGCAAAAGAGCACGTCATCGGGCACGCCGGCCTCGTGCATCAGGCTGACGGCCCGCGCAGCGATCAGCGGTGTCTGCTCGGCCGGCTTGGCCAGCACACTGTTGCCGGCCACCAGCGCGGCCACGACCTGGCCGGTGAAGATCGCCAGCGGAAAATTCCAGGGGCTGATACAGACGAAGACACCCTTGCCATGCGTGCGCAGGGTATTCGACTCGCCGGTCGGACCGGGCATCTCCAGCGGCTCGGCCAGGTGTTCTCGCGCCTGCTTGGCGTAGTAGCGGCAGAAGTCGACCGCTTCGCGCACCTCGGCGATACCGTCGAGCAGGGACTTGCCGCCCTCGCGGGCGCAGATCGCCATCAGCTCCGGGCAATGCCGCTCGTAGAGATCACCAATGCGATCGAGGATATCGGCGCGTTCGGCCGCACCGCGTCGATCCCAGCCAACCTGGCTGTCGACCGCCGCAGCGACCACCTCGCCGGCACACTCCGGGCTGGTCCAGGTCACGCGACCCAGCTCGAGACCGGTGTCGGCCGGGCTGACTACCGCGGTCGTCTTGTCGCTTTTGCTGGCCGCACCGGTCGGGGCCGCCAGCCAGTCCTGGTCGAGCGCGGCTTCCATGTTCGACTTGAGTGCGTTCAGCTCGGATTCGTGCGCCAGGTTGATGCCCTGGCTGTTTCTCCGCCCTTCGCCGTAGATATCGGCCGGCCGGGGAATACGTGGATGCGACATGCTCGAGTGGGACTGAACCTCGGCCACCGGATCGTTGATCACCTCTTCCGGCGGCAGCTTCTCGTCGACGATGCGATTGACGAACGAGGTGTTGGCGCCATTTTCGAGCAGGCGCCGCACCAGGTAAGGCAACAGATCCTTGTGGTTGCCGACCGGCGCATAGACCCGGCACTGATCGTTGAACTGATCATTGTCGAGCACTTCCTCATAAAGCTGCTGACCCATGCCGTGCAGACGCTGGTATTCGTATTCCCGGTTGTCACCGGCCAACTCGGCAATGACGGCGATGGTGTGCGCGTTGTGGGTGGCGAACTGGGGATAGAAACAGTCCGGCAGTTCCAGCAATTTGCGGGCACAGGCAATATAGGACAAATCGGTATTGGCCTTGCGCGTGAACACGGGATAGTCGTCCACGCCTTCGACCTGGGCGAGCTTGATCTCGGTATCCCAGTAGGCGCCCTTGACCAGGCGCACGGGAATGCGGTGACCACTCTTGCGTGCCTTGTCGGCCAGCCAGTCAATCTCCGCCCAGGCGCGCCGCAGGTAGGACTGCAGGGCCAGGCCAAGGCCGTCCCAGCCCTCGAGGTCGGGCGAGGCGAGCACCGCCGCGAACACGTCGAGCGAGATCATCAGACGATCGGCCTCCTCGGCGTCAACCGTCAGGGCGATACCGGCCTTTCGCGCGCGACGGGCCAGCTCGAGCAGCCGCGGCACCAGTTCGTCCATCACGCGCTCGCGCTGGGCGTGTTCGTAGCGGGGATGAAGTGCGGAGAGCTTCACCGAGATACTCGGCAGGGCAAAGATGTCGTCGCCCTCGACGGATTTTCCGATAGCCTCGATCGCCTGGCTGTAGGACTTAAAGTAGCGCTCTGCATCGCGGGCCGTCAGCGCGGCTTCGCCCAGCATGTCGAAGGAATAGCGGAAACGGCGGTTGGCCTTCTTGCGGGAGCGCTCCAGGGCGTCCTCGATACTGCGGCCCATCACGTACTGGTGGCCCATGATGCGCATGGCCTGGCGGATGGCGGTACGCACCACCGGCTCGCTCGAGCTATTGGCCATGCGCGACAGGAGGGTGCCGATGTCGCGCTTTTCCGATCCTTTCACGCTGACCAGGCGCCCGGTCAGCATCAGGCCCCAGGTGCCGGCATTGACCAGCACCGAGGAACTCTTGCCCAGGTGCGACTCCCAGTCGGCTTCGGATAGCTTGTCGGAAATCAGTTGCTCGGCCGTGTCGTTGTCGGGAATGCGCAGCAGCGCCTCGGCCAGGCACATCAGGATGACGCCCTCCTCGGAGGACAGGTCGTACTCGCGCATGAAGGCATCCATAACACCGGTGTCACGGCTGCGCTCACGCACGCGCTTGACCAGATCGAGCGCAACGTCATTGACCGCGCCCCGCTGCTGCGCGTCGAGACCGGTCTGCTCGAGGAGAAAGCGGACATGTTCGGTCTCGTCGGCATGCCAAGCGTCGTCGAGCGCGCTGCGCAGCTCGCTGCCGGCAATGGGTTCGGCGGTGACGAAGCGTTTTGAATCCTGACTCATGACGGCCTCTATCGGCTGCTGTGAAGGCGAATTGCAAGTGTAACCGAACGGACCATTTTGTCGCGTAGAGACTCGGCAAAAGGCAATTTCTCCTGTCACGTTGATCCGGCTTGGGCTAGAATAGCTGTCGCAGATCAAGAACCACGGGAGCCAGCCCGTGATCGAAGTCCGACACAGTTCGCAGCCGCACCCCATCCGGGTGATCGAAGCGCGCTCGAACCTGTCAATGACGCTCGATCGGCTGGCTCTAGTGTTTCTCGGTCTCAGCGCGGTCACGCTGTTGGTGGCACTCGGCCCCCTGATACTGGGGTACTGGCCGATCATGCTGGCAGCCATTGTGCACCTGCTGGTTGTCGGCTGGTGCCTGCGCATCGGTTGGCGCGGCAACTGGGCACGTGAGCGTCTGACCATCGACCGCGACAAGCTCGAGATCGATCACTACGATGCCAGGCAGCGAACCCACAGCGAGTGGCCGGCCGCCTGGGTCAGAGTGCTGGTCGAGGAGCAGCGTCTGGGCGAACGACAGGTCGTGGTGACCTGCTGCGGCCGGCGACAGATCGTTGGACGGTTTCTGCCGGCCGGCGAAAGACTGGAACTGGCTGATGCCCTGAGAAAGAACCTCGGGCCGATTGAAGCCGGGGTTGGTAAAAGCAATCACAGGTGAGTCGAGGATGAAGAGAACCAACGAATTGATCGTGGCGCTGGCGGTAATGGCCGTCATCATCGTGGTCACCTGGGGCATCTATGCCGTCGGTGACAACATGCCCGCCGGCGTGACGCCCTTCAGCAAGGACGTCTACGAGCTGCACAATGTCATTCTGGCGGTGGTTACCGTCATCGGCGTGCTGGTGTTCACCGCGATGTTCACGTCGATCGTCGTGCACCGCAAGTCCAAGGGTCAGGAGCCGGCGCAGTTCAGCCACTCCACCGGCGCCGAGGTGGCCTGGACGGCCATCCCCGTGCTGATCCTGGTGATTATGGCCATTCCGGCCACGCGGGTGCTGATCGACATGGAAGACACTGGCAATGCCGAGATCAACATCAAGGTGACCGGCTACCAGTGGCTGTGGAAGTACGACTACATCGAGGATGATGTCAGCATCTACTCGATGCTCGATCGCGCCAGCAACCAGGCCCGCCAGATCGGCTCCGGGATCGACGTCAGGAGCGTCGAAAACTACCTGCTCGAAGTCGACAATCGCCTGGTGCTGCCGACCGACACCAAGATCCGCTTTCTCCTGACCTCCGACGACGTCATCCACTCCTGGTGGGTGCCCGCGCTGGGTTGGAAGCGCGATGCCGTTCCCGGCATGGTCAACGAGGCCTGGGCCCTGATCGAGGAAGAAGGTGTTTATCGCGGCCAGTGCGCCGAACTCTGCGGCAAGGATCACGGCTTCATGCCGATCGTCGTCGAGGCCGTCTCCCCCGAGGACTACCAGCGGTGGGTCGAAGACAGGAAGGCCCAAACGGCCGCCGGTGAAATGGAATCTGCTGAATCGGCACGGGCAACGGCAGCGCGCCGGGTGCCTGTTTCCGACGACCGCGGCTGAAGCGGACCGAGATTAGAGAGGAATCAGAAACATGAGTCACGACACGACCCTGCCCCACGACGAGCATCACGCCGAGCACCCCACTGGCCTCAAGCGCTGGGTGTTCACGACCAATCACAAGGAGATCGGCACCCTCTACCTGGTGTTTTCGCTGATCATGTTCCTGGTCGGCGGTGCCATGGCGATGATCATCCGCGCGGAACTATTCGTGCCCGGCCTGCAGCTGGTGAATCCGGAATTCTTCAACCAGATGACCACCATGCACGCGCTGGTCATGATTTTCGGCGCGGTCATGCCCTCATTCGTCGGCCTGGCCAACTGGATGGTCCCCCTGATGGTCGGTGCGCCGGACATGGCCCTGCCGCGCATGAACAACTGGTCGTTCTGGATTCTGCCGTTCGCCTTCTTCCTGCTGCTCATGACCCTGTTCCTGCCCTCGGGCGGACCGGCATCGGGCTGGACGCTGTACCCGCCACTGTCGTTGCAGGGCGGTACGAACATTGCCTTCGTGATCTTCGCCATTCACCTGATGGGCATCTCGTCGATCATGGGCGCGATCAATATCATCGTGACCATCCTCAACATGCGCGCACCGGGCATGACCCTGCTGCGCATGCCGCTGTTCGTCTGGACCTGGCTGATTACCGGCTTCCTGCTGATCGCGGTCATGCCGGTCCTGGCCGGGGCGGTGACCATGTTGCTGACTGACCGCTTCTTCGGCACCAGCTTCTTCAACGCGGCCGGCGGTGGCGATCCGGTGATGTTCCAGCATATTTTCTGGTTCTTCGGCCATCCGGAGGTCTACATCATGATCCTGCCGGCCTTCGGGATCATCTCGGAGATCCTGCCGACATTCTCGCGCAAGCCGTTGTTTGGCTACGTCTCCATGGTTTATGCAACGGCTTCGATCGCCTTCCTGTCGTTCATCGTCTGGGCGCACCACATGTTTACCGTGGGCATGCCGCTGGGCGGCAACCTGTTCTTCATGTATGCCACGATGGTGATTGCCGTGCCCACCGGCGTAAAAGTCTTCAACTGGGTGGCGACCATGTGGCGTGGTTCGATGACCTTCGAGACGCCCATGCTGTTTGCGCTCAGCTTCATCGTGCTGTTCACCATCGGCGGCTTTTCCGGCCTGATGCTGGCCATCGTGCCGGCCGACTTCCAGTATCACGACACCTATTTCGTGGTGGCGCACTTCCACTACGTGCTCGTGACCGGCTCGATTTTCGCGATCATGGCCGGGGTCTACTACTGGCTGCCGAAGTGGACGGGCTACATGTACAACGAGAAGCTCGGCAAGATCCACTTCTGGTGGTCTACCATCTCGGTCAATGTGCTGTTCTTCCCGCAGCACTACCTCGGCCTGGCCGGCATGCCGCGCCGCATTCCCGACTACGCAGTGCAGTTTGCCGAATTCAACATGATCTCGTCGATTGGCGGCTTCGCCTTCGGTCTGGCCCAACTGCTGTTTGCCTACATCGTGTGGCAGGCCACTCGCGGGGGCGAACGTGCAACCGGGCAGATCTGGGATGGCGCGCGCGGCCTCGAGTGGACCGTTCCGTCTCCGGCGCCGCTGCATACCTTCGACACGCCGCCGAAGATCGATGACAGCGTAACGGCCCATTCCGACAACCTGAGCTGAAGCGTTTGATGCGCGGCGATGACGAACGCATTCGAAACAAGCGACGGCGGGCGGTTCGCGCTGCCCTGGTGCTGGCGGCCATCGTTGCCGCCATCTATGCCGGCTTCATCGTCCGCGGCGTCATAAGCGCAGGGTGAGCGACATGCAAGACAAGGACACAAGGCGTTCCTTCGGCGGCAATGTGGCCCGGCTCGGGCTGCTGGCCGTCGTCATGTTCGGATTCGGATATGCCATGGTCCCGCTCTACGACAAGTTCTGCGAGATCACCGGATTGGGTGGCCGCACGGGTGAGCAGGTCGTCGAGAGCGAGTTGGTCGAGGGCGTCGACGAGTCCCGCAACGTGACCGTGCATTTCGACGCCAACGTCAATTCCGGACTGCCCTGGCGCTTCGAACCGCAGGAGGTCATGAAGGAGGTCCATCCGGGACGGCTCTACGAGACGACTTACCTGGCCACCAACGAGTCGGACCGGACGGTCGTCGCCCAGGCCGTGCCGAGCGTCGCGCCGGGAAAGGCTTCGCTCTACTTCAACAAGACCGAGTGTTTCTGCTTTACCGAGCAGGTACTGGCACCGGGTGAAACGCGCGAGATGCCGGTCCGGTTCATTATCGATCCGCAACTGCCGGCACGCGTCAATCTGGTCACGCTGTCCTACATCGTCTATGAAAACGAAGCGGCGACCGAACTGGCCGCCCGCCCCAACTGAACAAGAAACGATACCAGGGAACCACCATGGCACAAGGCAACTACTACGTACCGCATACCGCGAAGTGGCCCATCGTCGGATCGATCGGCCTGTTCATCATGATGCTCGGCGCCGGGAGCTGGCTCAACCAGGTCGGCACCGGCCCCTGGTTGACGCTGATCGGCGCCGTGGTGGTGCTGGTCATGATCTTCGGCTGGTTCGCCCAGGTCATTGGCGAATCGGAAAGCGGCATTTACAACCAGGCCGTGGACGGCTCCTTCCGCCAGGGCATGATCTGGTTCATCTTCTCGGAAGTGATGTTCTTCGCCGCCTTCTTCGGCGCGCTCTTTTACGCCCGCATGTTCGCCGTGCCCTGGCTGGGCGGCGAAGGCACCGGCGCCATGACCAACGAACTGCTCCATCCCGGCTACGACGCGGCCTGGCCCACGGCCGGCCCGGGCCAGCTCGGCGGCGGTTTCGAGACCATTCCCGCCTTCGGCCTGCCGCTGCTCAACACCCTGATTCTTCTGTCTTCCGGCCTGACCATCACGCTGGCCCACTGGGCCCTGAAAAAGGCCCAGCGCGGCGCCTTGATCGGCTGGATGATCGCCACGGTCGTGCTCGGTAGCCTCTTCCTGTACCTGCAGGCGAGCGAGTACGTGCACGCCTACCAGGATCTTGGCCTGACACTGGGATCGGGCATCTATGGCTCGACCTTCTTCATGCTCACCGGGTTCCACGGCATGCACGTCACGCTCGGCACGATCATGCTGATCGTCATCACCCTGCGCTGCGCCGCCGGCCACTTCTCGAAGAAGAATCACTTCGGCTTCGAGGCCGTGGCCTGGTACTGGCACTTCGTGGACGTCGTGTGGCTGGGCTTGTTCGTATTCGTTTATGTACTCTGATCTGTTCAGAGTTTATGAAACCGCAGATTGCGCAGATTGACGCAGATTAGATTGAAAAATCCGATTAACCAATCTGCGAAAATCTGTGTAATCTGCGGTTACAAGATCTCAGCCCAACCTCATCTCCCCGCTACTGTCTCCCAGCTTGCCGAGATCAGCATCCACTCGCCATCGTCGAGCCGCCAGCCGGTGGTGACGCGATACCAGCCGCCGGTTTCCGGAATCAGGCCGCTGCCGCCGGTGGTCACGGCGTGCATGGTCGCCGTGGCGCGGTCTTCACCCTGCATTGTGACCTCAATATCGGCCAGCCTCGCCTTCAGCCGGTCATGAACCAGCATCTCGCGGCGCAACAACAGACGCGCGGCGCGCCGGTCGAGATTGCGCGTCGAGGCGGTGAAGTCATCCGCAATGGGCGCCACGAAAGCCCGCACGTTGCCCTCGGACAGGGCCGTCTGCATGGCCTGAATCTGCGCACGTATGCGCTCTTCATCGGGCGCATCCGGTCCACAGGCCACCACAAGGGCGAGCGCTGCCAGGGCCAGAAGCAGGCCACGATTCATTCCGCTCGATCCTCGTCCAGGTAGGATTCGAGCAGCCGCCCGGCCACCACGACCAGGTCGTATTCGGTCACCAGACCCACCAGCTTACCGTCCTCGACCACGGGCAGGCAGCTCAGCCGATTCTCACGCATCTGGCGGATGGCCTCCACCGTGGTGGTTTCCGGGCTGACGGTGATCGGGTCGGGTCGCATGACGTCACGCACGGTGATGGTGCTGTCGCCGCGATTGCCCCGCGCGATCAGTCGCAGTAGCTGACGGTGCGAGATCAGGCCCAGGAGCTGACCCGAATCGTCTTCCACCGGCACGTGCCGCACGTAGCGCCATTCCATCAGGCTGGCCGCGAAATCGACGATATCGTCGGGTCGTACGGTAAACAGGTCGGTCGCCATGAACTGACCCACCGTACGGTAGCTGTCGCGCCAGTCCTGCTGGCGACAGAATCCGGCCAGTTCCCAGCGGGCAACCGGCTCGCCGCGCTCGGACTGCTCGACCATGCTGTTGGTCAGCGCCCGCAGCCGTTCGTTCTCGTTGCCTTCGCCCTTCATGTTCTCGAGCGACTCGAGTTGCCAGCGCGCGCCGGTACAACGCTGGTCGACGCGTTCACGGATCACGCCCAGATAGCGATCGATATCGCATTCGTCGATATTCGCCTCCACCAGGCCCTCGCGTGCCAGCGGCAGCAACTCGTCGATGATCAGCTCCTGCGCGGTGACCTGGCGGCCGCCGAACCAGACCTGCTGGGCACGCAGGCCTTCGCGCGCAGCGGCCAGGAAGTTGCTCTTGACGTCGCTGAAATTGAGATGCTCACGTATATCGTCGATGGTATGCGACAGGCGCGACATCATGCCGAAGAAGAACGCCGCATTGGCGATCTCGTCGATGACGGTCGGACCGGACGGGATGACCCGGTTCTCGATCCTCAGATGCGGCTTGCCGTTGTCGGAAATGCCGTAGCAAGCCCGATTCCAGCGGTAGACCGTGCCGTTGTGCAGACACAGGGCCTTGAGATTCGGAACTTCCCCGCGTGCGACCATACCGATCGGATCGTCTTCGAATTCGGTGGTCAGAATGACGCGAAAGCGCGCGATGTCTTCCTTGAAAATCTCGATCACCGACTCGTCGATCCATTGATCGCCGAAATGCACCCGTGGCTTGTGCCCGCGCGCGGCATGGGCCTCGGAACGGGCGTCAATCGAGTGTTCGAACACCGCGATGCGCGTCTCGAGCCACAGGCGCTTGCCCAGCAGGATTGGCGAGTTGACGCAGCTGGCCAGAAGCGGGCCGGTGACCGCCTGGGCGATGTTGTAGAGCGGGGCAAACTCCTCGGCACCGACCTGGAAGTGCACCTGGAAACTGGTATTGCAGGCTTCCAGCATCAGGTTATCGTGATTGATGTTGAGCTGGTCGATGCCCTTGATCGTGAAATTGAAGTTGCTGCCCCGAAGCCTGAGCAGCGCTTCGTTGAGGGCGAAGTAACGAGCGGTCGGCACCATCGACTCCAGCGACAGGTGCTCGCGGGTAAGCGTCGGCAGGATGCCAACCAGTGCAATGCGTGTATCGAGCTCGCCGGCATGGCGGCGGGCGATCTCGAGCACCTCGTTGGTCTCCTGCTCCATTCTGCGCAGGCAGTCGCCGCCCAGTTCCAGCGGTGACAGGTTGGCCTCGAGGTTGAACAGGCCGAGCTCATGGGTAAAACGCGGATCATCGATGGTCTCGAGAATCTGCATCGCCGTCAGCGCCGGCCGGCTCGCCTGGTCGACCAGAAACATTTCCTGCTCGGCGCCAATGCGGCGGATGCCGGATTCGATCATGCCGGTATCGAGCATATCCTCCAGTGCTCGCACCTCGTCGAGCAAGGCCTTCATGAACGCGCGTCGCGCCTGTTCGTCACTGGTCTGCTCTACGTTCTGTTCGCCCATGGTCGATCCGGAGCCAAGTCGTAAGTTCCGGCGATCATATACGTCCAAACTGCCCCTCGCAAACGCTCCGGCCGGTCTGCTTGTCTCGGCGCGATTCCTGTGCCAAGCTTTATTCCGATCCAAGTCAACATGCAGATGAAGGGAAACCCGATGAGCGACAAGCCCTGGCTCGACCAGTACCCCGACGGCGTGCCCGCGGAAATCGACATGGACGAGTTCGACTCCGTCGTGGATGTCATCAACACGAGCTGCAACGAGTTTCGCGATCGGGTCGCCTACATCAATTTCGGGGCCGAACTGACCTACGGGCAGGTCGATCGTCACAGTGCCGCATTCGGCGCCAGCCTCCAGGCCATGGGCCTCGAAAAGGGCGATCGTGTCGCCATCATGATGCCCAACGTTCTGCAGTACCCGGTCGCGGTATTCGGAACGCTGCGCGCCGGACTGGTGGCGGTCAATACCAATCCGCTCTACACCCCCCGCGAACTGAAACACCAGCTCAATGATTCCGGCGCGAAGGCCATCGTCATCATGGAGAACTTCGCCAGCGTGCTCGAGGCCGTGATCGACGACACTGCGGTCGAACACGTGATCATCGCGCGCATGGGCGACCTGCTCGGCCCGGTCAAGGGCACCTTCATGAATCTGGCCGTGCGCTATCTCAAGAAGATGGTTCCAGCCTACAACCTGCCGGCATCCAGACCGTTCACGACCGTGCTTCGGGAAGGTGCCGATGCGCAGTTGCAGCCGGTGCAACTCAACCACGACGACATCGCCTTTCTGCAGTACACCGGCGGCACCACCGGTGTTTCGAAGGGCGCCGAGCTTACGCACGGCAATATGGTCGCCAACATGCAGCAGGCGTCGGTCTGGCTGGGCAAGCGTATCAGCGTGGGCGAGGAAACCATCGTGACTGCCCTGCCCCTCTACCATATCTTCGCGCTGACCGCGAACTGCCTGGTGTTCCTCAAGTTTGGCGGGCGCAACCTGCTGATTACCAATCCGCGTGACATGGCCGGTTTCGTCAAGGAACTGGGCAAGTACCGGTTCACCGCCATCACCGGGGTCAACACCCTGTTCAACGGCCTGCTCAATACGCCCGGTTTCTCGGAACTCGACTTCTCTGGACTGCGCATGACGCTTGGCGGCGGCATGGCCGTGCAGCGCGCTGTGGCCGAACGCTGGAAAAAAACCACTGGTGTGACGCTGGTCGAAGCCTATGGCCTGACCGAAACCTCGCCGGCGGCCTGCATCAACCCGATGGACCTCGAGGATTACAACGGGGCGATCGGTCTGCCGATTTCTTCGACCGAATGCCGTGTCATCGATGCCGACGGCAACCCCCTGCCCACCGGCGAAACCGGCGAGTTGTGCGTGCGCGGCCCGCAGGTCATGCAGGGCTACTGGAAACGCCCTGAGGAAACCGCCAAAGTGCTCGACGCTGACGGCTGGCTGCGCACCGGCGACATGGCCAAGATGGATGAGCAGGGCTATTTCTATATCGTCGACCGCAAGAAGGACATGATCCTGGTCTCGGGCTTCAACGTCTATCCCAATGAAGTCGAGGACATCGTCGCCAATCACCCCAAGGTGCTCGAAGTTGGCGCGATCGGTGCGCCCGACGAAAAATCCGGCGAGGTGGTCAAGGTCGTCGTCGTACGCAAGGACGATTCACTCACGGTCAAGGAATTGAGGGAATTCTGCCGCCAGGAACTGACCGGCTACAAGGTGCCCAAGTACGTCGAGTTCGTCGATGAACTGCCCAAGACCAACGTCGGCAAGATTCTTCGGCGCGAGCTTCGCGACCTCTACGGCGAAGCCCGCAGTTCCGAAGACTGAACATTCATTCGAGCAGGTCGGATTCGTCCGGCCGCTCCGACAGCCCCGTCACACCCACGCCGATCAGACGCACGGCGAACTGCTGGCGCCAGCCGGCCCACCCTTCCAGCAGCTCCCGCGCGCCGGCCAGGATTCGCCGGGCGCTGCGGGTGTGGCCACCCAGCGACTGACTGCGGGTGATGGTCGAAAAGCCGCTTGAGCGAAGCTTGATGGTGACCGTGCGGGCGTAGAAGCCGCGATCGGCCAGGCGCTGTGCCACCTTCTCCGCCTGCTCCGCCATGACGGCCACGAGCGCCTCGATATCGTGTCGGTCGTCGGAAAACGTCGTTTCCTGGCTGATCGAACGGCGCACGCGCTCGGTCGTGACTTCGCGTTCGTCGATGCCGGCCGCCCGCTCGACCAGTTCGAGGGCGTGCTTGCCGAACAGCCCCGAGAGCACGTCGAGGCTGGTGCGCCGAAGCTGGCCGACCGTAAACACCCCGATCCCGTGCAAGCGCCCGGCCGTTCGCGGCCCGATGCCCGACAGCCGGCGAATCGGCAGGGGATCGAGAAAGCGTTGCACCTGATCGATGGGGATATGGACGAGGCCATCGGGCTTGTCGTAGTCCGAAGCGATCTTGGCCAGCAGCTTGTTGTGTGCCATCCCCACCGAGGCGGTCAGACCGGTCGCCTCGGTGATACGCCGTTTGAGTTCGGCACCTATGTCCGGAAGCGATTTTTGCTTCTCCCCAACCCACTCACTGACGTCGAGAAAGGCCTCGTCCAGGCTCAAGCCCTCGATGCGGCTGCTGAAGTCGCCAAAGATCTCGAAGACCTGGCGGGAGACCGCGCGATAACGTTCGAAGCGGGCGGGCACGAACACGCCCGATGGACACAGGCGCCGGGCACGGGCCGAGGGCATCGCCGATCGCACGCCGAACTGACGCGCTTCATAGCTCGCAGCCGCCACGACACCCCGATTGCCCGAGCCACCGACCATGACCGGACGTCCGCGCAAGCCGGGGTTGTCGCGCTGTTCAACGCTGGCATAGAAGGCATCCATGTCGACATGGATGATGGCGCGATGCGTCATGACGGTAACGGTCGAAAAGACCGGGGGAGCCGGAACATCCGGCCCGGGCGGATCAGAGCGTGCGTGTCGGCCGATCGCTGTCGAGCATGCCGGCAAGCAGCGACACGATGGTGCTCTGGGCCTGCTGCCCCTCGGCACTGTCGCTGAACTGCACGCCGACTCCGCTGTTGGCCGACTGACGTCCGCCCGAAGGCGTTACCCACGCAACCTTGCCGGGAATGGCGATGCGCTCCTCGCCCATCAGGCCGAGCAGGATCAGCACCTCGTCGCCGAGCTGGAACTGCTTGCGGGTCGGAACGAACAGGCCGCCATTGATCAGAAAGGGCATGTAGGCGCTGTAAAGCTCCTGCTTGTTTTCGATGTTGTAGGAGAGAATGCCTTTTTGCGCCATTGACTCAATTCCGCGACGGTTGGGCTGCCTGCCATTCTAACAGCCAGCGTCCGAAAAGAAGGTCCTGCCGCACCACGCCGCGCACGGCCTCGCGCCGCCCCGATAGCGCTTCCTGCCAGAGCCGCACAAGAGTGCGCCGCTGTGGCGGCGGCGGCAGTCGAATGCCATCGGGCGGCTGCCAGCCCTGCGCTCCGCTGGCGTCCGACATCAGCACGGCCATCCAGCGCGCCAGCCATTGCCAGCTCGACTTCGGATCGGCCTGCCAGCGCTCGATGATGGTCGCTGACTCGCCCCGGCCGGCCAGGTCCTCGAGCATCTGCAGGCCGGTATCGAGCCCGCCGTCGGCCAGCATGTCGCGAGCGGCCAGCGGCGCACCCCCGGTCAGTGTCAGCGCCGCGCTGCGCCGGGCTTCCGATTCCTCCGGGGCTTCGGTGGCCAACCAGTCGGTGGCCAGCGATGCCGGAGGTACGCGCAGCGGCAGTTGCTGGCAGCGCGATCGAATGGTCGCCGGCAAGGCGTCCGGGCGTTCGCTGACCAGGATCAGCCAGGCGCCCGGCGCCGGCTCCTCGAGGGTCTTGAGCAGGGCGTTGGCGGCATTGCGGTTCATGGCATCGGCCTCGGGCAGGAGTCCGACCCGGCTTGGACCGACGGAGGCCGTCAGCTGCAAGCGCTCGATCAATTCACGGATGGCATCGACACCGATGCCCTGGCGATCCTCGGGGATTTCGATTTGAAACAGATCGGGGTGACTGCCACCGGCGATCAGTTCGCAGCTGCGGCAGTTGCCGCAAGGCTGTTCGCCGTCGGCTTGCAGGCACAGCAGCCGACGCGCCAGCCATCCGGCCAGCGACCGCTTGCCCAGGCCTGCGGGGCCGTGGATGAGCGGTGCATGACCCAGGCGTCCGTTTCGGATCCGCACATCGAGATCGGCGCAGGCTTGCTCCAGCCAGGGATAGGGCATTACAGACGCGCCTCCAGCACGCGGCGAATCTCGTCGGCCACCCTTTCGATAGGCTGCGTGGCATCGATCACCGCAAACCGGTCCGGTTCGCGTCGTGCGCGATCGAGGTAGGCCTGACGGACGCGCTCCAGGAAATCCGGGCGATTCTGCTCCATGCGATCCGGCTCGCCGCCGCGCGCGGCGATGCGCTCGAGCCCGAGCGCCACCGGTACGTCGAGCAGCAGGGTCAAGTCCGGTTGCAGATCGCCGTGAACGAGCTCGGCCAGCGCTTCGACCACCTCGGGGCCGAGTTCACGCCCGCCGCCCTGGTAGGCGTGGCTGGCGTCGGTAAAGCGATCGCTGATGACCGCCTGACCACGTGCCAAGGCCGGACGGATGAGGGTGGCCAGGTTCTCGTTGCGCGCGGCGAACATCAACAGCAGTTCGCTCAGCGCATGCAGCGACCCGGTTTCGGGATCGAGCAGCAATTCACGAATTCGTTCGGCCGCCGGCGTGCCGCCGGGCTCGCGCGTGACGACAACATCATGGCCGCGCTTGCTCAACCAGTCACCCACGACCTGCATGGCGGTCGACTTGCCGGCACCCTCCCCGCCTTCGAGCGTGATGAACAGGCCGCGCTTCACGGTCGCCCCCGGATATAGCGATCGACGGCCGCGTTGTGTTCGTCCAGGGTGTCGGAAAAATAGTGACTGCCGTCACCGCGAGAGACGAAGTACAGGGCCGTGCCCTCGGCCGGGTGTGCCGCCGCCTCGAGCGCGGCGCGGCCCGGCAGGGCAATCGGTGTGGGCGGCAGGCCGTGGCGCGTGTAGGTATTCCACGGGTGATCGGTGGTCAGGTGTACCCGCCGCAGCCGACCGTCGAAGTCCTCGCCGAGTCCGTACATCACCGTCGGGTCGGTCTGCAGCCGCATGCCGCTCTCGAGCCGTCGGACGAATACGCCGGCAATGCGCGCGCGTTCACCCGACTGCCCGGTTTCACGCTCGATCAGGGAGGCCAGCACGAGCAGCTCGTCGGGATTGTCCAGTGGCAGATCGGATTCCCGTCCGGCCCAGATCTCGTCGAGAGTGCGCTGCATGGCGGTATGAGCGCGTTCGAGCAGGTCGAAGTCGCTGACTCCGCGGGCGAAAAAGTAGGTCTCGGGCAGGAAGCGGCCCTCGGGGGAACAGCCCGCGCAGCCGAGACGGCGCATCAGTTCGGCAGGATCGAGGTCGGCAATCGTCGAACGCACCCTGGGGTCGTCGGCCAACACCCGGCGCAGTCGCTGGAAGGTCCAGCCCTCGACAATCGTCAGGCGATGCTTGCGTACCGATCCCCGGCTGATCCGGTCGACCAGATCGACCGCGCTCATGCCGGCCTCGAGCTCGTATTCACCGGCCTGGAGCACCGGCTGCTCGAGTCGCCCGTACAAACGCCAGCGCCAGTCGAAGCGGGCCAGGCCGAGCACTTCGAGCTGGCGCACGAGAGTGCGGAACGAACTGCCCGGTGCGAGCCAGACCACCGATTCGGAATGTTCGGCAATCGGTGCCTGCAGGAAATGCTGCCACTGTCCGAACAGCCGGATACCGGCCAGTACGACGGCGAACAAGATGACGATCAGCGTCAGCGTCAGGAATCTGCGCATTCGAACAGTCGGTCCCAGAGTTTCTGCCAGCGGCGGCATTCATCGGCGATCGCCAGGCGACGACCGTCGAGGGTCGCAATCGGCCGAATGCCGGCTACCGAGTTTATCACCACGGCCCAGCTCGACCGTGTCAGTTCGTCGGCACCCAGCGTCGCGGTCTCGATGTTCACGCCGTGCTGCGCGCGAAGCCAGGCCAGCCCTACCCCGGTGACACCGGCACGCGAGGTGTCGGGTGTCACGGCCCGATCGTCCAGCCCGACGACGACGTTGCCGGCGATCGCCTCGATCAGGCAGCCCTCGGCATCGAACAGCAGGGCCTCGTCCAGGCCTTCGTTGTGAGCCCTTTCGGCCGCCAGGACCTGCTCGAGTCGGTTGCCGTGCTTGATCCCGGCAAGCGTCGAGCCGCTGGCCAGGCGGACCGGGCTGGTGCCGACCGCCAGACCCATGCGGCGCTGACGAGCGATCGCCCCGGGCCAGGGCCTGCGCATCAGAATACGCCGCGGCCGCGGCTGAGTCGGCGGCTCGTAGGCTCGCCCCCCACTGCCCCGGGTGATCGTCATGCGTATCACCGCTCGCGGTGTGTCGTCGAGAAGCCGCCGACACTCATCGGCCAACACCTCGCGATCGGGCGGCGGCATCAACAAGCGGACAGCATCACGCTGCAATCGCGCCAGGTGCCAGTCCCACAGCGGCGCGCGCCCGCCGACGAAAGCCACGGTTTCAAACAGGTGATCGCCGTAGAGCAATCCCCGGTCGTCGGCCGGCACCCGGTCGGCGGGCCGGCCGTTGACGAGCACCTCAGGCATGTCCGATGGCCGCCAGCAGACCACGCGCCTTGTCTTCGGTTTCGGCCAGTTCGGCCTCCGGATCCGAATCGGCGACGATACCGGCGCCGGTGCGGAAGGTGATGCATCGATCACGCACCACCATCGAGCGAATCAGGATATTGAGATCCATCCGTCCGTCGAGGCCCAGGTAGCCCAGGGCACCGGTATAGGCACCGCGACCCCGTCCTTCCAATTCGGCAATGATTTCCATGCAGCGCACCTTGGGGCAGCCGGTGATCGTGCCGCCCGGAAACACGGCCCGAATGACATCGGCGGCGGTCATGTCCTCGCGCAGGATGCCGCGCACGTTCGACACGATATGGTGCACGTGGGCGTAGCTTTCGATCACCATCAGTTCATCGACCTCGACGCTGCCGGTGCGGCAGACCCGCCCCAGGTCATTGCGCTCCAGGTCGATCAGCATGATGTGCTCGGCGCGCTCCTTGGGATGCGATATCAGCTCGCCGGACAGCTGGCTATCGTCATCCGGCGAGCTTCCCCGCGGACGGGTACCCGCAATCGGGCGGGTCTGGACCTGCCGACCGTCCAGGCTGACCAGGCGCTCCGGTGACGAGCTGACCACCGTGCCCCCGGGCAGCTTCGCCAGCGCGGCGAAGGGCGCGGGGTTGGTCCGCGCCAGCGCGCGGTAGAGAGCCACCGGATCGATGGCGCTATCACCGCGCGCTTCCCAGCCTCTCGAGAGATTGACCTGGAAGACATCCCCGGCCCGGATGTATTCGCGAATCCGTTCGACGCCTGTCCGAAAGTGCTCGCCGGCATCGGCCGAGAGATCGAGCGCTGCAACCGCCGGTTCGTCGGGCAGCGCGGCATGTTCGGCCTGACTCAGTTCCTCTGACGCTCGATCGAATTCTCCGGCATCCTCGGCCACCAGCCAGGACTTTGCGTCGCGGTGATCGAACAGCAGGGCCGAACGACAGCGCCGTGCCAGCGCGACCGGCAGACCATCAGCCGCCGCCGGCAGCTCAAGCCGGGGCTCGATCTCACCCGCCAGTTCATAACCGAGATAGACAAACCAGCCGCCGGAAAACGGAAAGCGCCGGTCCGCTTGCTGCGGCGGGACATCGGCGATGGCGGCCCGGAGTCGCTCGAGAAATCCGTCGCTGTCGGGTCCTGACGCGGGCAATTGCGCCAAGACGATCGGCGCCTCGTCGGCGGCTCGCAGCAGCAGCGACCAGCGCCCGAGTTGACCGGCCGGAGCCGAACTGGCAAGCAGGTAGGGCCAGGTGTCAGGGTGCGTGTGATGAACCGCAAGCAGCGACGGAGCCGTCGCCAGCTCACGCGCCACGAGGCTCATTCAAATCTTTTCAGTAACAGGGTGCCGTTGGTGCCGCCGAAGCCGAAGGAATTGCTCAGGGCCACGCTCAAGGGCTTTTCACGCGCCTCGTGGGGCACCAGGTCGATGTCGCGGCAGTCCGGGTCGATCTCGTCGAGGTTGATGGTCGGCGGGACGATGCCGTCGCGCAGCGCAAGCGCCGTAAAGATGGCCTCGACGCCACCGGCAGCGCCCAGCAGGTGCCCGGTCATCGACTTGGTCGAACTCATCAGCACCGTGCCGGCATGCTCTCCGAAACAGCGGCGCACGGCCGCGCACTCGGCACGGTCACCCAGCTGCGTGGATGTGCCGTGAGCATTGATGTACTCGACGTCTTCGGGGGCCAGGCCAGCATCTCGCACCGCCAGACTCATGCAGCGAGCCGCGCCCTCGCCTCCCTCGGACGGCGAGGTCATGTGATAGGCATCGCCGCTCATGCCGTAACCGGCAACCTCGGCATAAATGGTGGCGCCACGCTTGCGTGCATGCTCGAATTCCTCGAGCACGACCACCCCGGCCCCGTTGCTGAGCACGAAACCATCACGATCGACGTCCCAGGGTCGGCTGGCCTTTTCCGGCTCGTCGTTGCGAGTCGACAGGGCCTTGGCCGAAGTGAAGCCGCCGTAGGCAGTCGGCGTGGTGCCGAACTCTCCGCCCCCGGCAATCATCACGTCTGCATCGCCATAGGCAATCAGTCGGGCGGCATCGCCGATATTGTGGGTGGCCGTCGTGCAGGCCGTCACGATCGACAGGTTGGGACCTTTGTAGCCGAATTTGATCGAGAGATTTCCCGCGATCATGTTGATAATCACGCCGGGAATGAAGAATGGCGAAATACGACGCGGCCCACTTTCGAGGTAGGTCTGGTAGGTCTGCTCGATCGTCGAGATACCCCCGATGCCCGAGCCGATCGCCACGCCGATACGCTCTGCATTGTCCGGATGGGCCTCGAGGCCAGCATCCTCGATCGCCTGCATGGCTGCCGCCATGCCATAGTGAATGAAGGGATCGCACTTGCGCGCCTCTTTCGGCGACAGGTACTTGTCGACATCGAAATCGCGGATTTCACCCGCGATCTTTGCCGAAAAGCGCTCCGGGTCGAAAGCCTGGAGTGGCCCGATACCGCTACGGCCGTTGCAAATGGCCTCCCAGGCACTGGGCACGTCATTACCAACCGGCGAGACGCAACCCATCCCGGTTATCACGATCCGCCGGTCACCACGCATGCGCGACTCCGTTCATTGACTTCAAGTGGGTCGGAAACAACGCCGACTTACTTGTCGACGTTGGCCTTGATGTAGTCGATCGCCTGCTGAACGCTGGTGATCTTTTCGGCTTCCTCGTCGGGGATCTCGCACTCGAACTCTTCTTCCAGGGCCATGACGAGTTCGACGGTATCGAGCGAGTCGGCACCGAGATCGTCGACGAAGGAAGCACTGGGGGTCACTTCTTCTTCCTTGACGCCCAACTGCTCGATCACGATTTTCTTGACGCGTTCTTCAATGCTGCTCATTGCTATTTCCTCTATTGGATGCAGGGTTGCCCAAAGCGGGCACATTGTAGTGAACAAATGCATTCACTGCCAGTTCGATCGACCCGGATTCCCATTTCGGAACGCGGGCCCATAATTTGGTTAAAACGTACTCTATTTAGATAGTTAGAGGGCATATCCAACAAATCAGGTCATATACATCCCGCCGTTGACATGCAGCGTCTGACCCGTCAGGTAGGACCCGGCCGGTCCGGCCAGGAAGCCAATGGCGGCCGCCACGTCCTCGACGGTGCCCAGGCGCCCCAGCGGAATCCCGTCTGTCAGACGCTGACGCTGTCCCTCATCAAGTTCGCGGGTCATGTCGGTATCGATGAAGCCCGGCGCGACCACGTTGGCGGTAATTCCGCGACTGCCGACCTCGTGGGCCAGCGACCGCGTGAACCCTGCGACGCCGGCCTTGGCCGCCGCGTAATTGCTCTGACCCGGATTGCCACTGTAGCCGACCACGGACGAGACATTGACGACGCGTCCCGCGCGGGCCTTGAGCATACCGCGCAAGCAGGCGCGGGTAACCTGCATCAGACCGCGCAGGTTGGTATTCATGACGGCATCCCAGTCTTCGTCCTTGAGACGCATCAGCAACTGGTCGCGGGTAATCGCGGCATTGTTGACCAGAACAGTGACCGCACCGGCACGTTCATTGATGGTGCGAATCGTATTCTGAATGGCATCGGCATCGGTCACGTCGAGCACCAGTCCGCGGCCGTCACCAAGGTCCTGGCTGATACGGTCAGCCCCGCCCTGCGAGGTCGCCGTGCCGAACACATCGCCACCCAGGGCCTTGAGCCAGGCAGCGGTGGCCTGGCCGATGCCCCGGCTGGCGCCGGTCACCAGCACGACCTGGTCGTCGATGCGATTCGCCGTATCGGGCGTCATCAGTTCGTCTCCTTCCAGTTCCGAATGGTTTCGTCGAGGGTATCGGGATCTTCCAGCCCGGCCCAGTTCGCCGCCCGCTCGATGCGCCGCCCCAGGCCACACAACACGCGGCCGGGCCCACACTCGGCCAGATTCATGATACCTGCGTCACAGATGGCGCGCACCGATTCAGTCCAGCGGACCGGACCGGTCAATTGCGCCACCAGCACCTTCCGGATCGCCGCGGGATCGTCGTGACTGGCGACGTCGTGGTTGTGTACCACCGGAATCGACGGCGCCCGGATCTCGGTCCGCTCCAGCAATTCGCGCATGGCCTCGGCGGCCGGGGTCATGAGCGGGCAGTGTGACGGCACGCTCACCGGCAGCACCAGGGCCCGGCGGGCGCCCGCTTCCCGACACTTGTGCAGTGCCCGTTCCACGGCGGCCGAGTCACCGGCAATGACGATCTGCCCCGGTGAGTTGTAATTGGCCGGTACCACCACCTGGTCTTCGGCCACTTCACGGCAGATGGCGGCCACCACCTCGTCTTCGAGTCCGAGGATGGCGGCCATCGCCCCCTCACCTTCGGCCACGGCGGCTTGCATCTGGCGTCCTCGCTCGGCGACCAGGCCCACGGCTGTCTCGAAATCGATGGCCTCGGCCGCGACCAGGGCGGAATATTCGCCCAGGCTGTGACCGGCCAGCCGGGCCGGCCTGGGTCCGCCCAGGTCCTGCCAGACGCGCCAGACGGCGACGGCCGCGGCGAGCAGGGCCGGCTGGGTCACTTCGGTGCGGTTGAGCTCGGCCTCGGGGCCCTTGCTGACCAACTGCCACAGGTCGATACCGAGAACCTGACCGGCCTGGTCGAAGGTCTCGCGCACGCGCCCATGGCGTTCAGCCAGATCGGCCAGCATGCCGACCGACTGCGAGCCCTGTCCCGGAAACAGCATCGAAAATTCACTCATGCGTTCTTCCTGGAGGTCATTGAATGAGAATGAAACTGGCGAAGCGCTCGGCGAGGATCAGTAGACGATCAGGGCCGCACCCCAGGTGAACCCGCCTCCGAACGCCTCCAGCAAAAGCTTGTCACCACGCTGGATGCGCCCGCTTTTCAGGGCCTCGTCCAGGGCCATGGGCACCGACGCGGCCGACGTATTGCCGTGGCGATCGACCGTCACGATGACCTGGTCCATCGACATCTTGAGCTTGCGTGCGGTGGCCTTGATGATGCGCAGGTTGGCCTGGTGGGGAATCAGCCAGTCGAGATCTTCCTTGTCGAGCTGGTTGGCGGCCAGGGTTTCATCGACAATCCGCCCGAGCGTGTTGACCGCCACCTTGAAGACTTCGTTGCCGCGCATGCGTACGTTCACGCCGCCCCGCGGTTCGGCAGTGAACCCGCGCGATACGCCGACGTCGACCTTGAGCAGGTCGCCGTAACCACCGTTGGCATGGATATGGGTCGAGAGAATGCCCGGCTCCTCATCCGCGGCGAGCACGGCCGCGCCGGCCCCATCGCCAAACAGGACGCAGGTACCCCGGTCGGTCCAGTCGAGCATGCGCGTGAGCGTTTCAGCGCCGACGACAAGCACATTGCGCGCCGTGCCATTGCGAATGTACTGGTCGGCCACCGACAACGCGTAGATGAACCCCGAACAAGCGGCATTGATATCGAAGGCGCCGCACTCGGCCATGCCCAGACGATGCTGCAACAGGCAGGCGGTGGAGGGAAAGACCACATCCGGCGTCGTCGTACCGACCAGCAGAAGATCGATATCGCCGGGTTCGAGACCGGCGTCTTCCATGGCCCGCCGGGCGGCCTGCTCGGCCAGGTCGCAGGTGGTTTCGTCATCGGCCGCGACATGCCGCTGGGCAATCCCGGTCCGCTCGCGAATCCACTCGTCGCTGGTGTCGACCATGCGCTCGAGATCCTGATTGGTCAGGATCTTTTCGGGCAGGTAGCGGCCGGTTCCGATGATGCGCGAATACATGATCGATTGGTTCCCTGCGTTTCGGTCAGTAACTTGTCCAGAGCGCGTGCTCGAGCTCGGGAATCAGATTGCGCCGCGCCTCCAGCGCCGCCAGCCGGATGGCGGAGGCGAAACCGCGCTTGCAGGCGCCGCCGTGACTCTTGATCACGATGCCGCGCACGCCCAGCAACGGGGCCCCATTATGCCGGGCCGGGTCGAGCTTGTCATACAGGCGCTGCAGCGGGCGCTTGAGTACCAGGCCGCGCCAGGGCCCGGTCTGTTGCCGCATTTCGTGGAACATGAGCCGAGCCATGCCCTCCGCGGTCTTGAGCAGTACGTTGCCGGCAAAGCCGTCACAGACGACCAGGTCGACGTCGCCGGCGATGACGCGATCGGCTTCGATAAACCCAGCGTAGTCGAGTTGCGGATCGGCCTCGATCATCCGCGCCGCCTCTCGCACGACGTCGGGACCCTTGCCGGGTTCACTGCCGATGTTGAGCAGGCCGATGCGGGGAGGCCGCCCCGTCACGACGCGAACGACCGTACTCCCCATCTGGGCGAACTCGTGCAGGCGTTGCGCATTGACACCAACGTTGGCCCCAAGATCGAGCATCCAGACCACCTGGTCAGCGGTCGGCAGGGCCGCCATCAGGGCCGGTCGTTCGACGCCCGGCAACATGCCCAGCACCTGCCTCGAAAGCGCCATCAGGGCGCCCGTGCTGCCGGCGCTTACCACGGCTGCCGCCCGGCCCGCTGCCAACTGCTCCAGACCCAGCTGCATGCTGCTGCCCTGCCCGCGTCGGAGCGCCTGGGCAGCACCGACATCCATCTCGAGCACCTGTTCGGCGGCGAGCAATTCGACCCGGTCGTGTCCGCCCAGACCGTAACGGGCGAGCCGTTCGGGAAGGTTTCGACGGCCGACCAGCGTCAGCTCGAGGGAAGGGTCGTCGCGCAGGGCCAGGCTGGCAGCCGCCAGCGCGGTATCGGCGCCGCCATCTCCACTGGCCGCGTCAACGACCACCCGGAGGCGTTCGCTCTGCGCCATGACTCCCTCGCCGGGATTCAGGCCTGGCCTTCCTCGAGTTCGTCTTCGTCAATTTCGGGAGCAACTTCCACCACCTGCCGGCCCCGGTAGAAACCCTCGGCCGATACGTGATGGCGGCGATGGATCTCGCCGGTGGTCGATTCTTCCGAAAGCGTCGGCCCGCTGAGGCTATCGTGCGAGCGGCGCATTCCCCGCTTCGAGGGGGTCTTGCGACTTTTTTGAACAGCCATTTCAGTCTCCTGTGTCGTTATCCGTATCGCTTCGCTTGCGCAATTCATCCAGCCCGGCAAAAGGCCGGTGGGTGTCGGCCGGCGGTCGCTCCTCGCCCATCCGCTCCGAGGCCGGATCGACCGGCACCAGCGGCAGGCCGAGCATGACCTCCTCACCAATCAGCCGCACCAGCTCGACCTTGTTGTCGGGGCATAGCAACGGCTCGTAATTCTCGGGCAGGCTTTCGGCCTGGCGATCGTCAGCCACGATACCCACGGTCGAGCAGCTCTTGATCGGGTAGTCGAATCGCTTCAGCGTTCGCTGGCAATGCAACGGCACTTGACCGCTGACACTCACCTCGACGCGTACCTGACGCTGTTCGTCCAGCCCGAAGACCACGCGAAATCCGATTTCCGCATCGCCCGGATCGGCTATCATGCCTTCCAGGCGATCCAGCCGGGCCAGAGGCACCGTACCGCTGAACTCGCGTCCGGCCGCGGCCGCTTTGCCCGGATCAATCCAGTCTGGAAAGTCTCGCGACATAAGCCGGCCATTATATCACTCCTTACGATTCGACAACACGATTCTCAAGCGTGAAAGATGATCCTTCCAAGCAGCCTTTGATTCTGGCCTCCGGCTCGCCCTATCGGGCCGAATTGCTGGAGCGCCTGGAGTTACCCTTCGAGGTCCGCCCGGCGGATATTGACGAGTCCCCACAAGAGGACGAGGCCGCCGATCGGCTGGCCGAACGCCTCGCCCTGGCCAAGGCATCGGCGCTGGCTGTCACCCACCCCGGCCGGCTGGTGATCGGCTCCGATCAGGTTGCGGTCTGCCGGGGTCGCCTGTTGGGCAAACCCGGAACGCGCAGCAAGGCGATCGAGCAGCTGGCATGGTGCAGCGGTGCCGAGGTTGTCTTCCACAGTGCCCTGGCGCTGGTACGCGATGCCCGGCGGGTCACTCGCAACGTACCGACACGCGTGCAGATGCGATCACTCGAGCGCGAACGGATCGAGCGTTACATCGATCGCGATCAGCCGCTGGACTGCGCCGGGGCCATGAAGAGCGAGTCACTGGGCATCTGCCTGGCACGCGCCATCGAAAGCGACGACCCCACGGCCCTGATCGGTCTGCCCCTGATCGCCCTGGTCGACCTGTTGACCGAGTTCGGGATCGAGCTGCTCTGAAACGCGGAAGCGGGCTTCGTAAACAGGTGAAGCGAGCTTGGTGATAAGCTAGTCCATACGCACCTGAATGGAGTGATCTGGATGGCCGCGAACGCCTCGAACGACCGTTCCCTGAAGCACTGGCGCCTGGAATCCGACCTCGACGGCATCGTCTGGCTTTACCTCGACCGCGCCGACGAAAAAGTCAACAGCCTGAGCTCGGAAGTCCTGACCGAACTTGGGTCCATTGTTTCGAGATTGGAGGACGACAAGCCCACCGGTCTCGTGCTGATGTCGGCCAAGCCGAAATCGTTCATCGTCGGCGCCGATGTGCGTGAGTTCGACGCCACCGACGATGTCGACGAACTGCGCCGCAACGTGCGTGAGGTCCACGAACTGTTCGGACGCATCGACGCGCTGCCCTTTCCCACGACCGTGGCCTTCGAGGGATACTGCCTCGGCGGCGGACTGGAACTGGCGCTGTGCTTCGACTACCGCATCGCGCTGGATGCCGATCACACGCGCATCGGTTTTCCGGAAGTCAATCTCGGCATCTACCCCGGCTTTGGCGGTTCCGGTCGCAGCATCCGGGCCATGGGCGGGCTCCAGGCGATGCAGATCATGCTGACCGGCAAGATGCTGCGCGCCCGCGCCGCAAAGGGCCTGGGCCTGATCGACCAGACGGTCGACGTGCACGGTTCGCTGCGCTGGGCCGCGCGCAATGCCATCCTGAAGAAACGCAAATCGCGCAAGCCGGGGCTGACTGCCCAGGCCACCACCTGGGGGCCGGTGCGCCGGTTCCTGGCCGGTCAGATGCGCAAGCAGACCGGGCGCAAAGCGCGCAAGGACCACTATCCGGCACCCTACGTCCTGATCGATGCCTTCGAGGAATCCGGCGACTCCTGCGCGGGCATGATCCGTATCGAGGCCGAAGAAGTGCCGAAGCTGCTGGCAGGCGACACCTCGCGCAATCTCAGGCGGGTGTTCCGGCTGATGGAGATGCTCAAGGCACAGGGCAAGCGCAGCGATTTCAAGGCGCGCCGCGTTCATGTCATCGGCGCCGGCGTGATGGGTGGCGACATTGCCGCCTGGTGTGCCTCGCGCGGTCTCGAAGTCACGTTGCAGGACCGCGAGATGAAGTATATCGAGCCCGCCCTCAAGCGGGCGGCGTCGCTGTTCAAGCGCAAGCTCAAGGCACCAACGGCCGTCGCAGCGGCGAAAAGCCGCCTGGTCGCCGATGTCGAAGGCGAAGGCATCGCGCGTGCCGATGTCATCATCGAGGCTATTTTCGAGGACCGCGACGCCAAGCGCGAACTGTTTGCCGAGGTCGACAAGAAGGCCGCAAGGCACGCCTTGCTGGCGACCAACACCTCGGCCATCCCGCTGTCGGAACTGGCCGATGTCCTGGGTAAGCCGTCGCGACTGATCGGCCTGCATTTTTTCAATCCGGTGGCCAAAATGCCGCTGGTCGAAATCGTCCACGATCCCGGCGTTTCCGATACGGGCCGGGTCAACGACGGCTCGAGCTTTGCCACCCAGATCGGCAAGTACGCCCTGCCGGTCACCTCGACGCCGGGATTCCTGGTCAACCGGGTCTTGGCGCCCTACATGCGCAATGCCATGAAGATGCACCGTGAGGGTGCGCCGAAGGAAGCGCTGGACAAGGCGGCCGAGCGCTTCGGCATGCCCATGGGACCGGTGGAACTGGCCGATACCGTCGGCCTGGACGTCGGCCTGGGCGTGATCAAGACCCTGATGGGTGACGATGCCGGCGAAGAGCGCAAGGTGCTGGAGGAAATGGTCGAGGCCGGCAAGCTCGGCAAGAAGTCCGGCGAGGGCTTCTATCGCTGGAAGGACGGCAAGCCCCAACGCGACGGCGAAGCGCACAAGGGACACGATCTCGACAAACTCGCCGAGCAGTTGATGCAGCCCTACTTCGATGAGTGCCGGGCCTGTCTCGACGACCGGGTGGTCGAAGATGCCGACCTGCTCGATGCCGGCATGATCTTCGGCACCGGTTTCGCACCCTTCCGGGGCGGACCGCTGCACTATCTGGAAACCCGACAGGAAGACAAGACGACCAACGCAGCCGACAAGGAGCAGTCCCGATGAGCCAGAACCAGCCGCGCAGAATCGCCATCATCGGCGGCAGCCGCATTCCGTTCTGCCGCTCCGGCTCCCTCTACGCCGACCAGACCAACCTGGACATGCTCACCGCCGCTTTCCAGGGCGTCGTCGACCGCTACAAACTGTCGGGCAGGAAACTCGACCAGGTCATCGCCGGTGCGGTGACAACCCACTCCAAGGACTGGAACCTGGCGCGGGAGGCGGTATTGTCGACCGACCTGTCGCCGCTGACGCCAGCCGTGACCATGCAGCAGGCCTGTGGCACCAGCCTGCAGGCCGCCCTGCTGGCCGGCAGCCAGATCGCCGCGGGCGAGATCGAATGCGCTCTCGTCGGCGGCACCGACACCACATCGGATGTTCCGATCGTATTCAAACGACGCTTCGCCCAGCGACTGATGCAGCTCAACAAGGCGAAGACCTTCGGTCAGAAGCTCAAGGCTTTCAAGGGATTCAGTCCTGCGGAGTTGGCGCCGCAGCCGCCGCGAAATTCCGAGCCGCGCACCGGGCTGTCCATGGGGGAGCATTGCGAACGCATGGCGCGTGAGTGGCAGGTGACCCGGAAGGAACAGGACGAGCTGGCGCTGGACAGTCACCACAAGGCCGCCGAGGCCTGGGACAGCGGCTTCTTCGACGACCTGGTCAAGCCCCACAACGGCGTCATCCGCGACAACATCGTGCGACCGGACACGACGCTGGAGAAGCTTGCCAGTCTCAAGCCGGTTTTCGACCGTTCGCGCAACGGCACGCTCACGGCCGGCAATTCGACCAGCCTGAGCGACGGGGCCGCAGCCGTGCTGCTGGCCTCCGAGGAGTGGGCGCGCGAACACGATCTGCCCGTACTGGCCTGGTTGACCCATTCGCGCACCGCCGCGGTCGATTATGTCTCCGGCGATGAAGGCCTGCTGATGGCGCCGACCGTCGCGGTCTCGGAAATGCTCGACCGAGCCGGCCTGGCGCTGCAGGATTTCGATTTCTACGAGATTCACGAGGCCTTCGCCGCCCAGGTGCTTTGCACCCTCAAGGCCTGGGAGTCCGAGCAGTATTGCCGGGAGCGCCTTGGCCGCGACCAGCCGCTGGGCAGTGTCGACCGCAGCAAGATGAACGTGCATGGCGGCTCGGTTGCCATCGGCCATCCGTTCGCGGCAACCGGGGCGCGAATCGTCGCCACGCTCGCTCACATCCTCGAGAAAGCCGGTTCCGGCCGCGGCCTGATTTCCGTCTGTACGGCCGGCGGCATGGGCGTGGCCGCCATCATCGAGCGCGACAACAACGGCTCGAGCGGTCGCGGCCGAGGCACCAAGGCGGTCGATCAGTCAAGCTCCGAGACCACCAAATCTTCCACAGCGAGCGGCAAGAAGACCGCCAGCAAAAAGAAGAAGAAAAAGACAAAGAAAAAGACCGCCAGGAAGTCGGCCGATAAAACCGCGGCCGATACCTCGGCACCAGGCACGGGCGAACAAAGCTGACCGAGCGGAGCAGTCGAAAGGGCTTGCTCGGGCCCGCCCTGCTCTTCCAGGGCGGCATCATCGCGCTTGCCCTGATTCTCGGACGCCTGCTGGGAATCGAACCCTGGCTGGAGATGCAATGGACTCTGGCTGCCGTGGCAGCCGGCCTGGCGGCCACGCTGCCGCTGGCGGCGACGCTCGTGTTTGTTCCGCTGGAACAATGGCGCTGGGCCAGGCAACTGAGCGCCCAGATTCGAAGCTTCCTGCACACCCTTTTCGACGGTGCCCCGTTCGGGGCCATTGCGCTCGTCTCCCTGCTGGCCGGAATCGGCGAGGAAATGCTGTTCCGGGGCCTGATCCAGGACGGCCTGAGCCAGGCCTGGCATCCGGTGCCGGCGCTATTGATCGCTTCTGTCCTGTTCGGCCTGGCACACGCGGTGTCGCCCGCCTACTGGCTGCTCGCCTCCCTGATGGGCCTGTATCTCGGGGCAGTTCACCTGTGGAGCGGCAACCTGCTGGTGGTAATCATCATCCACGCCGCCTACGACTGGATTGCCATCCAATACTACTTGCGTCGGGACCGGTTACCATGATGGTTCCCATCCCGGACTGGACTGACTGATGGAGCGAATTGGGCGCTATCGGATTGAGCGCGAACTGGGCCGCGGCTCGATGTCGATTGTCTACGAAGCCTTCGACCCGCACATCAACCGCCATCTGGCCGTCAAGGTGCTGCGCGAACATTACGCCCGCGACCTCAAGAGCCGCCAGCGCTTCCTGCGCGAGGCACGTTCGGCCGGTGGGCTGAGCCACGCCAACATCGTGACCGTATTCGACGTCGGCCAGCACGAGGGGCTGCCCTACCTGGTGATGGAGCGCCTGCGCGGCCAGAGCCTCGAGGAATACCTGGAGGATGGCGGCCAGCTCGAGACCCGCGAGATCCTGGGCATCGCCATTCAACTGGCCGGGGCCCTCAAGTATGCGCACGACCGCCGGGTGATCCACCGCGACGTCAAGCCTTCCAACATCTATTTCGACCCGCAATCCGGCCTGGTCAAGCTGGTCGATTTCGGCATCGCCGCGATTACCGACGCCGAGCGCAGTACCGGCGGCGGCGCTGCCGGCGACAATATCGTCGGCACACCGCGCTACATGGCGCCGGAACAGATTCAGGGTCATGAGCTCGACGGTCGCGCCGACCTCTACTCACTCGGCGTCGTGCTCTATCGCATGCTGGCCGGCAGCGCACCCTTCCAGGCCGAGTCGATGGGCAGCCTGATTCACCAGATCGTTCATCGACCACCGCCGGCGCTCGAACCCCGGGACGAATACACACCGGTCGATTTGATCAGTCTGGTCAACCGCATGCTGGCCAAGGATCCGGAAGCCCGACCGACCAGTGGCTCGATGGTGCTCGAGGAACTGCAGGAAATCCGCGCCGACATGGAGCGCGGCCTGCTTAACACCTTCCGCGGCCGATCCGGAGCCTGGCACTGGCCGGCGGCGCTCGGACTGGCCCTGATGCTCGTTCTGGGCGGCGGATTGACCTGGGTGTATCACAGCCAGACCGCGGCCATGACCGAATCAACGTACGGCTACGGCGACGCGCTGGCCAGCGTCATCGCCCGTGAGACGGCCTACGAGATGATGCTCGAGGATGCTACGGCCCTGTCCAACCTGGTCTCGGACTTCTCGGTCAATCCGAGAGTCAGCTACCTGCATGTCATTGACCGCACCGGCCGCGTACTGGCCAGCACCGACCCCTTCCTGCAGGGCGAGCCGCGACCCGAACCCAACCGCGCGGTGATCGAACGCGAACAAGGGGGTGTGCGCCTGCTTACGCGCGAGGACGGACACCTCGAATTTCGCACGCCCATACGCTTCCAGGCCAGTCGCCTCGGCGAGGTGCAGCTGGGCGTGGACGCCAGCGATCTCGAATCCGCAGCGCGCACCACTCTGACGATGCTGGCCATGGTGTTCGTCGTCACCCTGATCGTGGTCGCGATCGGCTTCAGCATCATGGTGCGACGCCAGCAACGTTCCCTCCAGCGCCTCAGCCGTGGCCTGCAGCGTCTTGCCCGCGGCCAGTACGAAGCCCGTCTCGAAGCGGGCGGCCCCGACCCCTTCGTTCCTGTCTACCAGCACTTCAATGACCTGGCCAATCGGCTTGAGGAACGCCACGGCTACTTGCGTCACAAACCGCTGTCCCGCCCGCTGCCCCGGCTCAAGGGCGATGACCTGGAGGCGACCCTGGAAATGGACACGCCAGAAGACGAAAGCACGAATGTGCTCCCGCTACCCAAGAACAAGCACGGCGGCGACTGACCAAAACAACCGGGAGATTGCAGCTAGTCGGGCTCCATCGCTTCGAGCCTGCGCTGAACGCGCCTGGCCCGCTCCAGATAGACCGCGGCCGGTTCGAAATCCGGATCGATCTCGAGCACCCGCTGCCACAGGCGGATCGCTTCGCTCACCTCCTGATCGCGCCACGCCGTCAGCGCGCCGGCATGGTAATGATCGCTCAAGGCTTGCATCAAGCCGTCCGGCCACTCCAGTTCCAGATCGGAATCGGATGTCGCGTCTTCGCCGAGCACTCCGTGCGAGCCCAGCAAGTCGAATGCCGCGTCGTAGTCGTTGCGTGTGACCAGAGTGTGCGCTTCGAGGACGGCCAGCCGGGTCTCGACCCGCGAGCGCTCACGAGCGAACGCATCCGGCCTCGCCTGCTCATTCAGCCAGGGCTCGACCTGATCGAGAATCTGGATTGCCCGCTCCGGATCATCGTTTCGACGCGCCGCCACCGACCGCTCGATGGCCAGTTCGGCGAGGCTCGTCTGGCCGTTTCGATCAAGCCCACCGGATCGTGCGGCCGACAGCAGCAGGTCATAAGCGCGATCCTGGCGACCTTCGGCTCGAAGTTCTGCCACCCGCTCGACCGGCCCCGCACTCGTGACGGTCTCAGCCGGATCGGGCGCTGCTGACTCCACCGGGTCTTCTGCCGGTTCAAGCGCTTCGGGAGCCGGTACCTTGAGGCGCTGGCCGGGACGCAGCAGTCGCGGCCGCTCGATATCGTTGAGTCGGGCCAGCGAATGGAACAGCAGCGGATTGCCGGCATAACGATCGGCCAGCACGGACAAACTGTCACCGGACTCGACCTCGATCTCGACAAAGTCTTCACCCAGGAGCGCCTCCGGCACGTCCCGAATCTGGCGCATCAGCAGTCTGGCTGTGCCATGCTCGGGCTGTTGTGCCAGCAGGGCGTCGAGCGCTGCCTCGGCCTGATCGATCCGCCCCTCCTGGAGATGAGCTATGGCCTCGCCGATCGATGGAGCCACCGGCTCGACCACCCCGGACTGGTCCGGAAGCGCCTGTTCATCTTCCCGCTGCGGCATGAACTGACAGCCGGCCAGCAACAGCACCAGGATCACCGCATAGGGACGAATTGCCGGGTAATTTCGATATCGACGGGTCATGATGTCCGGCAGTCTGCTTCGCCGCGATCTCAGCATGCTCATCCCCGCAGCCCCGGCAGGGCGAGACTCAGCGCCGGCCAGCCGGTAATCACCAGCAAGGCGATCAGCAGCAGCCCCAGGAATGGCAACGTGGCACGCCACACGGTCAGGATATCGCGCTCGAAGCGATGACTGGCCAGAAACAGGTTGATGCCCACCGGCGGCGTGCAGTAGCCGATCTGCAAATTGGCCAGAAAGATCACGCCCAGGTGGACCGGATCAACACCAAAGGCCAGCGCAACCGGAATGATCAGCGGTGCCAGGATGACCAGCGCGGCGAAGATATCGAGCAGCATGCCGGCAACCAGCAGCAGCACGTTGACCATCAGCAGAAAGACAAGTCGGCTGTCGATCTTCGGCTCGATCCACTCGAACAGACGCTGCGGTACACCGGCATCGATCATCACGTTGGTCGACGCCATCGACATGCCCAGCACCACCAGGATGGCGGCCACAAGCACCATGGCCTCGGTCACGATTCCGGGCAGACGGCTGAGCGGGATCTCCCGGCGAATGAGCAGCAGCGAGATCAACACCCAGGCCGCTGTCACGACTGCCGCTTCGACTACCAGCAGCCAGCCCGAATAGATGCCGCCGAGCACCACGAAAGGCAGCGGCAATTCCCACAGGTTGTCTCTCAGCACCGCACCCAGCGGCCGGCGCCGCGCCTGGCTCGGTGCGGCCCCTCGCCGCACCCAGACAGCATAGCCGGCCATCAGGGCGAGCATCAGCAATCCGGGGAGCAGACCGGCCAGAAACAGGTCGTCGACACCGATGCCGGAACGCGGCGCGACCTGTTGAGCCACCACCGCATAGAGGATCAGCGGCAACGAGGGCGCGAACAGCACACCCAGACTCGAACCGGCGGTGACCATGCCCAGGCTGAATCGCTCCGGATAGCCGTCGTGCATCAGCGCCGGCAGCAGCAGACTGCCAAGCGCCACGACGGTGATCCCCGATGCGCCGGTAAAGGCCGTCATCAGGGCACACAGCACGAGTGCAATGACGGCCAGCCCGCCGGGCAACCAGCCCAGCGCCGACCGGGTCAGCTCGACCAAGCGGCGCGGTGCCTCGCTGTGGGCAAGCAACACACCGGCGAATGTGAACAGCGGGAGCGCGACAAGAACCGGCATTTCGCCGATGCGGGCGAATTCCATGGCGGCCAGGGCCGGGTCGAGCCCGGCCTGCCAATAGCCGCTCAATGCACCGATGGCTATGACGGCAAACAACGGCATGCCCACCAGGGCGAGCAGGACGAGGATCAGCAATATCATGCGGTCGGTTCTTCCCGTACCTGCCCGACCGGCGGCGCCAGGGTGTGGGCCAGAAAGCGCGCCGCCATGATGCCGAATCCGACCGGCACGATCGACTGCACGACCCAGTTGGGCACGCCCAGAAAGGCCGTAGCCCGGAACTCGAACTCCAGTGCCACGATCTGCAAGCTGGTCCAGGTCAGGGCCAGGCAGACCAGGGCGGTCGCGGCAAACACGATGCGCCGCAGCATCGCCAGCGGCCGCGGCGACATCCAGCGCTCGATCAGGTCGATGCGGATATGCCGCAGCCGTCCGCTGGCAACCATGCCGCCGACCATCGCCAGCCACAGCACGATCGCGCGCATGGCGCCGTCGGCCCAGGGAAGGGCCATGTCGGCAAGATTGCGCATGCCGATTTGTGTCAGGCCCAGCACGACCAGCGCCAGAAACAGCGCGGTGAGCACCCCCGACTCAAGGTGGCCAATGGCCCGCTCCAGAAGCGACCGTTCCTCGCGTTCCTCGCCTGCCTCAGCCTTCATCCCGCAGGCTCTCCAATCGCCGTTCGAGCCGATCCATGTGAGGCAATTCGAGCACGCCTTCGGACTGCATGCTCCGACGTGTGTCATGGGCCAGTTCGTGCCAGTGATCGACCAGGCCGGGCTCCGGCTGCAGGAACTCGATATCCTGATCCTCGAGCGCCTCGCGCGCCTCGGCGTTGTCGGCGAGATTGGAACGCTCGAGTCGCTCGAGCGCCTGCCGCAACTCCGCAACCAGAACCGACCGGTGATCCTCGGTCAAACGAGCGAGTGCGCGTTGATCGATTCCGATCGTGCCGGCGGTCATCAGCAGCGGCATGTCGAGCATGCTGCGGGCACGCGTGTGCCATTGCAGGATGATGGCCGCCGACGGCGTGGTCGCAAAGGTGTTGACCGCGCCGGTCTGGAGGGCGGTATAGACCTCCGAAATGGGTAGCGGCACCGGACTCGCACCAGCCCTATCCAGGGTGCGGCGCGAGGATTCGTCACCCACCGGCACCCAGACTCTCAGGTTTCTGTCGATTCCTTCCGGCCCGTCAACCGGCAGGGAACGATCGCTGAACAGGTAGGCAAATCCGCCCAGGCTGATGCCCGGCACGACCATGCCGCCCTCGCCGAGTGCTTCGATGATGAGTGGGTCGAAGGTCTCACGCACAGCCTGCACTTCCTCGAGGTTCCGGAAAACGAAGGGCATTGAGTACAAATTGGCGGCCGGTGCCACCCGCGCGAGGTCTCCCAAGGTGAAGGCACCGCCGTGGAGCTGTCCAAGGCGCATGCGACGCAGCACGGCCTCGGCATCACCCATCACGCCACCGGGGTAGAAGCGCAGACTGAGCTCACCCCCGGTTTGCGCTTCGATACGTTCGGCCGTGGCGCGCAATTCTTCCATCCAGGCTGAACCGTCCGGCGCGATGGTCGCCAGCTTGAGCGTCTGCGCTGAAGCCGGCCCGACCAGGCAGGCCAGAAGCAGCGTCAGTCCGATTCTTTGAATGAAGGGCATCAGTCGAAAATCCTTTCAGTTTGTTCCAGCAGTTCGGCGGCGCGGTGGCGCGCCACGGCATTGACCAGTCGGTAGTCCGGATCGTCAACCTCGGCAGCCAGTACGCCTTCGAGCGAACTCACCCAAAGCTCGCGGTCGAACAACAGGCGGGCATAGTGATCGGCAAGCATGACATCAACCAGCAGATTCCGACCCCGGGAAATTTCGCCGGCACGCTCGAAGTAGCGGCGGGCGCGATCGGGTTGCCCGCCCGCTGCTGGCGGGCGCTGCGAATGGAGCACGGCCAGATAAAGCCAGGCCGCGCCATCATCGTGGGTCGGCGCCTCGTTGACGACCCAGTCGAGCAGCGCCTGGACCCGGGGCAGATCAGCCAGGGCGCCATATTCATCCGAATGGGCATCGATCCATCCGGTCCAGGTCGTGGCCAGTACGTAAACCGCCGACAGTTCATCCCGGCCCAGTTCGGCAACACGTGCCTCGAACGCCTCGTAGGGCAAGTCATGCAACTCGCACAATTGCGATGAGGTCAGGCAGGCGCCGGAACGGGCGTGCGACAGGGCGCGACGGGTCAGACTACGCTGCCCTGCCCGATCGTCGGCGGCGAACAGGGCAGCGTGGGTCGCCGTCAGTCGGGCCGTTGTCAATCGCAGTGCGGCACTGTCGGGATTCGACTCCAGCCGAGCCTCGAGCAGCAACAGGTAGGCCGGCAGTGCATCGGCCACAGTGGCCGGATCCTCATACTGCCGTATGGCCGTCTCGAGGTCGTCGGCCAGGCGCGCGGTGGAGCGCTCGATGATGGCCGAACAGCCAGCGAGCAAGCACACGGCCAGCACGGCAATCCAGCGCAGCATCATGGCGCGCGAACCACCAGGCCAGCCGCCTCGGCGGTGTTCTGCAACAGGGTCGCCACGGTCATGGGTCCAACGCCCCCGGGCACCGGCGTGATCCAGTCAGCACGCCCGGACACGGCGTCAAAGTCGACGTCACCGTGCAGCTTGCCGTCGGATCCCCGCGTAATGCCGATATCGACCACGACCGCACCCTCGGCGACCCAGCCGGGGTCGATCAGGCCGGGCTTTCCGACCGCCACGCACAGCAGCTCTGCTCGCCGCACGTGCTCGGCCAGATCCCGGGTGAAGCGGTGGGCAATCGTCACCGTCGCGCCGGCCAGTAACAGCTCAAGGGCAAGTGGCCGCCCGACGATATTCGAGGCACCGACGACCAGGCTGTTCATGCCCTTGGCATCGATACCGTGTGCCGCCAACAGGGTCATGATGCCGCGCGGCGTACACGGGCGAAGCCCTGGATCCCTGACCGCGAGTCGCCCCATATTGACCGGGTGGAATCCGTCGACATCCTTTTCCGGAGAGATCCGACGGGTCACCATACGCTCGTCGAGATGACCCGGCAGGGGCAACTGGACGAGAATGCCGTCGACCGAATCGTCCCGGTTGAGCGCATCGATCAGGGCCAGCAACTCTCCCCGACCGACACCGTGGGCAAGTCGCTGCGTTGTGGAGACTATGCCGGCCCGGTCACAGGCGCGGATCTTGTTGTTGACGTAAACCTGCGAGGCCGGGTCGTCGCCGACCAGAATGACGGCCAGCCCCGGGGCACGACCGCCCTCGGCCACGTGAGTGTCGACCGCGTCTGCGACATTGGCGATCAGGCGATCGGCGACGGCACGACCGTCAAGAATGCGGGCTCTGGCGTTCGTCATGGCCGACATTGTAAGGTAGGATGCTGTCGGAAACGCAGCCTGGAAACTGAACTGTCGTGAACCTCTTCAATCACCATTTCATGGATCTTGCCGGCGCGCCGGTCTATCTGGAGCGCTATCGTAATCAGCCATTCCTGCTGGTCAACATCGCCACCGAAGCACGTTTCACGCCGCAGATCGGCCGTTTGCAGCAGCTCAACACCCAGTTCGCCCGTCACGGCCTGGTCGTACTCTGCATTCCCTGCAACGACTGGGACGAGGAACCCCGTGACGAGGCGGCAATCGACGAATTTCTGCGCGAGAACTATCCGGTCAGCTTCATCGTCACGCAGCGCTACGCCGTCACCGGGCCGGACGCACACCCGCTGTTTCGCGAAATGCTGCAGGAACGCGGTAACGCCATGCTGCCCGACGCGACCTTCCACAAGTACTTGTTCGACCGGCGCGGCGAGCTGGTCGAGCACTGGTCGCCGGAAACCCTCCCCGACGACCCGATGCTGATCCGCGGCATCAACCAGTACCTGGGGAGTCTCTAGCGCGACCCGCTAGCGCAGTGATTGCAGTTCGGATCGCGCACCAGCCGGGTTTCCCGGAATCGACCAGCCAGCGCATCGTAATGCAGTAGCCGCGACACCAGCGGCTGACCCAGATCGAGCAGCAACTTGAGGGTCTCGGCCGCTTGCAGCGTACCGATGACTCCCGGCATCACGCCGAGCACACCGGCCTCGGCACAGGATGGCGAATCCTCCGGCGCCGGCGGCTGCGGAAACAGGCAGCGATAACACGGTGAATGACCGTCACCGGCGCGAAACACCGCAATCTGCCCGGCAAACCGCAACACCGCACCGTAGACCAGGGGCAGCCGCTGTCGCACACAGGCGTCGTTGAGCAGATAGCGTGTCGGAAAATTGTCGGACCCGTCGATGACCACGTCATGGTCGCGAATCAGCGCGTCCACGTTGGCCTGGGTGAGCCGTTCGCTGAAAGTCTCGACCCGGATGTCCGGGTTGAGCGCATGCAGGCGCTGAGCCGCCGATTCGGTCTTGGGGTGTCCGATCAGGTGATCGCTGTGCAGGATCTGGCGCTGCAGGTTGCTGCGCTCGACACGATCGTCATCGACCAGGCTGATCTGCCCGACCCCGGCGGCCGCAAGATAGAGTGCCGCGGGCGATCCCAGGCCGCCGGCGCCGGCAATGAAGACCCGGCTGTCGAGCAGTTTCCGTTGCCCGGCTTCGCCGATGTCCTCGATGGCAAGATGTCTCAGGTAACGCTGGCGCGCCCGATCGTCGAGTCCGCGCGGACGCTCGGTCGGCAGTCCGGCCTGGCACCACGCGTTCCAGCCACCGCTCAGGTTGGCCACCTTGCGATAGCCCATCGCTTGCAGTGACCGTGCCGACAGCGCGGAGCGATTTCCGGCTTCACACATGAGAACAATCGACTGATCCGGATCGGGCGCGTGCCGGCCGATTTCCAGTTCGAGCTGGCCGCGTTCGATCAAGGCGGCACCAGCCGCCGAACCGCCGGCCGTCTCCCAGGACTCGCGAATATCGATCAATAGCGCGCCGCCGTCCTGCGCCCGCCGGGCCTGCTCGGGCGAAAGCGATCGGACCTGTGAACGAGCCTCGTCCAGGTAAGCCTTCAGGCGATCAGCGCTTCCTGTTCTTTCGCTGGACAAACTTCTTGAGCCTCCTGCGCTTTTGAATCTGACGCGGCGAGAGCTTGTTGCGTCGGCCGGCGTAGGGATTGTCGCCTTCCCGGAACACCAGCCGGACCGGAACGCCCGTCAGTTCGAACGCCTCTCTGAATCGATTGACCAGATAGCGCTGGTATTGATCCGGCATGCCCTCGGTCCGGGTACCGTGAATGACGATGCGGGTCGGAAACTGGCCGCCACTGTGAGCATACCTGAGCTTGGGTGTGCGTTGCCGTATCGCCGGCGGCGGGTGGGCCTCGACTGCCCGTCGCAGCGTGCGCGTCAGGGCCGAGGTGGACAAGTCGCCGTTGGCGGATTCGTGGACGTGCTCAACTGCATCGGTCAGCTCACCCAGACCGCTGCCGTGCAGGGCCGAGATCGTCACCACCGGGGCGAAGCGCGCAAAATCCAGGCGTTCGGCGACTTCGACCAGTACCTGGTGCCGTCGTTCGTTGCCGATGGCATCCCATTTGTTCAGGGCGATGACCAGCCCGCGGCCGGCTTCGATCACATGTCCGGCCAGGCGCGCGTCCTGGTCGGTGATGCCCTCGACCGCATCGCAGACCAGGCAGACGATGCGGGCCTGCTCGATCGACTGCAGCGCCTTGATCGTGCTGAAACGTTCGACGCCCTGCTGGCTGCCCCGGCGCCGACGGATCCCGGCCGTGTCGATCAGGTGGTAACGCACGCCGTCGCGCTCGATCGTGGCGTGAATCGGATCGCGCGTGGTGCCGGGGACAGGTGTGGCAAGCGCCCGTTCTTCACCCAGCAGGCGGTTGAGCAGGGTCGACTTGCCGGCGTTGGGGCGGCCAATCAGCGCCAGTCGCAGACCATCGTCCGGGAGAATCGCTTCGTCGACCGCAGCCGGTAACCGCTCCGCGACGGCTCTGCCGAGCCGATCGAGTCCGCGGCGGTGGCTGGCCGAGATCGGGCAGAGTTCACCCAGTCCCAGTTCGCTGGCCTCGGCCAGTGCCAGGTCCGGATCAAGCCCGTCGGTCTTGTTGACGGCGTGGACCACCGACTTGCCGAGCTGCCGGAGTTCACTGGCGATCTCTCGCTCGACCGGGATGATGCCGGCGCGGGCATCCGTCAGGAGCACGATCACGTCGGCCTCTTCGATCGCCAGGCGCGTCTGGGCCTGCGCTCCCAGTTCCACCTGATCGCCCGCGTTGTCGAGGCCACCGGTGTCGACCAGGAGGACTGGCCGGCCATCGATCTCGGCGCGACCATAGATCCGGTCCCGGGTCACACCCGGCGTATCGGCTACCAGTGCGTCACGGGTGCGCGTGAGCGCGTTGAACAGGGTCGATTTGCCGACGTTCGGGCGGCCGACCACGGCGACGACCGGCAGCCCGGTCATTCAGTTCGAACCGGCAGCCTGCCAGGCGCTGAGATTGCCATCCTCGTCCAGCAGGTAGAGGGTATTGCCGACCACGAGCGGTGCGCCAGCCGGTGCATTCTTCGATCCTCGACTGCGCGCAACCATGTCGCCGCTTTCAGCGTCGAAAAAGTGCAGATAGCCCTCGAAATCGGCAACCGCAAGCAATCCGCCGAAAAAGACCGGACGGGTCAGGCCCCGGCGCAGAAGGCGGTCGTCACGCCAGAGCGTCGTGCCGTTGCGGCGATCGACCACCCAGATATTGTCATCGCGATCGGTCATCGCCAGCTGGGTGCGGTACAGGCTCAGCCCGCTGGCCGAGGCGACCTCTTTGGTCCACAGGATGCGCCCCGACTCCAGCGCCAGTCCGGCCGCGCGCCCGCCATAGGTGACGGCATACAGCTCGGTACCCACCGCCAGCATGGGGCCGTCCACATCGGCCAGTCGATCCAGTTCCGTGCGGCCCTCCGGCGTGCTGACTTCCTGATCCCAGAGCAGGGAACCGTCGGCGACTCGCAGGGCCACCACGCGCCCGTCGTCATAGCCGATGTAGACCTGCCCGGCGCGGGGAAGCGGGTCACTGTTGCCGCGCAGGGTCAGCAGCGGGACACTGCGGTCATACACCCACATGCGGGTACCGTCGCTGTCGTCGAGCCCGAACACGCGCCCGTCGATACTGCGTGCAACGACAACGCCGTCGTGAAGCACCGGCCTGGCCAGTACCTCGGAAGACAGAACGGCACGCCACCGGATATTGCCTGAGGCACGCTCGATCAAGACCACCTCGCCGTCGAAGGTGCCAACCAGGACGAGTTCGTCGGTGACCGTCGGCCCGGACGAGACCGGCAGGTCGATTTCGATCTCTCGCTCGATCCGGCCACTGTCGGCGTCGACCGCGGTAATCCGGCCGCGATGATCGGCCGTCCAGATCAGGCCGTCATGGGCGACCGGCCTGAGCTGCGGTCGGCTACGATTGCCGCCGTCACCGGTATTCACCGACCACAGTCGATTGACCGGGACGGTCTGTTGAATCTCGACCAGTTCGGCCGGTTTGAGCTCGTCCCCGTCACCACTGAACCAACCGCCAATGGTCTGGCAGCCACCCAGCGAAACAAGCAGCGACAGCGCGATTAGTGTGCGCAGAGAGCGGATCACGAAGTTTCTCCTGTGGCCGCGGTCGCGGCGTCGATCTTGACGTCGAGCAAGCGCGTGTTGGAACCATCGGCCAGGCGACTTTCGCGGGCTTGCTGCCAGGCGCTGCGCGCTTCCTCGACGCGACCACGCTCGAACATCAGGTCGCCGCGGGTTTCGGCCCAGGCGGCTTCAAAACCGGTCGGCGCCGGTTCGTCGAGCAGGGCCAGCGCCGCTTCACTCTCGCCCTGTGCCTCGAGAACCCGTGTCAGTCGCAGGGTGGCCACGGGCCACAGCGGGCGCAGACGGCGATTGTCGAGAATCTCGCGATAGATGGACTCGGCCGGGGCCAGGCGACCGTTTTCGACCTGTGCCGCAGCCAGCCGCATGCCTGCCAATCCGGCATAGGCACTTCCACCCACGGCCTCGCGCATGGCCTCGTACTCCGCTGCGGCCACATCATATTCCTCGGCCGAGAGCTGGTCGGCGACCACCCGGTAGTAATCGGCCGCCAGGGCCTGCTGATTGGCCTGGTAGTCCTGCCACTGGCGGAACCCGAAGATGCTGCCAAAGGCGAGTATCAGCGCAATGATGATTGAAGAACTGTATTCCTTGATCCAGTTCCGGACGCGCTCGCTTTGTTCGTGTTCGTCGTAAAGCTCTACAGCCATGTCTTATGAATCCTTGAGATGAGGCGCTTGGGTATTGTTCCGGGCGCCTATGATAAATCAGTCGTCCACTTCTCCGGCAAGCGCTGTCGCCAGGAAATCCGGTAATTGATCGATGGGCATCGTCTGCTGCTCTCCGCCTTCGGCGCGGAGATCCTTGAGCGCGACCTGCCCTTCGGCGTGTTCGCGTTCGCCCAGCACCAGGCACCAGCGTGCGCCGCTGCGGTCGGCACGCTTGAACTGCGAGCGCATGCTGCCACCACCCAGTGCAGCGCCCAGACGAAGGCCTGGCAGGCGATCGCGCAGAAACTCGGCCATCTTCAAGGTGTCGGTCGCGGCAACCTGGCTGACGATGAAGACCTGCGGCTTTTGATCACGCTCGACACCGGCCGCGTCGAGCAACGCCAGCAGGCGCTCGACGCCCAGGGCAAAACCGATGCCGGGTGTGTCCTTACCCCCCTGCATGGCCACGAGATCATTGTAACGACCGCCGGCACACACCGTGCCTTGCGCACCGAGATCTTCAGTGACCCACTCGAACACGGTCCGGCAATAATAATCCAGGCCGCGAACCAGCCCGGTAT